>NZ_DLTI01000041.1:0-190837 GCF_002501455.1 Comamonas sp. UBA7840 | reverse complement strand
TTCTGCGTGGAAATCAACAGCGGGTATCTCATACGCTTGGAATAGGGGTTGGCTGAATAGCTTGTGTAGTTCGTCATCCTTCCATGGTTTCCGTGTGACAGTCTTTGGGATCTCTATAGCAAGGCCTTGCCAAGGGTTCTTGGGAATGATCTCTAGCTCCACACATGCAAACCTCAGCAGCGTATTCACATACATCAACCGATCCTTGGCTGTCTTTAGGCTAATGCCCCTCTCGGGGGCCTGTAGCCACGCCTTAAAGGTGTTGCCTTGGGCTCTTGTGATCTGCTGGATATGCAGGGGCGAGCCCAAACATTCTTCCGCGCCAGTAAGGGCTCGTAGGCAGGCCTGAGCCGTGTCCTTGGTCTTTTGGGATGCCTTAAGCCACTGCGCATAGATGTCATGGAGTGCTTGTCCATTCACTGTGGATTGTTCATCAACAGCAGTTGTAGCTTCAGGGGAGACCCTATGGATATGACTTCCGGTGCGTCCAGTAATAGCCTTTACAGGTGGAGTTGTTATGACTTCTCCAACATCCCTGAGAGTAGTGTCCTGAAGTGCTTGTATGTAGGCGTTGCTGTAACTCCTGAGAGCCTCCTCCAAGCCTTCAGTTGCAGCCGAAACAGTGAAGCCGATAGCTTCAGCATCCCATTGGAGGAGTGGTAGGAAGTACAGCAGGTTTCCTCGAGCTAGGTTCTTACGAGCTTCTTCAAGCCTATAAGTGTTTATGTCAGATACGACATCAGCCTCCCACTCTGAGATTCCTCCAAGGGGTACTAAGTCGGGTAGCTCTTCAGGCTTAGGCCAAGAGGGATGTGGGCGTGGTGGAATAAACCCTTGGCGAAGGAGTGCTTGCCTTCGTTCTTCAGCTTTATGTATTCCAACCCGAAGAGCCTTAAAGGCGCCATCGTGACCATCGCGCATGGCTTGATCTCTTTGAAGGATGCCCCTTCGTGCCTCAGCTGAAATCAACTGGACCAACTCAGGAGTTAGCCGCTCCAACGTCTGGGGATTGAGTGCCTTGCGCTTGGCTTCAAATTCCTCCAGCCATTCAGCTTTTAACCGAAGCCCTTTGCGGACTGCTTCAGCTTTATCACTGGTGCCTAGAGCCCTCACTACGCGGGTCTTACCGCCATATGAGGCCTGTAGGTCTTTAGGAATCAGGACTAGTAAAGAGTATCTGGAGCCCCTCAGGTGGAGCCCTTCTACGGTTGCCATATCGTCTTCCCCTGCACTAGGAGATTTAGTAGGACGATGTATCACTAGTCTGTGTAACTTGAGTGGCGGAAGACAGCTGGAGTCGAACCAACCCGAGAGTGGCTAACACCCTCCACCGGGTTTGAAGCCCGGCCGCACCACCGGGCACGATTGCCTTCCTGAGAAGAGGTGCAAATTGTAGCTGTTCGCGCATGCTCCGTCTGCGTGCGCGGGCAATTTCATCCTTTTTGCACTTGGCTGTGCCACTGCGCATCGGGGCGCAGCACGTGGGCATCGCGCACGCGGCGCGTGTAGCCCAGGCGGTCAAAGCACTCAATGATCTGGATAGCGCGCTTGCGGCCCAAGCCGGTGGCATCGCGAAACTCTCGTGCCACTACTTCGCCGTTGGGTGTGGCACAGGCCAGCTCTTTGATGATGCGGGCCAGCTCATCCATGTTGGCGGCGGTGTAGAACAAGTCTTTGACGACCTGAAAGACGTCGCCCTGGCGTGCCAGCTTGCGCAGCAGCTGGCGCACCACCTCTTCGCCCGTGCCGGTGTCTGCTGCCAGATCGCGCACCCAGGGCGGATCAAAGCGACCGTCCTGCAGGCGCGGCAGCAGTTGCTCGGCCAGGGTCTGCTCGGGCGCCGACAGTTGCACGCTGTGGCCGGGTAGGTGCAGCCATGCACCACTGCTGGTGAGTTGCTGTGCTGCCAGCATCTCGTCGAGCAGTGCGCGCCACAGTTTGTCGTGCTGGGGGTGGATCAGTCCGGGCCACGCCATGCGGCGCAGGCGGGCGGCGTTGATGCCCGGCTCGTCCGGGTACTTTTCGTGAAAACGCGCCAGGGTATCCAGCACTTGCTGCTGCAGGCGCTGCCAGCGCTCGGCGTCAATCAGTACCGCGTCCCCGTCGGGCTGTGGGATGCGCTGGGTGCCCGGCAGCGCGAGGTTGTCCAAGGCGCGCCCAGACAGGCGTTGCAGTTGCGACAGGCTGATGCCGTGGTTGGCGTGGTGGACCAAAGCCGCTGGGCTGCCGGTAGTGATGAGGGATTCCAGCGCTTGCAAATAAGCCATGCGCTCAGCGCTGCGGCGTTTGCGGGCTGGGGCATAGGGGTCAAGCACCATGCCCCCTGCAATGGTGCGGCTGGCTTGGGCGTTGCGCAGAATCAGTCGGTCACCGGGGATGGTGAACACCGGGTGGTCCAGTACCAGTTGCGCGGCCACTTCGGTGCCGGGTTCAATGGCACTGTCTTGCAGCAGTGCGACGTGGGCGGTGCAGCGCTGGGTGCCGATGTGGACGTGCACAGGCGTCCATTGCTGCATGGATGGCGCTTCGGCCAGCAGGTGCAGGCGAATATCGATACGGTCGCTGGCTTGTAGCACCCGGGCGTCGGCAATCCAGTCGCCGCGGATGATGTCTTCCTTGGCAATGCCTGCCAGGTTCAGCGCGCAGCGCTGGCCTGCCACGCCGATGTCGGCAGCCTGGTTTTGTGCGTGAATGCTCCGCACGCGCACCGCTTGGCCGCTGCCAGAGTGCACCAAGTTGTCTCCCACGCTGACCTTGCCGTTGAACACTGTGCCGGTGACCACCGTACCTTGGCCGGGCAAGGTGAAGACACGGTCTACCGCCAGGCGGAACAGACCGTCTTGCGCGCGCGCGGGCATCATTTGCGCTTGCACCTGCAGGTACTCGCGCAAGGCTTGCACACCGGCGTCGCCGGGCTGGCTGGCGGCAGTTTCAAAAATAGGGCTGTCATGCAGCGAGGACACCGACAAGATGGCGGCAATCTCCAGCTTGACCTCTTGCACCCGCTCGGGCAATACACGGTCAACCTTGGTCAGGGCTACCGTGCCTTTTTTGACGCCCAGTAGTTGCAGGATTTCCAAATGTTCCAGCGTTTGCGGCATGACGCCGTCATCGGCAGCCACCACCAGCAAGGCGTGATCAATGCCCACAGCGCCTGCGGCCATGGTGTGGACAAAACGCTCGTGACCGGGCACATCAATGATGCCCATGACATCGCCATTGGGCAGGGGCGCGTAGGCGTAGCCCAGCTCAATCGAGATGCCGCGTGCCTTCTCTTCTTTCAGGCGGTCAGTTTCCACGCCCGTGAGGGCGCGTACCAAGGTGGTTTTGCCGTGGTCAATGTGTCCGGCGGTACCGATGATCATGCAAACATTTCCTGGTCAGTCTTGAAAAATACGGGTCAAATTAGCCTCTAGCGCTTACGCAGCAAGCGCTGATAGCTATGAATTTGATGTTTTAAGCGCGGGCAGCTGCTGCTCAAACTGCGGCTGCATGGCGGCTTCCAGGCAGCGCAGATCCAGCCACAGCGCGTCGTCGTGCAAGCGGCCGATCACGGCGCGGGGCAGGGCGCGCAGGCGTGCTTCCAGTTGGGTGAGCTGGCGGCCGGCTTGCTTGCCGCTGGCTGGGTGAATTTTGAGGCCGTAGCTGGGCAGGCTTTCCACGGGCAGGGCGCCGCTGCCAATCTGGCTGTGCATGGCGGCAGTCTCCACCACCCACGTGTTGCCCAGCACCGCTTGCAGTTGGGGGGCCAAATGTTCGGCTTGGGCCTGCATATCGGCTGTGGGGCGGGTAAACAGGCGCAACGTGGTCAGGCGCTGGGCCAGTTTTTCGGGGTGCAGGTACAGGCGCAGCGTGGGCTCCAGCGCTGCCAGCGTGAGCTTGCCCACGCGCAGGGCACGCTTCATGGGGTTTTTTTTGATTTTGGCGATCAGCTCTTTGCGCCCGACGATGATGCCTGCCTGCGGGCCCCCCAGCAGCTTGTCGCCGCTGAAGGTGACGATGTCCGCCCCCGCATCCACGGTTTCGCGTACGGTGACCTCATGGGGCAGACCCCAGTCGCGCAGATCGACCAAGGTGCCGCTGCCCAGATCCACCATCATGGGCAGGCCACGGGCATGGGCCATGGCGGTGACTTCGGCGTCGGACACGGCCTTGGTAAAGCCCACCACTTCGTAGTTGCTGGTGTGCACCTTCATGAGCAGGGCCGTGTGCTCGGTCACCGCCTCGGCATAGTCTTTGGCGTGGGTGCGGTTGGTGGTGCCTACTTCTACCAGCTGGCAGCCTGCACGTTTCATGATGTCGGGAATGCGGAAAGCGCCGCCAATTTCCACCAGCTCTCCGCGCGAGACCACCACCTCTTTGCCCGTTGCCAGGGTAGACAGCGCCAGCAGCACCGCCGCTGCATTGTTGTTGACGATGGTGGCAGCCTCTGCTCCCGTCAGTTCGCAAATCAGTTGCTCGACCAGATCATCGCGGTCGCCACGGCCACCAGTGGCCAGGTCGTATTCGAGGTTGGCGGGGTTGGTGAGGGCTTCGACCACCGCATCCACGGCCTCCTGCGGCAGCAGGGCACGGCCCAGGTTGGTGTGCAGCACCGTTCCTGTGAGGTTGAACACGGTTTTCAGGCGTAGGGCAAAACGCGCTGTCAGGCGCTCGTGCACGGCTTGGGTCAAAGCGGTTTCTTCAACCTGTGCAGCTTGCAAGCTGCCTTCGCGCAGTTGGGGGCGCAGGCCGTCTAAAACTTGCCGCACTGCATCGGTCACACTGGTGCGACCAAATTCAGTCTGCAAGCCTTGCAAGACGGGGTGTTGAAGCAGTTTGTCCACGGAGGGTAGACGCGGTGCGGCAGTATTCAAGGTAGCAACTCTTTTTCAAAAACCAATAAAGAAAGGCCGCCGCAGCGGCCTTTCGGCAAGTGGCAGCGTTTATTGTGCCGCAGGGTCTACCAAGCCTTGATTTTGGCTTTCCGCTTGCTCTTCCGCCACAGCAACAAACAGCAGGGGGTTGGCGCTGGAGCGCTTGAACTTGGTGTTCTCACTCATCAACAAATCCAGCATCAGGCTTGCCAGATCGTCGGCCAGAGGCTCGGCCATCGGGTCTTTTTCCTGGTTGACGATCTTGCGGTAGGTGCCGCATTCATCGCAGGTTTCCGCCGTGATGGCATCGTTGCCACCGTCGATGGTTTCGTACTGGATGCCCTTGGTGGATTCGCAGTGTGAGCATTTCACGCGCACCATGTGCCATTCGGTGCAGCAGGTACCGCAGTGCAGGTAGCGGTGGCCATTGGCCTTGCCGCCAATGCGCAGCACGCTTGCCACAGGCTCGCTGGCGCAGACGGGGCAGATGGATGCAGGGTCTGTGTAAGGAACGTCCGCCGCATTCAGCGCTGCCGCACGCTTGGCGTAGGTCACTTGCAAGGCCGCCATGATGAATGGCGCCATGCCGATGTGGCGGGCCGCTACCTCTTTTTGCAGCAGGCGGGTGGCGATTTCGTCGCGCTCTTCCTTGGCCAGCTCACGCAAAGAGGTAATCAGGGGCTGCAGCGGCTCTGGCAAGCCTGCGTTGCCAGCCAGGGTGTCCAGCATGGCATCGAGCACCTGGTGCCAAGCGGGGTCAATGTGCTCGGCTGCTGGCAGCAGGGGCATGGAGAACTGCTGCGCGCGCTCCATGGTGCTGGTGTCCAGTGGCTGCAGCGTTACCGATGCTTGCGCTGCATGCTGAGCATCCACGATTTTGGCGGCAAATTGCAGGTAGTCCGCAATCGGGTTGCCCTCAGAGAGTTGGCGCAGGCGCGCCGCACGCTCGGTAAACAAACTGCCCACTTGAGGCAGCAGAATGCGCGGGAAAGAGGTCTTGTCCAGCGCTTCGATTTCGCCGGGTTGAAGAATGCGTTGTTGCATAAAAGGAATCCCTAAATTGAAACCGCCGGTACGCCCAGCTTGGGGCGTCCGGCGGTAATCAACAAGCGTCTAAGTGACTTCTATTTTTCGATCAGTCGTCTGGCTCAGTCGTTGTCGCCAGTTACCTTGCGATACCAGCCGCGGTGATGTTGCTTGGCCCAAGCACGGGTCACTGTGCCATACATCATTGCGCGCACGGTGCCGCGGGTCCAAATAGCCGCATAGACGTGCATGATGATCAGACCAATCATCCACACGGCTGCGATAGCGTGCAGGGTAGAAGCTACGCGGACCATGTCCACGGGCAGATTCCACCAAGCGCGCCACATCACAAAGCCCGAGATGGTGATCAAGGCCATGCCGATGACCAAGCCCCAGAACAACAGCTTTTGACCGCCGTTGTACTTGCCTTGTTCAGGCATGTCGTGGTCGTCGCCATCAATCATCTTGTTCACGTTCTTGAGCCACTCGATATCGCGCGGCTCAATCACGTTCAAGCGCCAGAAGCGGAACGCCATGATGATGAAGAACACCGCCATCACAACACCAATGTAGGGGTGCAGGATGCGGGTCCAGGGGCCGCCACCGAACAGCTGAGTCAGCGGAAAGAAGGCGGGGTGGAAGAACGCCAAGCCAGACAAAGCCAGCAAGATGAAGCAAATGCCTACCACCCAGTGGTTGGCGCGTTCCGATGCGTTATAGCGCACGAGGTCGCGTGGATTGCGTTTCATTGGCCGTTCTCCTTCTTCTCGGCTTCGGCGTCCTTGCGGTCCATTTCATCTTCCAAGTCCTTGGACACTTCGTTCGGGCCCTTGGTGATGTAGTGGAACAAGCTGCCAACAGCGGCTGCGCCCAAAGCTGCCATAGCCAAAGGCTTGGCAACACCCTTCCACAGAGAAACCATAGGACTGATCTTGGGATCGTCGGGCAGGCCCTTGTAGAGAGAAGGCTTGTCAGCGTGGTGCAGCACATACATGACGTGTGTGCCACCCACAGCGGCAGGGTCGTACAAACCAGCATTGGCGTAGCCACGCTTTTGCAGATCGCCAATGCGGCGCTCTGCTTGCTCGTGCATCGCCTTCTTGGTGCCAAACATGATGGCGCCGGTGGGGCAAGTCTTTACGCAAGCAGGTTCACGGCCCACAGCCACGCGATCCGAACACAAGGTGCACTTGTACGCCTTGTTGTCCTTCTTGGAAATACGTGGAATGTTGAATGGGCAGCCGGTCACGCAGTAACCGCAGCCCACACACTGGTCTTGCTGGAAGTCCACGATGCCGTTGGCGTACTGCACGATCGCACCGGGCGATGGGCAGGCCTTCAGGCAACCTGGGTCTTCACAGTGCATACAGCCGTCCTTGCGGATCAGCCATTCCAAGTTGCCTGTGGCTTCGTTTTCGTATTCCGCGAAGCGCATGACAGTCCAAGAATCGGCCGTGAGGTCGGTTGGATTGTCATACACGCCGGCAGCCAATGTGCCGACTTCGTCACGCAGATCGTTCCACTCCATGCATGCTGTTTGGCAAGCCTTGCAGCCAATGCATTTAGAGACGTCGATCAATTTGGCCACTTCTCCGCTGTGCGCGCCGCGTGCGCTCGGCGAAGGCGTGGTTGTTGCAGAACGACGCTTGATATCGAGAGACATGGTTGAAGACATCAGCTATTCCTCCTTATGCCTTCTCGACCTTGACCAAGAAGGTCTTGGACTCAGGGGTGTTGCTGTTGCCATCGCCAATCGATGCCGTCAGGTTGTTGGCCATATAGCCCTTGCGACCTGTCGTCGAGAAGCCCCAGTGGATGGGGATACCCACGTGGTGGATGGTCTTGCCGTCGATCTGCATGGGCTTGATGCGCTTAGTCACCACAGCCGCTGCCTTCACGAAGCCGCGCTTGGACGAGACCTTGACCTTTTGGCCGGTCTCAATGCCCAGCTCCTTGGCCAGCGCTTCACCAATTTCCACAAACTGTTCAGGCTGAATGATGTTGTTCAGCTGAACGTGCTTGGTCCAGTAGTGGAAGTGCTCGGTCAGGCGATAAGTAGTACCCACGTGTGGGTAGTCCTTCGGATCGCCAGCGGTACCCTTGGTCGACTCCAAGATACGTGCGGCGGGGTTGATCACCGCCAGCTTGTTCTCGGGGTACATCGGGTTGTAGCCCAATGGGTTGTCGAACGCTTCGTAGTGCGTAGGGAACGGACCTTCGTTCATGCCCTTGCGAGCAAAGAAGCGAGCCACGCCTTCGGGGTTCATGATGAAGGGGTTGATGACTTCTGGGTCCAGACCCACCGCCACGTCTGGCACGTCAGCGCCAGCCCACTTCTTGCCATCCCACTTGATCAGCACACGGTTGGGGTTAAACGGATTGCCCTGACGGTCGCACGATGCACGGTTGTACAGGATGCGGCGGTTGGCAGGCCATGCCCAAGCCCAGTTCAGGGTATTGCCAATGCCGGTGGGGTCGCTGTTGTCGCGACGAGCCATCTGATTGCCCGACGAAGTCCAGCTACCAGCCCAGATCCAGCAACCACCCAAGGTAGTGCCGTCATCACGCATCTCACCAAAACCGCCCAGTTGCTCGCCAGCCTTGCGGATGACGTTGCCATTGGCGTCCTTGATATCTGCCAATGCACGACCGTTGTACTCCTTGGCAATTTCCTCGGAGGTTGGGTGTGCTGCCTGTGCATAAGGCCAGTAGAGGTTGACGATAGGGTCGGGGAACTTGCCGCCGTCCTTTTCGTACATCTTCTTCATGCGCAGGTGCAGACCAGACATGATCGCAATGTCGGTCTTGGCTTCGCCCGGAGCGTCCGAAGCCTTCCAGTGCCATTGCAGCACGCGTGAGGAGCTCACGACTGCGCCGTCTTCTTCAGCGAAGCAGGTAGTGGGCAGGCGGAATACTTCGGTTTGAATCGAAGCGCTGTCTACGTCGTTGAATTCGCCGTGGTTCTTCCAGAACTCGGAAGTTTCTGTAACCAGCGGATCCATCACGACCAAGAACTTCAGCTTGCTCAAGCCATTGCGAACGTTGTTCGAGTTGGCCAGCGACGCCAATGGGTTAAAGCCTTGGGCAATGTAACCATTGACCTTGCCTTGCACCATCATGTCGGTGATCTGCAGCATGTCGTACTGCTTGTCCAACTTGGGCAGATAGTCATAAGCCCAGTTGTTTTCGGCAGTCGCAGCAGGACCCCACCATGCTTTCATCAGGCTCACGTGGAACTTGGGCGTATTAGCCCAATAGTTCATCTGGCCTGGGCGCAGCATCTTGGGTGTACGCGCACCAATGTACTTCTCGTACTCTTGCTCGCTTTCGTTGGGCAGCGACAGGTAACCTGGTAACGAAGCAGACAAGATGCCCAAGTCAGTCAGACCTTGGATGTTGGAGTGACCGCGCAATGCGTTCATCCCGCCGCCCGCCACGCCGATGTTGCCGCACAGCAGCTGAATCATGGCACCTGTACGCAGCATCTGTGCGCCGGTGGTGTGCTGAGTCCAGCCCAGGGCATACATGATGGTCGCAACACGGCCAGCAACTGCGGTCGATGCGAATTGCTCTGCAACGTGCAGGAACTTTGCCTTGGGTGTACCGCAGATGCTTTCCACCTTTTCGGGGGTGTAGCTTGCGTAGTGGCGCTTGAGCCACTGGTACACGCAGCGGGGATGCTGCAGCGTGGGGTCAACCTTCACAAAGCCATCTTCACCCAACTCGTAATCCCACGACGATTTGTCGTAAGTGCGAGTTTCGGGGTTGTAGCCCGAGAAGATACCTTCGTCGAACGCAAAATCTTCACGCACGATGAACGAGAAGTCTGTGTAGTTCTTCACGTACTCATGGTGGATCTTGTCGTTGGTCAACAAGTAATTGATGATGCCGCCCAGGAATACGATGTCCGAGCCCGAACGGATAGGGGCGTAGAAATCGGCAACCGATGCGGAACGGTTGAAACGGGGATCGACCACCATGAAGTGCGCACCGTTGTGCTCCTTCGCTTCGGTGACCCACTTGAAGCCACAGGGGTGAGCTTCTGCTGCGTTACCACCCATCACGAGAATCACATCAGCATTCTTGATGTCTTCCCAGTGATTGGTCATGGCTCCACGGCCAAACGTCGGGGCAAGACCTGCCACCGTCGGGCCGTGTCAGACACGTGCTTGGTTATCGAGCGCCAGCAGACCCCAGGAACGGGCTACCTTGTGTGTGACGTAACCGGCTTCGTTGCTGGAAGCCGAAGCAGCCAGCATACCGGTGGTGAGCCAACGGTTAACCGTTTGGCCCTTTTCATTCTTCTCAACGAAGTTGGCGTCGCGGTCTTCTTTCAGAAGTTTGGCGATACGGTCCAAGGCTTCGTCCCAAGACATGCGCTTCCACTCGGTGGAGCCAGGAGCGCGGTACTCGGGGTATTTGAGGCGGTTGGGGCTGTGCACGAAGTCGAGCAGCGAAGCACCCTTGGGGCACAGTGTGCCGCGGTTAACAGGGTGATCTGGGTCGCCTTCAACGTGCATGACGGACAGCTTGGCGTTCTTGGCGCCGTCGCTGTACGAATACATCAAAAGACCGCAACCGACCGAGCAGTACGTGCATGTCTGCCGTGTGACGGTGGTAGCGGCCAGCTTGAACTGGCGTACTTCAGCAAGAGCGGCGGTGGGCGAGAAGCCCATCACTGCCAAGCTGGATGCCGCCAGACTCGAACCAGTCACTTGCATGAACTGGCGTCTGGATAGTTGCACCATGGGGTTACCTTTTTAAAACTTGACGCTTGTAGGTAGGATTCTAGTTATGTGTCTCATACAAGACCTACATTCCAGTCTTTAACCGATGAAGGCTGACGGGGAATGTATGCATATGGTTGCATAGATTATGAATGTCTATACCGCTGCAAACCCTCGCAGTCGGATGTAAGACAACACCTGCACTACCACTGCTGCTGTGTGCTCTGCAGGAGCAGGCGAGAACGGTGACAATTCATACCTTGTCATCAAGGTTCTCTGCTGCGGCGGAGGCGTGTCGAGGCTCGACCATCCTTGCCTGGTATCCACACACTACGCTGTGGAAAAGACTGTCGAGCCTGAGCGCCCGCATAAGCACTGTTGAATTTTCATGTCCCACCGCCAACCCGTTCGCGTTACTGATATTGCGCAGTACGACTGCATCATTGACGCCCGCACCCCCGCAGAGTTTGAACTAGACCGCATTCCGGGTGCCATCAATTGCCCTGTGCTTAGTAACGAAGAGCGCGTCACGATTGGCACTATCTATAAGCAAGTCAGTCCGTTTGAAGCCAAACGTCTCGGGGCCGCCATGGTGGCAGCCAATTTGGCCAAGCATTTGCACACCAGTTTTGCGGACAAACCTGCGAACTGGAAACCTTTGGTCTATTGCTGGCGTGGCGGTTTGCGCAGCGGCTCCATGGTGACGTGGCTGCGCTTGGTGGGCTGGGACGCGCAGCAATTGGCAGGCGGTTACAAGGCATTTCGCCACCATGTGCTGGAAGTGACAGAGGCCATCGTGCCGCAATTGCAGCTGCGCGTGCTGTGCGGTGCTACGGGCAGTGCCAAAACCCGGGTCCTGCACGCGTTGAAGGAGCAAGGCGCACAAGTGCTGGACTTGGAAGGGCTGGCGCGCCACAAGGGTTCATTGCTCGGGGGGCTGCCGGGTATTGCCCAGCCCAGCCAGAAGCACTTCGATACCTTGCTGGCGCAAGAGCTGAAAGCGCTGGATGTAAGCCAACCCGTGTTTATCGAAGGAGAAAGCCCCAAGATTGGCCGTATCGCACTGCCCTTGCAACTGGTGCAGCACATGCGCAAATCTGCCGTGGTGGAAATTGATGCCACACCACAGGCGCGGTTGGAATATTTGCTGCGCGACTATGCCTACCTGGGGGATGATGTAGAGAGCCTGTGCGAGCGGCTGGGTTTTCTGAAAGAGATTCAGGGCAACGAAACGATTGCCCGCTGGCAAGCGTGGGCCCGCGAGGGCGATTTGCCCGCCTTGTTTGAAGAGCTCATGCGCTTGCACTACGACCCGCAGTACGAGCGTTCGCAGTCCAAGCATTTCACACAATGGCCCCAGCGCCAGAGCCTGCCAGCCAATGACCTTTCGGCCGCAGCAGTGCGGGCACTGGCCTGCCAGATGCTGCGGTAGATTCGCAGTCAGCGACCTACGATCCCCCCCCCAAGGAGAACTGCATGTCTGAGCCCACTTTTCCTGCAGTGCAACGCATTACCGCCCGCAAAGGCAGCTTGGGGGAGGGGGTGGAGATTGCCCGCCTTTTGCCCACGAAAGCGCGGCGCATGATTGGCGCATGGTGTTTTCTGGACCATTTGGGGCCGCTGCAGTTCCCGCAAGGCGGGGGCATGCACGT
The DNA here is from genome assembly GCF_002501455.1 of Comamonas sp. UBA7840. Lineage (NCBI taxonomy): Bacteria > Pseudomonadati > Pseudomonadota > Betaproteobacteria > Burkholderiales > Comamonadaceae > Comamonas > Comamonas sp. UBA7840. The sequence goes on along the minus strand of NZ_DLTI01000041.1, from coordinate 178,576 downwards.
AGGTGCACATCCGCACACCCGCCTGCAGACCTTCACGTGGATGATGGAAGGCGAAGTCATGCACCGAGACAGCTTAGGTTCTGCGCAAATTGTGCGTCCGCAGCAGGTCAATTTGATGACGGCAGGCTACGGCATCTCGCACACCGAAGATTCTGTGACACCCGGTGGCCGCATCCACGCTGCACAGTTGTGGATTGCCTTGCCTGATGCGGTGGCCGATCAACCGCCCGCATTTGCGCACTACGCGCAGGTGCCGCAGTGGCAAGCGCAGGGGTGTGTATGGTCGCTGATGGCCGGTAGCTATGGCGCACATATCGCTCCGACTGAGCTGCATTCGCCATTGATTGGCTTGGACGTGCGCGCCGATGCGGGCGCAGCGCTAGCGCTGGAACTGCAGGCAGACTTTGAATATGGGCTGGTGGCTTTGACTGGCGGCTTTACGCTGGACGGCCAAGCTTTCGTTCACGATGAGCTGGCTTATTTGGCGCCTGGCCGCTTGCAAATTGCGCTGCAACTACAAGCTGGCACGTGCTTGCTGTTGGTGGGTGGTACGCCTTTTGCCGAGCAAGTGACCATGTGGTGGAACTTCTTGGGCAAGGACTTGGACGCCATCCGTGGCTACCGCGGCCAGTGGGAAGCGAACGATGCCCGATTTGGCACGGTGGAGGGGGGTGAGCACCGGCGCCTGGCCGCCCCACAAGTGCCATGATGGAAAAGGCAGCTATGCGCCGTATGCACACTGGGCGCTCGTTGTGGCGCTTAAATTTGGGTATGGCGCTGTTTTGGCTGATGGCGCTGGGCGTGATGTATGTGGCCATGGAGCGTTACCTGCAGCCTTCCGAGGCGGTCGTGCTCTCCAATGGCGGTTTGCAACTGCAGCGCCAGCGCGATGGCCATTTTTACGCGGATGGCAGCATCAACGGCCAACCCGTGCGCTTCATGGTGGATACAGGTGCTTCATCGATTGCCGTGACCGATGCCTTGGCACAGCGTGCCGGGCTGGAGGGTGGGCAAATGGTGCAGTTTCAGACCGCGAATGGCCCGCGCATCGGGCGGCTGGTGCGCGCGCAAAACATTCAGGTGGGGTCGCTGCAGGTGCGCAATCTGACGGTAGGTACCGGCTATACCGGCCGCACTGCGCAAGATGCACTGCTAGGCCAGAATTTCTTGCGACAGTTTCAAGTCTCCATACAGGGCGATGTGCTTGAGTTGCGGCCGCTGCAAAAGTAATCGCTGAAAACAATAGCTGCTAGCGCTTATGCAGTAAGCGGTAGAGGTTGTTTTGGCTGTGTATAGCCTGGTTGCAAAAAACGGTGGGCTGGCTCATGCCTAAAACTTACTGCTAGTGCCCATCGATATAGGTAACAGCGTCTATGTAGGATAAAAGCGCTTTCGAATGCAATATCTCTGTATGTTGTTGTTTGTGATGATCAAGTAGGCGCTGTTGTGCCGATTTATTGTTTGTGTATCAATAAAAACTTATAAAGTATTTGACACAACCACAAATCAAAGCAATTACAACCATGCATCGACTACCAGATGTCGTTCGGGAGTTCGTAGCAACCGGGAGGATCCCGTCGCCACCTGAAGTCTTGGTGCATCTGATGCGGGCCATGGAGGATGAGGCATCTTCCATTGCTGATTTGGCGCAGATTGTCAGCCAGGACCCTGGCTTGACGAGCCGCATCCTTTCGGTCGCCAATTCGCCTGCGCTGCGGCGAACGAAAGAACTCACAACGATTGAGGACTGCCTCACTTCCATCGGTATTCGACTGGTGCGCGCTTTAGTCACGTGCCTGTCCATACAAAGACTGTTTGACAAAGACAACCGGCTTTCATCGGCCGAAGTGGCGGATTTCTGGTGCCATTCACTGCTGGTAGGGGAGCTTGCACGGGGCATTGCCGAGCAGGCCGGCTTGAAAAACCCGGACGACGCTTATCTATCCGGTCTGCTGCACGACATCGGTGAATTGATCTTGCTGCAGGCCCTCGGCGACCCCTATCGCCAATTTCTGGCTAATGTATCGGCACACCCTTTGCTGACTGCCGATGAGGAACAGCTTTTTGGTACGACACACGGTGAGGTCGGGGCGTGGCTGATCGCTCATTGGGGGCTGGATTCGGTGCTGGCCGATGGCATTGCGTTTCACCATGCCCGTGCCACTGAGATAGCCGCAGCGACAGCGTTGCCGCAAGCCGTGTGGCTCGCGCAGGCACTCACTCCGCTGGAGGAGGACGCGAACGAATACGGGGCACTGATCGAGCGCACCGCGCTTGCCATCGACCCCGTGGCCTTGGTCGTGACGCGAGTACGTGCGGTAGAGCGCACCCGGCAGCTTGCGGAGGCCATGGGGATTGCGGTGGCTGCGGAATTTCCCCAGCGTGCCATCCAGCAGGTGCCCGCGACCAGTAGTGCCCCCTTCATGGCGCTCAGCCCTGCCGATAGCGAGTTGTCAGTGATGGTGGGCGGCATGGCCTTGCTGCAACCGCTGCAGCAGGATTTGCTGCAACTTGGCAACGTCAATGAGGTGCTGCTGGCGCTGCGAGAGTCTGCGCGCATTCTGTTTGAGCTGCCAAGCATGGCCATCTTGCTGGTTGATGCTTCAGGTGCCGTCTTGACGGGCGACGGGGTGGACGACCAACCCTCGCTTTTTCGCCAACTCTCAATCCCTTTGGCTCCCGCAGGATGTCTGGCGGCGGCCGCTGTCGCTGATCGCCAAGTCAGAGCATCGTTTGCCAGCACCCAGCCGTTGGCTTTGCTGGACCGGCAATTGGTGCGTGCTCTCTCCGGATGGCCTGTTGTGTATACCGATGGTGGCCCGCCAGCGGACGGTGGGCGTCATCCTCTGCGGTCTGTCTTCCCCGCAATACGCAGGCCTGCAGGGGCGCATTCCGTGGTTGAGCCATTTTGGAAAAATTGCTGCCTTGAGTCTGGATGTTGTGCTGATGGCCGAGCAACAGCGACAGCAGGCCGAGGAGGAGCGGAGCCAGCAATTTACCCGCCAGGCGCGCCAGGTCGTTCACGAAGCAGGCAATCCGCTCGGCATCATCAAGAGCTATTTGAAGATTCTGGAGCGCAAGCTGCCTGAAGACGGCATTCGCCAGGAACTGGGAATCCTGACTGAAGAAATTGACCGTGTTGCCGCTATCGTCGGGAAAATGGCCGATGGCCAAGCCCAGCACGCGTCAAGCCAGAGCATTGATCTGGCGGGCGTGCTGAGCGATTTTCTGGCCCTCTATGCGGATCCCCTATTCAAACAAAAAGGCATCCGGGTTGAAAAGCAATTTCCCACGGTTGAAATCCTTGCCTCTGTGGGGCGCGACAGTTTCAAGCAGATTGTGCTCAATCTCTGGAAGAACGCATCAGAGGCATTGGAGGCGGGCGAGCTGGTCAAAATTGCCCTGATTGACGGTGTGGTGCACGGGGGCACCCATTACGCGCAGCTTCGGATTGATGACACGGGTCCTGGCATCAGCGAAAAGAAAATCCGCACCCTGTACGAGCCTGCAGCCGTTTCCACGACACAAACGCGTGGATTGGGGCTGTCACTGGTGGGGCGCCTTGCAAAGCAGGAAGGGATTTTGATCACCTGCCGCAGCCAGCCGGGAACGGGGACCTGCATAGAACTACTGGTTCCAAAATTCATACCGGAGAGCGCACACACATGAATGCCATCAGCATCCTGGGCGTTCCCGACAGCCCTCAAAATCTGGAGGCAGGCTGCCATCTCTTGATTGTTGACGACGAAGCACGCTTTCGAACCGCCTACAAAACCTTGCTGGCCCATGAGCAGCGGGTCATTGAGGAGGCCGAGAATGGGAAAGAAGCCTTGTCCAAGCTCAAAGAGGGAAAAATCGATCTGGTGATCCTGGATTTGAAGCTGCCGGACATTTCGGGGCTGGAGATCATGGAGTGGTTGACCGCCAACAAGATCAACACCACTGTGATTGTCTTCAGCGCTGACAAATCCATCAATTCCGCAATCCATGCCTTGCGCTACCGGGCTTTTGAGTTTTTGCGCAAGGATTGTGATCCGGACGATATGTTGCTGGCGGTCGAGCGTGCTTTGAATCACCGGCAGCGGGACAAAGAGCACGCCATCATCTCGGCGCAGCTCAAGCACTCGGAACGTTTGCACCGATTTCTGGTGGAGCAGTCCCCCGACATCATCTTTACGCTCAACCGAGAAGGTGTTTTTACCTTCATGAACAGCCGCGTATACAGCCTGCTGGGGTACGAGGCCGATGAGTTGATCGGCAAGCACTATTCGCTGATCGTCGACCCGCGCGACTACCTACATGTGCAATATGCGTTCAAGGAACGGCGTGTTGGCCTGCGCGCCACCAGCAACAAGGAAGTGCGCTTTCGCGTCAACCCGGTATCGCCCAAGGCCAGCAGCGGCAGCGAGATTACGGTCATCCTCAGTACCCAGGGCGTGTATGAGTCCCAGGATAGCGGGCAGACAGGACGCTTTCTGGGCACAGCTGGCGTGGCCCGCGACATTTCAGAGCGCAAGCGCGCAGAAGAAACAATTGCCTTTCAGGCCTTGCACGATTTGTTGACCAGGCTGCCCAATCGCAACCTGTTCATGGATCGCCTGGAAATGGCGATTGTCGAGGCGAGCCGCCGCAAAGAAAAACTGGCCGTGATGTTTTTCGATCTGGACCGTTTCAAGCTGGTCAACGACACGTATGGCCATGCCGTTGGCGACCAGCTCTTGCGGGAGTTTGCGGCACGTGTGCGCAAATGCCTGCGCAATGGCGACACCCTGGCGCGCCAGGGGGGGGATGAATTCACCGTCTTGCTGCCGTCTCTGGCGCATCGCGATGAGATTGCCGTGATCACGGAAAAAATCCAGGAGGAATTGCGCAAGCCCGTCAGGGTCTCGGATACGGAGTTTCTGGCGACGACGAGCATTGGCGTTGCGGTCTATCCGGAAGATGCGACCAACGCCGCAGAACTGATCCGCTGCGCCGACATGGCCATGTACCAGGTGAAAGGGCAGGGCAAAAATGGCTGCGCAGCTTTTCTGCCGCACATGCAGACCACTTACCTGAACCGCTTGTCTATTGAGAATGACCTGCGTGAAGCCGTCAAACAGGGCGACCAATTCGAGCTGTACTTTCAGCCGCAGATCGAGGCTTTGACTGGCCAAGCGACGGGTTTGGAGGTGCTGATTCGTTGGCACCACCCCAAGGAAGGAATGATCAGCCCCGATGTGTTCATCCCGATCGCTGAGGAAACAGGGTTGATTGTGGCGATCAGTGACTGGGTGCTGTGGAAGGCCTGCTCCCATTTTGCGGCCTTGAGTGCCATGGGTTTTGACAATCTGCGCCTGGGCATCAACCTCTCGCCCCGTGAATTCGACCGCAGTGATTTCATGGAACGTATCCAGCTGCCGCTGGAGGAGTTTGGCGTACCACCCCAGTTGCTGGATATTGAAATCACCGAGAGCCTGCTCATGAAGGATGTCGAAAGTATTGTGGCGCGCATTCAGCGTTTGCGCGATACAGGGATTCACATCTCCATCGATGATTTCGGCACGCGTTATTCATCGCTGAATTACTTGCGCCGGTTTTCGGTCAATCGCATCAAGATTGATCAATCCTTTGTGCGTGACCTGGGCCTGTCGCAAGACTCCTACGCCATCATCCAGGCGATTGTGGGCATCGCCAAGAATTTCAAGCTGAACGTGATTGCCGAAGGCGTGGAAACGGCGCAGCAACTGGAAATACTGCACCAATTGGGGTGTAGCGAGATGCAGGGCTACTTCTTCAGCCGCCCCTTGCCTTTTGAAAAGACGCTGGAGTTTTTGAAGACCACACCGCAGTACGCTCTCGGTTGATCATGGTGCGGCTCGTGGTGGGGGAAATCCTTGGACAACCCGGGGCGCTGGCGTGTATCCCTCTTTTCGTCACACAGCGACAGCCGGACTTGATGCACGGAGGCAGGTGCAGACTGGCCTTCCGTGTTTGGCTGGGCAGCGTATATGGCCACGATATGTGCTATGCATGGATCTCAGGGTGTGGTGCAGCACTTCGCGCTAACGGGTGACCTTTGCCTGAGCACTCCATCACACCTTAGCTAAAGTGACCGATGCTGCTGGTTGCAGCACGGTGATGTGAGCGATGCCATCCTTGTCATAGACATCCCCCGCCGCCTGAAAACCGAGTGATTCATAGAATTTTTCCACCCCAGCTTGCGCATCAATCCGTATGCCTGGGCCTGGAATGTGCTTTTCTTTGAATGCGATGGCTTCGGCGACCAGCGAGCCCAATCGACGGCTCCGTGTATTTGAGCCCGGGCTCTACGACCCGTGGGGCATGGCAGAGAGGTCCCTAACAGGGGGTGCCTCATGGTTCGTCTGCACGACGGTGTCTGCGCTGCAGCGCCATCGCCACCCCAAAAAACAAACCGCCAGACACATGCCTGGCGGGCTTGGGAGGTGAATTAACCGTGGCGGCTCAGGCCATTAGGGCTTTTGCAGCATCTTGATGACGCTGGAGAAGTCCTGGCCACCGTGGCCTGCAATGCTGTGGGCCGCATAGATGGCGCGGGCCATGCCGCCCAGCGGGGTGCTGGCCTTGGTGGCGATGGCGTTGTCCTGGGCCAGGCCCAGGTCCTTGAGCATCAGGTCCGTGCCAAAGCCGCCGGCATAGCCCTTGCTGGCCGGGGCGTTCTCGTGCACGCCGGGGAAGGGGTTGTACTTTTCCAGCGCCCAGTTGCCGCCGGAGCTGCGGCGCATGATCTCGCTCAGCACCTTGGGGTCCAGGCCGTTGGCCACGCCCAGGGCGATGGCTTCGCTGGTGCCCACCATCAGGATGCCCAGCAGCATGTTGTTGCAGATCTTGGCGGTCTGGCCGGCCCCCACGGCGCCGGCGTGGAAGATGTTGGCGCCCATTTTCTCCAGGTAGGACTGGGCGCGTTCCAGCTGCGCCGTGGTGCCGCCGACCATGAAGGTCAGCGTGCCCGCAATCGCGCCGCCCGTGCCGCCCGACACCGGGGCGTCGATGAAGTCGATGCCGGAGGCATCGGCCGCCTTGGCCACCTTCTGGCTGGTGGCGGCGGCGATGGTGGAGCTGTCGATCACCAGCGTGCCCGGGGCAATGCTGGCCAGCAGGCCGGGGGCGCCGTCCTTGCCCAGGAACAGGGCCTCCACGTGCTGGCTGGCGGGCAGCATGGTGACCACCACCTTGGCGCCCTGCACGGCGTCCTGCGCGCTGAAGGCGGCGGTGGCGCCTTCGGCGACCACCTTCGCGACGGCCTCCTTGGACAGGTCGAAGGCGCGCACGGCGTGGCCGGATTTTTGCAGATTGATGGCCATGGGGCCGCCCATATTGCCGAGGCCGATGAAAGCGATGGTGGTCATACCGTTGTCTCCTGGTGGTGTTGAACTGGGGTTGTAATCTTCAAAAAAACTAGCTGTCTGCGCTGGTGTGATAAGGGCTGGAGGCTTAAAAGTCTTGCAATGTGAGCTAGCCGATGCTGAAGTCGGCCCCGCGCTCGGTCAGCAGGCTGCGCAAAATGCTGCGGTGGCAGCGGGCTTCATCCTCGCAATAGCAGCCCAGGGCGAAACGGCCGTGGTGCGAGAGTGCCGTCAGCAGGTCCAGGGTGCGGCTGGTGGGCGCGGCCGCCAGCTGCTTGCGAAATCGCTGCTGGAACTGCTTCCACAGCTTGTCGGCCTCGGCCGTCTGGCCCTGGGCCTGCAGCTGGTGCGATTGCAGCGCCAGTTGCATGGTGTCGGCTTCGGGCGACAACTCGGGGTACCAGACGTCGTAATAGTCGCGACGGGCAAATTCGGCCTTGGGCACACCGCGCGGCGGGCGGCGCACGGTGCCGATGCGCAGGCCTTCATCCGCGCTGCGCGGGCTGCCAAGTTGAACGATGCGGATGGGCATGGCGGATCTCCGGGCCGGTCAGGCGTCGTCATCGAACACAGAGTGCTTGCGCACCGGTGGGCGCGGCGTGGCCTTCGTGTTGGTGGGTGTTTTGGCCGTTTTGCACAGGCTGGAAGCGCGTGGTGCGCTCTCTTTGGGCGAGCGCGCCGGCGCCCCGTCACCGCGTGCGGCCTTCTTGCGCGTGGCTTTGGCCAGCGGGTTGAAGGCCAGGGCCGCGGCGATCCAGTGCTGCCACTGCGCGCGCGTGGCGTAGGCGGCAGGGCTGATGTAGAAGTAGCCGTCCATCAGCCCCTTGCTGGACAGGGTGCGCACGCCCGGCGTTTCCGCGACGGCGGCGTGCGTGTCCGGCGGCAGGCGCACCAGCAGCTCATCGCCTTCCACACCCAGGCACAGCTTGCCGTTGACCATGAAGACATGGCAGCCGAACATGCGCTTTTCCTCGACCTCGCCGGCATCCAGCAGCGCTTCGCGCACGGCATCGATGAGCTGCAGGGTGTCGTCGGAAAGCGGGCGGGCAGGCATGGCGGTTTGTGTGTAAAAAAGGGCGTTGAGGCTTGTGCAGCGAGCGCTGTCAGCTATGAAAAATGTCAGCGGATGGCGTCGGGCGCGTCGGCCTCCAGCATGCGCCGGGCAATGATGACACGCATGATCTCGTTCGTGCCCTCCAGGATCTGGTGCACGCGCGCATCGCGCATCAGGCGCTCCAGCGGGTACTCGCGGATGTAGCCATAGCCGCCGTGCAGCTGCAGGGCCTCGTTGCAGACCATGAAGCCGGCGTCCGTGGCAAAGCGCTTGGCCATGGCGCAGTAGGTGCTCGCGTCGGGGGCACCGGCATCCAGCTTGCTGGCGGCCAGTCGCACCATCTGCCGTGCGGCGACCAGCTCGGTCGCCATGTCGGCCAGCTTGAACTGCAGCGCCTGGAAGCTGGCAATCGCCTTGCCGAACTGCTTGCGCTCCTGCATGTACTGCTGCGCCTGGGTGAGTGCGCCCTGGGCGGCGCCGATGGAGCAGGTGGCGATGTTGATGCGCCCGCCGTCCAGCCCCTTCATGGCGATCTTGAAGCCCTCGCCTTCCTGGCCCAGCAGGTGGTCGGCCGGGATGCGCACATTGTCAAAGCTGATGACGCGCGTGGGCTGGCTGTTCCAGCCCATCTTCTCTTCCTTCTTGCCGTAGCTGATGCCCGTGGCATCGGCCGGCACGGCAAAGGCGCTGATGCCCTTGGCGCCCGAGTCGGGGGCGCCGGTGCGGGCCATCAGCACCAGCACGTCGGTGCTGCCGGCGCCGCTGATGAAGGCCTTGGCGCCGTTGATCACGTAGTGGTCACCGTCCTTGTCGGCCCGGGTCTTGAGCGAGGCGGCGTCCGAGCCGGCGCCGGGTTCGGTCAGGCAGTAGCTGGCCAGCTTCTGTCCACTGGTGAGCGCCTCGCCCCAGGTGGTGCGCACGGCTTCGGTGGCCCAGGTGCCTAGCATCCAGGTGGCCATGTTGTGGATGGTGATGAAGGCGGTGGTGCTGGGGTCGACGGCGGCCAGCTCCTCGAACACCAGCGTCGCATCCAGGCGCGGCAGGGCCAAGCCGCCGGCGTTTTCGGGTGCGTACAGGCCGCAAAAGCCCAGTTCACCGGCCTGGGCGATGGCCTCGCGCGGGAAGATGGCTTCGCGGTCCCATTCGGCAGCATGGGGGGCCAGCTCAGTCTGCGCAAACTGGCGCGCCGTGGCGGCAAAAGCGCGTTGGTCTGCGCTGAGTTCAAAGTCCATGGTGGTGTCTCCTTGTTCTTATTGGTCGGCTGGCCCGTGCGGCGGTTCAGGTGGATCAGGAACCCGGTGCCCGGCCTTCGTGCAGCCAATGCATCAGGGCTTGGCGGCGTTGTTTGGTCAGTTGCGTCAGGCAGTCGTGCAAGCGCTGGGGCCAGTCGGGACTGCCTTCAGCGTCTGCGTGCTGGGCTTTGCAGTGAAGGCTGCGCTGGCGGCTCCACGCGGACTGGTCTTTGCGCAACGCGGGGCGTTCATGGGCCGACAGGGCGCGCATCACATCGCCATACAGGATGTTCTGTGCGGTGTCGGCCTGTTGAAAGCGCTGCACGGCGCAGGCATTGGTGCTGGCGGTGTCTGCAGACTGCGGATCACAGGTGGCACCCGCTTGCGCCAGTGCGGAGCCTGCCAGCAGCCAACTGGCGGCCAATGTGGCGTACTGAATCTGGGGAAGAAGGCGAGGTGTCATGCCCAGCATCTTCCCAGAATTCAATGCCAAATTGGCTGCTAGCGCCCGCTGCATCTGCGCTGGCAGCTATGCTTTGCGCAGGCCTTACTTCAGGCTGATGGTGGTGTTCACGCCGTGGCTGGTGGTCGAGTCGTCGAACCAGCGCGCGGTGACCGTCTTGGTCTGGGTGTAGAACATCACCACCTGCTTGCCGTAGGGGCCCAAGTCGCCCAGCTTGGAGGCGCGGCTGCCGGTGAACGAGAACAGGGGCACGGGCACAGGGATGGGCACGTTGATGCCGACCTGGCCGACGTCGATCTCTTCCTGGAACTTGCGCGCGGCGGCACCGCTTTGCGTGAAGATGGCCGTGCCGTTGCCGTTGGGGTTGGCGTTGATGAACTCAATGGCTTGGTCGATGTCGTCGGCCGCCACGATGCACAGCACGGGGCCAAAGATTTCCTGGTCGTACACGCTCATTCCGGGCTTGACGCCGCTGAATATGGTGGGGCCAACAAAGTTGCCCTTGTCGTAGCCGGCTACCTGGGGCTTGCGACCATCCAGTTCCAGCACGGCACCTTCGGCAATGCCACGTTCGATCAGGCTTTCCACGCGCGACAGGGCGGCGCAGCTGACCACGGGGCCGACGTCGGTGCCTGGCTCGGTGCCGCCGGAGACCTTCAGGGTCTTTGCCTTGGCCACCAGCTCGGGGATCCATTTCTGGGCATCACCCACCAGCACCACCACCGACAGCGCCATGCAGCGCTGGCCGGCCGCGCCAAAGGCGGCACCGGCCAGGGCGTTCAACGACTGCTCCTTGTTGGCGTCGGGCAGGACGATGGCGTGGTTCTTGGCGCCCATCATGCATTGCACGCGCTTGCCGTTCAGGCTGGCGCGGTTGTAGACGTGGGTGCCGACCTTGGTGGAGCCGACGAAGCTGATGGCCTTGATGTCGGGGTGGTCGCAGATGGCGTTCACCGCGTCTTCACCGCCGTGAATGACGTTCAGTACGCCGGGGGGCACACCGGCTTCCAGTGCCAGCTCGCACAGGCGCATGGTGACCATGGGGTCCTGCTCCGAAGGCTTGAGCACGAAGGTGTTGCCGGTGGCGATCGCCATGGGGAACATCCACAGCGGAATCATGGCGGGGAAGTTGAAGGGGGTGATGCCGGCGCACACGCCCAGGGGCTGGTTCAGGGTGTAGGTGTCCACACCGTTGGCCACGTTGTTGGCCAGCTCGCCCAGTTGCAGGGTGCCGATGTTGGCCGCGTGCTCCACCACTTCCAGGCCGCGGAAGACGTCGCCTTCGGCGTCGGGCAGGGTCTTGCCCTGTTCGGCGGTCAGGATGGCGGCCAGTTCTTTCATGTTCTCGCGGATCAGTTGCTGCAGCTTCAGAAAGATGCGGGCGCGGGTGCCGATGGGGGTTTTCTTCCAGGTCTTGAATGCTTCCTTGGCGTTGCTCACCGCCAGGTTGATTTCCTCGGGGGTGGCAAACGGTACGCGGGCCAGCACCTCCTGGGTGGCCGGATTGACCACGTTGCGCCACTGGGTGGTCTTGGATTCGACCAGCTGGCCGTTGATCAGCAGTTTGACGGTGGGCGCAAGTACTTGGGAGGAAGTGGGGGCGTTCATGGCGTGTCTCCTTGGTTGGCGGGTGTCGGTGGGGTGGCTTTTGCAGCACTAATGCAGGCATCGTAGATGTGCAAATCTGCTTGGGCAATACGCGTTTACGCACCTTGGCTTTGCAAAAAAGCACAGGCACACTGCGATCCATGGACTGGGATCACTTGCGTTTTTTTGCGGCACTGGCACAAACGGGCACCTTGGCAGGGGCGGCGCGCGTGCTGGGGGTAGAACACACCACCGTGGCGCGGCGCATTCAGGCGCTGGAGCAGCAACTGGGGCATCCAGTCTTTGTGCGTGAGGCGTCGGGCCACAAGCTCAATGAGGCGGGGCGGCAACTGTTGCCCGTGGCGCAGGCCATGGAGCAAGCGGCACGTGGGATTGAGCACTTGGGCCAGCAAGCTGCGGCCCAACCCAGCGCAGTCGCTGGCCTGGTGCGAGTGGGGGTGACAGAGGGGTTGGGCGTGCAGTTGCTGGCAGCGCCTTTGGCGTTGCTGGCGCAGCAGTACCCCAAGTTGTCGGTCGATTTGCTGGCTTTGCCACGTCTGATGCATTTGTCGCGCCGGGAGGCAGACATCGTCATTTCGCTGGAGCGCCCCAAGCGCGCGACGGTGGTGGTCAGCAAGCTGGCGGACTATCACCTCTATCTATATGGAGAGCGCCAGTATTTGGCCCGCAGACCCTTGGTGCGCAATTGCGACGATTTACGGCACCACCAATTCATTGATTACGTGGACGACATGCTGTTTTCCAAAGAGCTGCAATTGCTGGCGCAAATGCACAAGCCGATGCAGTACGTGTTTCGCAGCACCAGCATTGCCGCGCAGTACGCCGCGGTGCGGGCTGGGGCCGGGTTGGCGGTGCTGCCCGCTTTTTTGGCCGATCGCGACCCCCTGCTGCAGCGGGTGATGCCCGAGCAGGCCAAGTTTGAGCGCACTTTTTGGATGTCCATGCCCGAAGAGGCCAAAGGTTTGCTGAGAATTCAGACCGTTTGGCGCTTGCTCAAGCAAGTGATGGCGGAGTACCACGCAGGGTTAAGGCCTGTTTGACCTGGGTTTAGAAGCGTTATTTAGGCCACTGGTTTGCAAATTTCAGGGGCCGAGCAAGGTTATGCTAGGGGGTAAGTAATTGTTGTTTGCAATTGCTGCAATGCAAAACCGTTGATTTTTGACCCTTTTTGTGCCTCACCTATGACATTTAGTCCCAAGCTTCGTCAGCAGCTGCATATCTGGTGGCCTGCAGCAGCTGCGCTCGCTGTCGGAGCTGCATTGAGTGTGGGGCTGTGGCATGTGCTGGAGCAGCGTCAGACGCAGACGGTGCAAGAGCGTTTGGAAGAGCAGGCACAACTCTTTACCAGCACGCTAGAGCAAAGGCTGTACTCCTATGCCGACTACGTGCGGGTAATGCGCCCGCTGCTCGAGGCCAATCCTGGCGAAGTGCATGAAATCTTCAAAAACCTGAAGCTGGTGGAAGATATCTCGCAGCGCTATCCCGGTGTGGAAGGGATGACCTTGGTGCGCAAAATGTCTGCGCAAGATTATGCGCAGCGCAGAGCGCAGCTATTGCAGGAGGTGTCGCCCCAGTTGCGGGTCGATGAAAGTGCAATGCCCACCTGGCCGCTGACGCAGTCCACGTACTTCATCGTCGATGAAGTGTGGCCCTTGCGGGCCAAGCGCAGTCTGTCGGGCCTGGATGCCATGCATCAACCGGCTGTACGCGCCCAAATTGAACGGGTGCAGCAGGTTCAAGACGCCGTGATGAGCGGCCCCATGACGCTGAGTGATGCCGGGTCCGGTGCGGTCGGGGTTCTCATCAGCGTGCCTGTGCTGGCAGAGCAGACTGATGCGCAGGGTGCGCAAGCTCTGCTGGGGGTGCTCAATGTCAGCGTGCGTGTCAATGCATTGGTCGCGCAATTCCGTGATCGCGGCATGCTGCCGCATATGATGCTGGCCATTGAAGACACCACCCCCACCAAAGGGCACATGGTGCCAGTGACGGTGGTGGCGCCGCCCTGGACGGCGCAGCAGCCATTCTTGGCGTCTACACAGCACAGCATTTCGGTGCTGGGGCGCCAGTGGTCGCTGCAGTTCGTGGCCAGCGACTCCATGCTCTCTTCGGTAGAGCGCATGTTTCCGGTGATTATTGGTGCCAGCAGTTTGGGGGCCAGCTTGTTGCTGGCAGCCGTGGTGTTGTTGTTGTCACTGCAGCGCGCGCGTGCCCAGGTACAGGCCAAGGCCAAGTACAACCTGCTGCGCGAACGCACCGACCGCCTCAAAGCCTTGTTTAACCAGTCGGCAATTGGTGTGGCCGAGATAGAGCCTGCCAGCGGTAGCCACGTCAGTGCCAACGCGCGGTTTGCGGACATTGTGGGTTACAGCCGTGAGCAACTGGGGAGCATGAGCATCCATGATCTCATTCACCCCGAAGACCGCGATGAATGCCAGCGCCTGGAGCGCCAGCTGATTGAGGGGCGCCTGCAGCACTTTAATGTGACGCAGCGCATGGTACGCAAAGACGGCGGCGAGATTTGGGTGGAGTTCTGGGTGTCACCACTGCAAAGTGTGGACGGCAGGCTGTTGGGCCGCCACTTTGTGCTGCTCATGGATGTGACGGAGCGGCGCGTGATGCAACAGCAGTTGCAGGCGCGTGAGGCTTACTCCAGCGAAATGTTGCGCTACATGCCGGTGGGCTTGGTCGTCGTGGGGCCGGTGGGCAATATCGAGTTCGTGAACCACCAGTTTGAGGTGATGACGGGCTGGGCGCAAAGCGATATGTCCGATGAGTCCACCATGTGGCGCCATCTGTGCGTAGATATGCAGCAGCACGCCACCTTGCTGCAACGCCTGAATGCCGGGCGCTGCGAGGTGGTGCCTACGGGCGTGAACATGCCGGCGATGGAGTATTTGCTACGCAGCAAAAACGGCCAAGAGCTTGCGATGGAGGTGTCGGGCCGTTTCTTGGGTGGCCGCATCTTGCTTAGCTTTGTTGACGTGAGCCAGCGCAAGGCGGCGGAGGCAGAAATCCGTTGGCTGGGCTATTACGACACATTGACGCAGTTGCCCAATCGCCGCTTGCTGCTGGATCGTCTGGAAGAAGCCCTGATGCGCAGTCAGCGCGGGCATGGCAATAAGGGCGCTTTGCTGCTTTTGGACATTGATAACTTCAAGTCGCTCAATGAAACACTGGGGCATGACCATGGCGATGCCTTGCTGCGGCTGGTGGCCACCCGCTTGAGCAGCTGTATAGCCGGGCGCCACACCTTGGCGCGCCAAGGTGGTGATGAATTTGCGGTGGTGCTGGAAGATTTACCGGTTGATTCTTTGGAGGCTGGCCGCTGCACGGAGCAAGTGGGTGGTGCCATCTTGCAAGCGCTGCGCACGCCGTTTTATCTGAACAACCAAGATTTCCACGTCACCGTCAGCATGGGGGCGGTGGTGTTTTGCGGGCCGGATGACTCGGTCGAGGAGCTGCTCAAGCGCGCAGACTTGGCGCTGTACCAGGCCAAGAGTGCGGGGCGCGACACCCTGCAGTTTTTTGACCCCAGCATGCAAAAAGCGGTCAGCGCCCGCGTGGAAATGGAGAAAGACATGCGCATGGCGTTGGAGCGCCATGAGTTTGATCTCTTCTTCCAGCCCCAGGTGCAGCATGACAAGGTGATTGGCGCAGAGGCGCTGCTGCGCTGGCAGCACCCCACCAAGGGGTTTATTCCGCCCGGGGTGTTTGTGCCTGCAGCCGAAGAGTCGGGCCTGATTTTGCCTTTGGGCGAATGGGTGTTGTATGCGGCCTGCCGCCAGTTGGCCCGCTGGGCGCAGGACCCGGCACTGGCGCATCTGACCATGTCGGTCAATGTCAGCCCGCGCCAGTTCTACCAGCCTGACTTTGTTGACAAGGTACAGCAAGCTTTGCAGGTGACCGGTGCCACACCCGATCTGCTGGAGCTGGAGTTGACAGAGGGCATGTTGCTGACGGACGTGGAAGACACCATTCGCAAGATGGTGCAGCTCAAGGCCATTGGTGTGATCTTCTCGCTGGATGACTTTGGTACTGGCTATTCCTCGCTGAGCTATCTCAAGCGCTTGCCGCTGGACAAGCTCAAGATTGACCAGAGCTTTGTGCGTGAAGTAGAGACCAGTGTGAACGATGCCACGATTGCATGTTCCATCATCGCACTGGGCAACAGCCTGGGATTGCAAGTGATTGCGGAAGGGGTGGAGACGGAAGCCCAGCGTGCCTTCTTGGCGGCCAATGGCTGCAGCTATTGGCAAGGCTTTTTCTTCAGCCGCCCGCAGCCCGCTGCGAAGTTTGAGGCGTGGACGCGCGCCTATGGCGCAAGCCACGAGGCGGACACGGTGCTCAGCAGCTAAGTCTTGCGCAATCGGCTGCCACCAAGATACTCCTAAATATGGAGCTAACAGCGCTTACTGCATCTGCGCAAAAGCTATTTTTGTTACAAAGTTCGCAGGAAGGGCTGGCAAGTACTTGTAACCGAGCGCGTTATCATCGCGGCTTATCCATCTTGGTTTGCCAGCTTCTAAGACACATCCTCCGTGCGCCTTAATTCGATCAAGCTCTCCGGCTTCAAGTCTTTTGCCGAACCCACCAACTTCCTGCTGCCCGGTCAGCTGGTTGGTGTGGTGGGGCCCAATGGCTGCGGCAAATCCAACATCATGGATGCGGTGCGCTGGGTGCTCGGTGAGAGCAAAGCCAGCGAATTGCGTGGCGAGAGCATGCAGGACGTCATCTTCAATGGCACGACGCACCGCAAGCCGGCCAGCCGCTCCAGCGTGGAGCTGGTGTTTGACAACAGCGACCACCGCGCGGGCGGCCAATGGGGCCAGTTCACAGAAATCGCCGTCAAACGCGTGCTCACGCGCGATGGCAACAGCAGTTACTTCATCAACAACCAGCCGGTGCGCCGCCGCGATGTGCAGGACGTGTTCCTGGGCACCGGCCTGGGCCCGCGCGCCTACGCCATCATCGGCCAGGGCACCATCAGTCGCATCATCGAGTCGCGCCCGGAAGAGCTGCGGCTGTTCCTGGAAGAAGCGGCAGGTGTCTCGAAATATAAAGAACGCCGCCGCGAGACCGAAAACCGCCTGGGCGACACGCGCGAGAACCTGACGCGCGTAGAAGATATCTTGCGCGAGCTGAACGCCAACCTCGACAAGCTGGAAAAGCAGGCCGAGGTGGCTGCCCAGTACAACACGCTGCAGTCCAGCGTGACCCTGAAGCAGCACCAGCTGTGGTTCCTGAAAAAGCAGGACGCCGAGGGCGATCTGGCCAAGATCCGCCAGGAAGGCCTGCAGGCCGTCAACGAGCTGGAAAGCCGCATGGCGGAGATCCGCCACATCGAGGCCGACCTAGAAGCCGTGCGCCAGGCGCACTACGAAGCTGGCGACCAGGTCAACCAGGCCCAGGGGCGCCTGTACGAGGCCACGGCCGAGGTGGGGAAGCTGGAGGCGGAGATCCGCTACGTGGTCGAGGGCCGCCAGCGTGTCGAGCAGCGCATGCAGCAACTGGCCGAGCAGATCGCCCAGTGGGCGCAGCGCAAGGACGATGCCGAGGCCGAGTTGGAGCACCTGGCCGCCAGCGGCATGGATGCCGAAGAACAGACCGAAATGCTGGCCGCGCAACTGGAAGAGCAGAGCCTGCGCCTGCCGGATTTGGAAGATGCGTTGCGCGCCACCCAGCACAAGGCCAATACCCAGCGCCAGCAGGTGGTGCAAGTACAGCAGCAAATCCAGGTGCTGGCGGCAGAGCAGCGCAGCATCAATGAGCAAACCCGCCAGCACGAAAGCCGCCTGGAGCGATTGCGCAACGACCGCAACGCCCTGGCAACACCCGACGAAGCACGCTTGCAGCAAGTCACTACTCAGTACGCCGATGCTGCCGACATGGCCGAGATGGCAGAAGCCGCATTGGTGGAGCTGCAAGACAGCGTGCCGCAACTGGACGATGAGCGCCGTCAACGCCAGCAAGCGCTGAATGCCGAAACCTCCAGGCAGGCCGAGTTGGCCGCGCGAATGGAGGCGCTCAAGGCCTTGCAAGAGAAAGTCAAAACGGACGGCAAGCTCCAGCCTTGGTTGGCCCAGCATGGCTTGGAAAGCCTGCAAGGGCTTTGGACCAAAATCCATGTGGAAAATGGCTGGGAAAATGCTTTAGAAGCCGCTCTGCGCGAGCGCATGGGTGCGCTGGAGATCAGCCGCCTGGACATGGTTCGGGGATTTTTGGGTGCAGGCGCCAAAGAGGCACCTCCCGCACGGCTGGCGTTTTATTCCAAACCAGACGCAGCCATCGGTCTGAATGGCAATGGCATGCCACTGCTGGCGGATTTGCTGCGTGTGCAGGACGTAGGTTTGAAAGCGCTGTTGACTGAATGGTTGGCCGGCTGCTACACCGCCCCCAGCTTGGATGAGGCCTTGAGCCAGCGCAACCAGTTGAAAGCGGGCGACACCATGTATGTGCCCACGGGCCATGCGGTCACCGCGCACAGCGTGAGCTTTTACGCCCAAGACAGTGAGCAATCGGGGTTGCTGGCGCGCGCCCAAGAAATTGAGCACCTGGAAAAAGAGTTGCGCGCTCAGGCGTTGATCAGCGAAGAAACACGCACTGCCTTGGTGAAAGCCGAAGCAGCCTATGCCGATGCCTCGCACCGGCTGGTCAGCGCGCGCCGTGAGGCCACCGAGGCCAAACAGTCCGCCCATGAGCTGCAAGTCGACATGCTGCGCTTGACGCAGCAGGCCGAGCAGGCGCGTGCCCGTACCGCACAGATTGAGGCCGATGTGGCCGAGGTGCAAACCGCGCTGGACGACCTGCAAGAGCGCGCTGCGGCGGCGGAGGCGCGCTTTGAAGAGCTGGACATGCAGTTGGCTGACAGCCAGGAGTTGCACGCCCAGCTGGACGAAAAAGTGATTGATGCTGAGCGCAAACTGGCGGAAAGCCGTGAGCAATTGCGCACGCTAGAGCGCCGCGCGCAAGAAGCCACTTTCAGTCAACGCAGCATGCAGGCGCGCCAAGGTGAGCTGCAGCGCACCCTGGAGACGGCCGAGCAGCAAACCAAGTCTTTGCTGGAAGAGCGCGAACGCGCTGTGGCCGAGCAAGGGCGCCTGAACGATGCCGCCGCCCAGGGCGGGTTGCAGGACGCGCTGGCGCTGAAGATGGAGCGCGAGCAGGCCGTAGCCACTGCCCGCAGCGCTTATGAAGACTTGACCAACAAACTGCGCGCCAGCGATGACCGCCGCATGCAGATCGAGCGTGCGCTGGATCCGATGCGCGCGCGCATCACCGAGTTTCAGCTCAAGGAGCAGGCCGCATCGCTGGGCAGCGCACAGTATGACCAGCAACTGGCAGAAGCAGGTGCCGATTTGGCTGCGGTGGCGCAGTCCATTTTGGAAGGCAACGTGAAGCTACACGGGCTGCAGTCGGAAATTGACCGACTGCACCGCGAGATCGCGGCGCTGGGGGCTGTGAATTTGGCTGCGCTGGAAGAGTTGCAGCTGGCCAAAGAGCGTAAAACCTTCCTGGATGCCCAGATGGCCGATTTGACCGAGGCCATGTCCACGCTGGAAAACGCGATCAAAAAGATCGACAACGAAACGCGTGAACTGCTCTCTGGCACCTTTAATACCGTGAACGAACACTTTGGTCGTATGTTTCCCGAGTTGTTTGGCGGTGGGCAGGCCAAGCTCATCATCACGGGTGACGAAATCTTGGATTCGGGGGTACAAGTGATGGCGCAGCCCCCAGGAAAGAAGAACCAGACGATTCATTTGCTGTCGGGCGGTGAAAAAGCCCTGACGGCGATTGCGCTGGTGTTTGCCATTTTCCAATTGAATCCTGCCCCGTTCTGCTTGCTGGACGAGGTGGATGCGCCACTGGATGATGCCAACACCGAGCGTTATGCCAAATTGGTGGCCAGCATGAGCAAGGGAACCCAGTTCCTGTTCATCAGTCACAACAAAATCGCCATGGAAATGGCGCAACAATTGATCGGTGTGACGATGCAAGAGCAAGGCGTCTCGCGCATCGTGGCCGTGGATATGGAATCTGCCCTGTCCATGGCGCACGCCTGAGCACGGAAACGGGACAGAGCAATTCCATGAGTACCCTTCAAATCAGTCTGGCCGTCGTAGGGGTGATCCTGCTGGGCCTGATCGTGGCCTACAACACGTGGACCCACCGCCGCAACGCACCCAAGCGCGCCGACGCAGAGACCCGGTTGAGCGACAACCACTCGCGTTTTGATCCGGCTTTGGATGGCGTGGATGTCACCAATTTGCCTGAGCATGCCCGCACCCCCTTGGTGGACCCTTTGCTGGATGCCACGCCTGCGCAACAGGGCGGTTCCGAGGGTATGGGGCTGGACCCTGCGCTGGAGGCGTCGCCTGCCGATACGGCCGCTGCCGCTGAGGGGGCGGCCACAGAGCCTGCAGGCCGTGCTGCACAGCAGCATGCGGAGCGCAAGCTTGCGTTAGATGGCCTGATTGATGCGATTGCCACGGTGCGCATCGAAGGCGTGGTCACGGGCGATGCCGCGCTGATGGTGCAACCCACCACGCGCCGAGCAGGCAGCAAGCAGTTTCGTATTGAAGGGCTCAACGCCGCTTCGGGCGAATGGGAAACCGTGCGCTCCGGCCAGCGTTACACCTGCTTTCAGGCGGGGGTGCAATTGGCCAACCGCTTGGGCGCCCTCAACGAGATTGAATTTTCGGAATTTGTGGCCAAGGTGCAAGGCTTTGGCGATGCGCTCAATGCAGCGGTCGATTTGCCGGACATGCTGCACGAAGTCAGCCGTGCGCGCGAGTTGGACCAGTTTGCGGGAGAGCATGATGCACAGCTGAGCTTTATGTTGCGCCCCCGCCGCGCGGCGTGGAGCCCCGGCTATATTGAGCAACATGCCGCAGCGGCGGGCTTTGTGTCTGCGGCCATGCCGGGGCGCATGCAACTGCCGTCCGAGACCGTGGGCCATGCACCCTTGTTGACACTGGCGTATGACGCGCAAGCCGCTCAGGCGGACAACTTGGATCAGACCGCGGTGCACGAAGTGTGGCTGAGCCTGGATGTTCCCCAGGTGCCGCGCAGCGAAGATCCCTTTAAGCGCTTGCGTGATGTGGTGCAAGTGCTGTGCGAGGGCATGGACGGCATGCTGTGCGACCAGAACGGCTACCAGTTGCTGCCGCAGGTGCTGGACCCTATCGGGGCCGACCTGCAAAAACTGTATGACAAGCTCGACAGCCGTGAACTGTCTGCAGGCTCTATGCTGGCGCGCCGCTTGTTCAACTGAGGCTTGGTTGAGCACGCATGAGCGAGAATTTAGACCTTTTTGGCGATGTGGCGCCCGCCAAGCCTGCGCCAGCAGCTCCTAAAGCTGTAGTGGATAAGGTGCTGGCGCTGCGCAGCCAGTTGCAGCAATGGGCCCACGAATACTATGTGCTCGATGCGCCCACCGTGCCTGATGGTGCATACGACAAGGCCTTTGAGCAGCTACAGGCGCTGGAAGGGGCTTACCCCGCGCTCGTCACGCCGGACTCACCGACCCAGCGCGTGATTGGTGCGGTGCTGCAAGGGCTGACGCCGGTGCGCCATGTGGTGCCCATGCTGTCGATTCGCACGGAAACCGACAACGAAGCCACAGGCGCAGAAGCGTTTGACGCCCGTATTCGCCGTGAGCTGGAGCTCGACGACAGCGCCCCTGCGGTGGAATATGTGGCCGAGCCCAAGTTCGACGGCCTGGCCATGAGCTTGCGCTACGAAAATGGCCGCTTGGTGCATGCGGTCACACGTGGGGATGGCGAAGTGGGGGAGGATGTGACCCACAACATCCGCACCATTCGGCAAATTCCCCTGGCGTTGCCGCTGGGAGACGGCGGTGTGCCACCCGTGTTGGAAGTGCGCGGTGAGGTGTATATGCGCCGCGCCGACTTCCAGGCGCTGAACGCGCGGCAGGAAGCTGCGGGCGGCAAGCAGTTTGCCAACCCGCGCAATGCGGCGGCAGGCTCGGTACGTCAACTGGACTCGCACATTGCCATGCAGCGGCCGCTGTCCTTTTTTGCCTATGGCATGGGCGATGTCACCCCCGCAGAGCAAGGCGGCCCCGCCTTTGCTACGCACTATGCCATGCTGCAGCAGCTCAAAGCTTGGGGTTTTCCGGTTGCAGTACAGGTGCGTATTGCGCATGGCGCTTCTGAATTGGTAGCGTTTCACGCCGAGTTGGGTGCGCAGCGAGCCACCTTGCCCTATGAGATTGATGGCGTGGTTTACAAGGTCAACAGCTTGGCCTTGCAGCGCCAGTTGGGGTTTGTGACACGCGAGCCGCGCTGGGCGGTGGCCCACAAATATCCTGCCGAAGAAATGGCTACGGTCATGGAGGGCATTGATGTGCAGGTAGGGCGCACCGGCAAGCTCACGCCCGTGGCGCGCCTGGCGCCGGTGAGTGTGGGTGGGGTCACGGTGACCAACGCCACGCTGCACAACCTGTTTGAAATCCGCAAAAAACGCGTGCGTGTCGGCGACACCGTCATCGTGCGCCGTGCGGGTGATGTGATTCCGGAGGTGGTGGGCAAGGTTCCGGGCGAGCGGCCTGCGTATGTGCCCAACTTCCAAATGCCCAAGGCCTGCCCGATTTGCGGCTCTGACGTGGTGCGCGAGCCCGGTGAGGCCAACCACCGTTGCACAGGCGGGTTGTTTTGCCCGGCGCAGCGCAAAGAGGCCATGCTGCACTTTGCCGCACGCCGTGCCATGGATATCGAAGGTTTGGGCGGCAAGCTGGTCGACCAACTGGTTGATGGCAATGTGGTGCGCACCTTGCCGGATTTGTACCGCTTGGGCTTGACGGCGCTGTCGTCGCTGGATCGCATGGCCGAAAAATCGGCCCAAAACGTGCTGGCGGCACTGGAAAAATCCAAATCCACCACGCTCAACCGGTTTTTGTTTGGCCTTGGCATCCGCCATGTGGGCGAGGCCACGGCCAAAGACTTGGCGCGCCACTTTGGCTTGCTGGACGCCATCATGGACGCCAGTGTGGAGCAGTTGTTGGAAGTGCGTGATGTGGGGCCCGTGGTGGCCGAGAGCATTCACACCTTTTTTGCCCAGTCGCACAACCGCGAAGTGGTAGAGCAGTTGCGTGCCTGCGGGGTGCACTGGCCTGAAGGCGCGCCGGCGGCAAAAGCGCCGCAAATCCTTGCAGGCAAAACCGTGGTGCTGACCGGCACCTTGCCCACCATGGGGCGTGACGAGGCCAAGGAGCTGCTGGAGGCCGCGGGCGCTAAGGTCAGTGGCTCGGTCAGCAAGAAAACCAGCTATGTGGTGGCTGGGGCTGAGGCGGGCAGCAAGCTGGTAAAAGCCCAGGAGCTGGGCGTGCCGGTGCTGGATGAGGCCGGTATGCTGGCATTGTTACAAGGCAAGGACGTTTGATATGGCACTGGCCCCGCGCACTCCGAAGATTGGTCTGGCGCTGGGCAGTGGCTCAGCGCGAGGATGGGCACACATGGGGGTGCTCAAGGCCCTGGACGATGCGGGCATCAAACCCGATGTCGTGTGTGGCTCCTCCATCGGTGCGCTGGTGGGCGCTGCTTACGCGGCGGGCGAGCTCGATCGCTTTGCCGAGTGGACGCAGACCTTGAATATGCGCAGCGTGTTCGGTTTCATGGACTTCAAGCTGTCGGGCGGCATGCTCAAGGGCGAGAAGCTCATTGATTTTTGGCGCCGCAATTTCGTCGATTTTGATATCGAGTCCTCAGCAATCCCCTTTGCGGCAGTGGCCACCGATTTGCATTCGGGCGCAGAGGTCTGGCTGCGCGAGGGTTCCATGGCAGATGCCGTGCGCGCCTCCATCGCCTTGCCGGGCCTGTTTACCCCGGTGCAGCGTGGCGGGCGTTTGCTGGTGGATGGTGGCCTGGTCAATCCGGTGCCTGCATCTCTGGCGCGCGCCATGGGCGCAGACATTGTGATTGCCGTTGATTTGAATGCCGATTTGATTCAGCGTCATATGCGCCCGCTGGGCGTGGTGGCACCCGTGAGCGATACGACGGGGGCGCTGGATGCCGCCGAGGCGCAAGGTGAAGTGGTGGCCGCACAAAACGCTGTGTGGCTGGAGCGCTTGCGCGGCTGGATGCCCGGCCCACGTTCCCCCGATGTGCCGCCCAGCGCGCAGATGCCCTCGCTGCTGGATGTGGTGATGACCAGCGTCAACATCATGCAGATGCGCATCACGCGCAGCCGCATGGCGGGCGACCCGCCCGAGCTGGTGATTGCGCCGCGCCTGGCGCATTTGGGCTTGCTGGATTTCCACCGCGCCAAAGAAGCGATGGATGAAGGCTATGCCGCGGCGCAGGCGGCGCTGCCCGGGCTGCAGCACTTTGGCTGGAAAGCTACCCAAGCTTAAAACAATAGCTGCTGACGCTTGTTGGGTAAGCGTTAGAGGTGGTTTTGATGCTTTTTTGGTCTGCCACGCTGCGGCGCTTCAACGTCGGCGTGCTGCGCCCGCGCGGCCGGCTTTGCTCCATTCGTAGATCTCGCCATCCGGGGTGCGGCCATTTTCTACGGCGGACACGCCCATGCTGCCGACCATGGCGCGCAATTCGGACGAGATGCACACATGCATATTGCGAGGGTTGGCGCGCAGGGTCTGGCAGTCGGCCAGGGCCTGGCCCATTTCTTGGTCGCTATAGGCTTGGCTGTGCGGCTGCCACACGGGGGCTTGGCCTTCGGGTTGGGCATTGTGCAGGTGAAAGACGATGATGCTCATTGCAGTGGGCAGGGTAGACGGAGTAAAAATCGGTTGTAGCGCAAGTACAGCCTGCGCGCAGCGCTATAAACCTACTCCCCCCAATGTTAGAGGTGGAAACGTACACTGTCGGGTTGAATTTTCCCGCACGAATCCCCCGATGAACGCACCGATTGATGTCTCCTTTTTTCAGCGCGATGCCAAGCCGCTGACCAGCTATCGCCCGTACTGGGCGAAGCGTTTCGGCACGGCGCCATTTTTGCCCATGAGCCGGGCTGAGATGGACCAGCTGGGCTGGGACAGCTGCGACATCATCTTGGTGACGGGCGACGCCTATGTAGACCACCCCAGCTTTGGCATGGCCGTGATTGGCCGCGTGCTGGAGTCTCAGGGCTTTCGCGTGGGCATTATTGCCCAGCCCGACTGGCACAGCGCCGAGGCCTTCAAGGCGCTGGGCAAGCCCAACCTGTTTTGGGGCGTGACTGCGGGTAATATGGATTCGATGATCAACCGTTACACGGCGGATCGCAAAATTCGCTCGGACGACGCCTACACCCCCGGCGACGTGGGCGGCAAGCGCCCGGATCGTGCCGCCATCGTTTATTGCCAGCGCTGCCGCGAAGCCTTCAACGATGTGCCGATTGTGCTGGGTGGCATTGAGGGTTCGCTGCGCCGCATCGCGCATTACGACTACTGGAGCGACAAGGTGCGCCGCTCCATCGTGGTGGATAGCAAGTGCGACATCCTGCTCTACGGCAACGCCGAGCGTGCGCTGGTGGAAGTGGCACACCGCATTGCCCGCCGCGAGCCGGTGGAGCAAATTACCGATGTGCGCGGCACCGCCTTTGTGCGCCGTGCCTCCGAAGACGGCTGGTTTGAGGTGGACTCCACCGAGGTGGATGAACCTGGTGTGGTGGAAGCCCACATCAACCCCTACATGACCACCAGCGAGCAGGCTGCGGCCCAAGGCCAAAGCTGCTCTCAGGACGATGGATCAAATTCTGTAGCTGCCAGCGCAGGCGCAGCTTGCGCTACAGGCCAAAATGGCACTGAATCGACGGTGCCGGCCATGCCTGCGGTGCAACCGATCCAGTTTGTGCCCAACCCGAACTTGTCGCTGCGCAGCAAAAGCAAGTTGCCCCCCCGCGACAAGACAGTGCTGCGCCTGCCCAGCTATGAGCAGGTCAAGAGTGACCCGATTCTGTACGCCCACGCCAACCGCGTGCTGCACCTGGAAACCAATCCCGGCAATGCCCGCGCCATGGTGCAAGCCCACGGCGAAGGCGCGACCGCGCGCGATGTGTGGCTGAACCCGCCGCCCATCCCACTGACCACGGCCGAGATGGACTGGGTGTTTGGCCTGCCGTATGCGCGCGGCCCGCACCCCAGCTATGCCGACGAGCACGGCAGCCACGAAGGCGCGACCAAGATCCCGGCCTGGGAGATGATTCGCACCTCGGTCAACATCATGCGGGGCTGCTTTGGCGGCTGCACCTTCTGCTCGATCACGGAGCACGAGGGCCGCATCATTCAAAGCCGCTCGGAAGATTCGATCATTCAAGAAATCGAAGACATTCGCGACAAGGTCAAAGGCTTTACCGGCACGATTTCTGACTTGGGCGGCCCTACGGCCAATATGTACCGACTGGGCTGCTCCAGCCCCGAGATTGAAAAGCACTGCCGCAAGCCCAGCTGTGTGTTCCCTGGTATCTGCCCGAACCTGCATACCGATCACGGCCCGTTGATCAAAATCTACCGCCGCGCACGCAAGCTGCCCGGCATCAAGAAGATTTTGATCGGCTCGGGCCTGCGCTACGACTTGGCCGTCAAGTCGCCGGAATACGTCAAAGAACTGGTGCAGCACCACGTGGGTGGCTACCTGAAGATTGCACCGGAGCACACCGAGGCGGGCCCGCTGAACAAGATGATGAAGCCGGGCATTGGCAGCTATGACAAGTTCAAGCAGCTGTTTGAGAAGTTCAGCGAAGAGGCCGGCAAAAAGCAATTTTTGATTCCCTACTTCATTGCGGCCCACCCCGGAACCAGCGATGAAGACATGATGAACTTGGCCATTTGGCTCAAGAAAAACGGCTTCCGTGCAGACCAGGTACAGACCTTCTACCCCAGCCCCATGGCCACGGCCACGGCCATGTACCACAGTGGCCGCAACACCTTGACCAAGGTGCGCCGCGAAATGCGTGACGAGGAGGAAGAGCGCGTGGACATCGTGCGCGGTGAAAAGCGCCGCCGTCTGCACAAGGCATTCTTGCGCTACCACGACCCCAACAATTGGCCGCTGCTGCGTGACGCGCTCAAAACCATGGGCCGCGCAGACCTGATTGGCAACGGCAAGCACCATTTGATTCCCACCTTCCAGCCCTTGGTGGATGGCAGCTACCAAAGTGCGCGCAAGAAAAACAGCACGACATCGGCGTCGGTGAAGACGGGCATGGGCTACACCACCAACAAGGATGGCAAGGCAGTGGCTTTGCGCCCTCGCCAGGTGGATGAGCATGCAGCCAAGGAGCCCAAGGGCGATGTGCGCTTCCGCGCCCAGGACAATCAAGCGCGCCCCGGCAAGTTGATGACGCAGCACACAGGCCTGCCCCCGCGTGCAGGCGTCAAGCCGCGTACTGCGGCGCCAGGGGCTAAAAAGCCCAAGCGTTGAAGCAGAAGCAGCGCTTTTGAAAACACAAGGCCGACGCATCAACGTCGGCCTTTTTTGTGGGCGGGCTGCTCTGGGGGACATGCACTATGCACTGCCGCGGTGGCGTCAGTGCCGTGGCACAGACTTTCTTTCTGTACCTGCAGGCACGATCTGGGGAGGTGGCAGTGCTGCGCGCGCAAAGAACTCCGCGTTCAGTGGCACGGGTGGGGCAATGTAAAAGCCCTGCGCATAGTCCACGCCCATGGCTTTGAGGGCTTCAAAGGTAGCGGCATCACCCACAAACTCTGCCACTGTGTGCTTGCCCAGCACCCGGCCAATGTGGTGAATGGCTTCTACCATGGCGTGGTTGCTGGGGTTCTTGAGCATGTCTTGCACAAAGCTGCCATCAATCTTGAGGTAATCCACCGGCAGTTGCTGAAGGTACTTGAAGCTGGCCATGTCAGAGCCAAAGTCATCCAGTGAGAAGCGGCAGCCCAGTTTGCGCAACTCGGTAATCATGAAGGTGGCGCTTTCCAGGCTGGCAATCGCGCTGGTTTCGGTAATTTCAAAGCAGAGTTTTTCTGCAGAAACGCCATGCTCCCAAATGTTGTGGCGGATGAAGTCCAACAGCTCGCTATCGCCCAAGCTGGCCCCGGAGAGATTGATGGAGCAGGTGCTGATATTGGCGCCTTCGGACAGGTGGGTGCGCAGCAGTTTCAAGGTGTTGCGCACCACCCAGCGGTCAATATGGGGCATGAGGTCGTAGCGCTCTGCAATCGGGATGAAGACGGAGGGTGCAATCAATGGCCCTTGCCCGTCTTTCAGGCGCAGCAGCACCTCAAAGTGAACGCCGCCCATGCCTTTGGGCTGTGGCTTGAGCGGGTAGACCGTTTGTGCCATGAGCGAGAACTGGTTGTTCTCTAAACTCGATCGCAGGCGCTGCACCCATTCCATATCCCCTTGGTAGCGCTGGAAAATGCGGTTGAACGGGTTGTACACAGAGATGCGGTTGCGCCCACTTTCTTTGGCGTGTTTGCATGCGTTGTCCGCCATGCTCAGCAATGACTGGGGTGCACTGCTGTGGTGGGGCTCGATGTGCACCACACCAATGCTGACACCGGTGTGCAGATTTTTTTGGTGCCAATGCACATTCAGCTCATGCACGCTTTTGCGCAAACGCTCGGCCGTTTGCATGGCTGCATGGGGAGGGCAGTTGGTGAGCAAGATGGCAAATTCATCGCCGCCAATACGCGCTAGCGCATCGCTTTCACGCAGCGCAGAGCGTAGGAGATGGCAAACTTGCCGAAGCACTTCGTCCCCCACGGAGTGCCCGTAGGTGGCGTTGATCATCTTGAAGTGATCCAGGTTCAGTTGCAGCAAGCTGGCCTGCTGGCGGCCAATAATTTGCTCAAGGTATTGCTCAAAGGATGCGCGATTTTGCAGTCCCGTCAAAGCGTCGTGGCTGGCTTGCCAAGCCAGCATGCGCATGTAGTTTTGCTCCTGTGACACGTCATGCAGCACGATGACGGTGCCCGAATGCTTGGATTCGCTTTCCAAGGCGGTGATGGACACGCGCACGGCCACATTGTCTTTGCCGGGCCTTGTGATCCAGTGGACGTGGTTGTCGCTATTGCTTTTCTTTGCCTGCGCCAAGGAGGCGTTGTGGGTGGCAATTAGCTCTGGCACAAAGCCCAGTACCTCTGCAATGTTGCGTCCCAGCAATTGCGCAGAGGGAAGGTCCAGCAGCTGTGAAGTTGAGGGGTTGGCATACAGAATGCGCTGCTGTACATCGAGCGTAATCACTCCGTCGCCCAAGGCCGCCAAGGTGACGCTGCTGCGTTGGCGTTCTACCTCGAGCTCGCTGTAAGCCTTGGCGCTTTCGGCGATGGCCCTTTGCACCGAGAACCAGTAAATCAGGCTCAGCACCATGGCCGTGAGTAAATTGATGATCAGCAACAACCGGCCCAACTGCCGCGAATTGCTGCCAAGCGATGCGCTGAATTGCTTGGACAGCGGCATCACGGTGCTGCCGAGGTCTGAAATTTGTTGGTGCCAGGCATCAATTTCAGCCGCAGTCACCGGTTTATCTGTGCTGCGCCGCTCTTGAATTTGGTGGCCCAACGCTTGAATTGCTTGCACATGGCGATCACCACGGCGCCAATACTCGATCGTGGGGGCCAGGGTTTGGAGATTCCAGACCCAAGGCAGGATGCGCAGCAAGCTGTCTACATCTGAGGGGTGGTTTTCGCCTTGGAGCAGGCCTTCGCGGATGGCGCTGTTGTTGCGAGTCTGCGCGTCGAGCACTTGGCGGGCCTCGCCCATCCCGATAGGGATAGACAGAGACTTTTGGAAGTCTGTGTAGTCTTGCAGATTGCCAGTTTCTGCATAGCGCTGTAGGTGCATGACCGCCGAAGAGAAGCCCTTGCTCCACAAACTTTCACCACTGACCACCACGCGCACCGAAGACATCAGGGCGATGCTGCTGCTGGCAACCAGTAATTGCACCGCGACCGCAGAGATAAAAATCCAGCGTCGCCAAGTGTAGGTTTTGCTGATGGTGGAGTGGGGCATGCAAGTGTCTCCTGTTTTCAATCGGTGGCTTGCATGTGGTGGGCGAATGTCGCCTTGCGAAAGCAATGTTGCCTCAGTTTGAAGAATGGGGTTGCCACGGCCTCAACAGGTGCGGGCGGTTAGCAGTAGAAGCTGTAAACAATGCATGCGTGCACATGGCGTAGGTGTTGTTCGATGAGGGTGGATGGTGCGGTGGTGCAGCAACTGTGCTGCGCCTTGTGGGAGCGTTTACCACCCAATACGTATGTTGTAACGCACCATGGGGTGGTTTTTTGTAGCCGCACAGCCGTTTCGTATGTCGGATGCTATGGCTGTTGTCCAGAGTTAACCACAGTCCCCAGCGCGGCGGTAATTCCGTGACCACAGCGCCGTTTGGCTGTGAGGCATCGACAGCAACCTATCAAGCACAACAACTGGGCAAGTCTGTCAATCTAAATAAGCGTGCTGCGTGGAGTGAATACTGTGCCGAGATGGGTCGCAGTAATTATTCAGGGTGATCAGCAATCAGGTGTAGAGGGATGTCGCTTTGTGCTGCCATTGCTGCGATGTGGCTGCGGCGGTGGCCCTGCATGAAAGTCTCAATGGCTGCATGCACTGCGGGCGTGCGCATCTGCGGGACGCTGCCGTTGCAGTCCGTCAGCCCGACGGCTTGGCAGATGCGCAGGGCAAAGTGGGGCTCCAGCGCAGCCAGCGCGACCCAGCCATCTTGGCAGCGGTACATGCGATAGCCAGCATGGGCGCCACCTACATCGCCCTGTGCCGTGGTCATTTGCCACTGCCGCGGCAGTGCCAGCCACTGCGCCGCTTGGGCCAAGCCAATGTCCAGGCAGTAGCCGGCGTTGCTGCGGGCGCGTGCCATCAGCACCTGCAAGACGGCTTCGCTGGCCATGACGGCGCCCGTCATGTCTGCAAACAAGCTGGCGGGCAGTTGCCCGTGATCGGTCAAGCCCGCCTCGGCCTGGTAGGTCAGGTCGTGGCCTGCGTGGTCAGCCTCTGCAGGCTGGGTGCTGCCAAAGATGCGCACCATGCACAGCTGTGGGTGTTGGGTGTGCAGGCTGTCCCATTCCAGCCCCAATTTGGCCAGTGCGCTGGGGCGAAACGAGGTGAGCAACACATCGGTTTGTGCCAGTTGCTGGTGCAGCAGCGCTTGCCCCGCCTCGGTTTTGAGGTTGGCTTGTAACAAGGTGATGCCGTCGTGCAGCTGCGCGTAGGCCGCAGGGCTGTAGGCATGCATGGGGTCTGCACTGGGCTGGCTAGCTGTGGCCAGCGGCTCGAGCTTGCTGCACTGGGCGCCCATGCGGTGGCAGCGCAACAAGGCCGCCGGGCCGGGTAAGTTCAGCGCCAAGCTCAGAATGCGAATGCCTTGCAGCGGCTGCAGCGTGGCTGCTGTATGGGTGGCGTTGGTGTGGGCTGTGTGGCTGGAGGGTTGCATGCCAGCTTTGTAAGGCTAGCAGGCTGCAAAGTCTGCCACCAAGGCGTCAATTGCATATTTGATAGCTGCCAGCGCTTGCTAATGAAGCGATTCAAGTATTTTTTTTATTGAAAGCATTGATTTGGTTGCGCTGGCAGCTATGTTTTTCATGATTAGCCAAGAAAAAACCGCCCGAAGGCGGTTGGGTGCATAAGCGCGAGGCTTGTGCGGTTTACATCACTGCAGCAATCGCCTTGCACACGTGCCCGATGTTCTTGCTGTTCAGCGCGGCCACGCACATGCGGCCGGTGTCGGTGCCGTACACGCCGAAC
Source organism: Comamonas sp. UBA7840 (assembly GCF_002501455.1). Lineage (NCBI taxonomy): Bacteria > Pseudomonadati > Pseudomonadota > Betaproteobacteria > Burkholderiales > Comamonadaceae > Comamonas > Comamonas sp. UBA7840. The sequence continues at coordinate 147,176 of NZ_DLTI01000041.1, read as the reverse complement.
TCAGAGCGCAGGCGCACCATCTGTTCCTTGGACAGGCCGGAGTACGAGAACATGCCGATCTGGGTGGTGATGAAGGACATGTCCTGGGTCACGCCGGCGGCCTTCAGGCCGTCCACCAGCTTTTGGCGCATTTCCTTGATGCGCACGCGCATTTCGCCCAGTTCTTTTTCCCACAGAGCGCGCAGCTCGGGGTTGTTCAAAACGGCGGCTACGACCGCACCACCGTGGGTGGGTGGGTTGGAGTAGTTGGTGCGGATGACGATCTTCAGCTGCGACAGCACGCGTGCGGCTTCTTCCTTGTCGTTGGCGACCACTGACAGGGCGCCCACGCGCTCGCCGTACAGGCTGAAGCTCTTGGAGAAGGAAGTTGACACAAAGATGTTCAGGCCAGCAGCCACGAACTTGCCAATCACGGCGCCGTCTTCGGCGATGCCGTGGCCAAAGCCCTGGTAGGCCATGTCCAGGAAGGCGACCAGGCCCTTGGCCTTGACCACTTCAATCACCTGGTCCCACTGGGCGGCAGTGATGTCGTAACCGGTGGGGTTGTGGCAGCAGGCGTGCAGCACCACGATGGTGCCGGGCGCGGCGGCGTTCAGGTCAGCCAGCATGCCGGCGAAGTCGACCGAGCGGGTAGCCGCGTCGTAGTAGGCGTAGGTGCCGACTTCAAAACCTGCGTTGGTGAAGATGGCCTTGTGGTTTTCCCAGCTGGGGTTGGAGATCAGCACCTTGGCGTTGGGGCTGATCTTCTTCAGGAAGTCGGCGCCAATCTTCAGGCCGCCCGTGCCGCCAATCGCTTGCACGGTCGAGACGCGGCCGGAGGTGACCACCTCGGAGTCAGCGCCGAACACCAGTGCCTTGACGCCATTGTCGTAAGCGGCAATACCGTCGATGGGCAGGTAACCACGGGGGGTGGGCTTGTCCATCATGGCCTTCTCAGCAGCTTGCACGCACTGGAGCAAAGGCAGCTTGCCGTTGTCATCGAAGTAAACGCCCACGCCCAAGTTCACCTTGCTAGGGTTGGTGTCGGCTGCGAATTGTTCGTTCAGACCCAGGATCGGGTCGCGGGGGGCCATTTCGACGGCGGTAAACAGAGACATGGATTGTCCTTGAGGGTAGAAATAATGCAGCGAACCCTCAACTGACTCCTGCGGTAGGCTTGAGGGTTAGCTCGCCATTTTACTCCGGCAACAGCCTATGCGTTGAAGACATAAACTCATGCAAGACCAAAACATTGCTTCTGAGCCGCAAGGCACTTTTGTCACTTTTCCAGACTCACCCTTTGAGCTGTTTCAGCCGTATCCGCCTGCAGGGGATCAGCCCACTGCCATTCAAAAGCTGGTGGAAGGCGTGCAAGACGGTGAAACCTTTCAAACGTTGCTGGGGGTGACCGGTTCGGGCAAGACCTTCACCATGGCGAATGTGATTGCACGCCTGGGGCGGCCTGCCATCATTTTTGCGCCCAATAAAACCTTGGCTGCCCAGCTGTACAGCGAGTTTCGTGAGTTCTTTCCGCGAAACGCGGTGGAGTACTTCGTCAGTTACTACGACTACTACCAGCCGGAGGCCTATGTGCCTCAGCGCGATCTGTTCATCGAAAAAGACAGCGCCATCAACGAGCATATTGAGCAGATGCGCCTGTCATGCACCAAGAGCCTGATGGAGCGGCGTGACGTGGTGATTGTGGCCACGGTATCGGCTATTTACGGTATTGGTGAGCCAGAGAGTTACCACCAGATGGTGATGACGCTGCGCGCGGGCGACCGCATGAATCAGCGCGATGTGATTGCGCAGCTCATTCGCATGCAGTACCAGCGCAACGACCAGGATTTTTCGCGCGGCACGTTTCGTGTGCGTGGTGACACGATTGATGTGTTCCCTGCGGAACACTCGGAGCTGGCCCTGCGCATTGAGCTGTTTGACGACGAAATCGACACGTTGCAGCTGTTTGATCCGCTCACTGGCCGTATTCGCCAAAGCATTCCACGCTTTACCGTTTACCCCAGCAGCCATTACGTGACGCCGCGCGACAAGGTGCTGGCGGCCGTGGAAACCATCAAAGAAGAGCTGCGCGAACGCAGCAAGCAGTTGGTGGAGATGGGCAAGCTGGTGGAGGCGCAGCGCTTGGAGCAGCGTACGCGCTTTGACATTGAGATGCTCAGCGAAGTCGGGCATTGCAAAGGCATTGAAAACTACACGCGCCACCTCTCGGGGGCAGCGCCGGGCGAGCCCCCGAGCACATTGACCGATTACATGCCCAAGGACTCGATCATGTTCTTGGATGAAAGCCACCAGATGATTGGTCAGCTCAACGCCATGTACAACGGCGACCGTGCGCGCAAGACGACGTTGGTGGAGTACGGCTTTCGCCTGCCTTCGGCCATGGACAACCGCCCGCTCAAGTTTGAAGAGTTTGAGCAGCGCATGCGCCAGGTGATTTTTGTCTCTGCCACGCCAGCGGATTATGAAAAGACGCATTCGGGGCAGGTGGTCGATCAGGTGGTGCGTCCGACGGGCTTGGTCGACCCCGAGATCGAGGTGCGCCCGGCCACCTACCAGGTGGACGATGTCTTGCAGGAAATTCGCCTGCGTGAGCAGTGTGGCGAGCGGGTGCTGATTACTACGCTGACCAAGCGCATGGCCGAACAGTTGACCGACTATCTGACGGAAAACGGTGTGAAAGTGCGCTATTTGCACTCTGACATCGATACGGTGGAGCGCGTAGAGATCATTCGCGACCTGCGCCTCGGGGTGTTTGATGTGCTGGTCGGGATCAACTTGCTGCGTGAAGGCTTAGATATTCCGGAGGTATCACTGGTTGCGATTCTGGATGCAGACAAAGAGGGTTTTTTGCGCGCCGAGCGCAGCCTGATTCAAACCATAGGCCGCGCAGCACGCAATCTGAATGGCAAGGCGATTTTGTATGCAGACCGTATTACGGATTCCATGCGCAAAGCGATGGATGAAACCGCGCGCCGTCGCGCCAAGCAAATTGCTTTTAATGAAGAAAATGGCATAACGCCCAAAGCACTTGTCAAGAGGGTGAAAGACCTGATTGATGGGGTTTACAGCGAAAAAAGCGTGCGCGCAGCAGATGAGCAAAGCCGTGCGCAAGTTCGCCATGGGGTGTTCGATGCTATGTCTGAAGCCGAACTCACCAGAGAGATCAAAAAAATGGAGAAGGAGATGCTGGAGCGTGCGAAGAACCTGGAGTTTGAAGCCGCTGCACGCTTGCGAGATCAGCTGGCTGTGTTGAAGCAAAAGCTGTTTGGGGTTTGATTTTGAAGCACTTTTTCGGCATTGATAGCTCTGGTTTATGACGGCGATTGCATGTATCCGACAAAATTGATGGGGTTTCTGGTATACTCCGGGTATTCACTCAACAACAACAAAAAACTTCTTAATTTGAAGGGCTCGGCGCGCTGGATAAACGGCGAAGCTGGAGTAAGGGCGGAGGCGGTAGTCAATCCGGTTTGCCGCGATTGATGTTTCTGTAACTAATAGCCTGACTGAAGGAGCTCACGATGCGTCTCACTACCAAAGGCCGCTTTGCGGTCACTGCCATGATCGATTTGGCCCTGCGCCAAAACAATGGCCCTGTCACGCTGGCAGCGATCAGTCAGCGCCAGCAAATTTCACTGTCCTACTTGGAGCAGTTGTTCGGCAAGTTGCGCCGCCATGAATTGGTGGAGTCGACACGTGGCCCCGGTGGCGGCTACACCTTGGCGCGCAAAGCGGCTGAGATCACGGTTGCAGACATCATTGTTTCGGTGGACGAACCCATTGATGCCACCCAATGTGGCGGTAAGGAAAACTGCATGGGCGAAGCAGGTCGTTGCATGACGCACGAGCTGTGGTCGGCCCTGAACCAGCGCATGGTGGAGTTTTTGGACTCTGTCACCTTGCAAAAGCTGGTGGACGAGCAGTTGGCCAAGGGTGTCCAGATCGAAGACAAGCCTGTCGTGCGTCGTGCTATTTCGACCGCGCCTGTGGTCAAGCCTATCCGTGTGAATGCCCCTAACTCGGTGTTCGCATTGGGTAACGTATTTGCCAAGTCTTGATCGCGAGCGCAAGCCCGCCGGGCGCGCTCGGCAGGCAGTGAAGAGTTTCCATTAGGCACTGAAGGTGCCAGACAGATTTCAATAGAGCCAGCCATGGACATGACCCCACATTTCCCCATCTATCTTGACTACGGTGCGACTACACCTTGTGATCCTCGCGTCGTGGATGCCATGATTCCATGGCTGCGTGAGCACTTTGGTAATGCAGCATCGCGCAGCCACGCTTGGGGTTGGGAAGCAGAGGAAGCGATTGAAAAGGCCCGCACGCAAGTGGCAGAGCTGATCAATGCCGATCCCCGTGAAATCGTCTGGACCAGTGGTGCGACCGAATCTGACAACCTGGCCATCAAAGGTGCAGCGCACTTTTACCAAGGCAAGGGCAAGCACCTGATCACTGTGAAGACCGAGCACAAGGCTGTGCTGGACACCATGCGTGAGCTGGAGCGCCAGGGCTTTGAGGTGACATACCTCGACGTGCAGGAAAACGGGCTGCTGGATCTGGAAGTGTTCAAGGCTGCTATTCGCCCTGACACTATTTTGGCCAGCGTGATGGCGGTGAACAATGAAACCGGTGTAATTCAGGACTTGAACGCGATTGGTGCGCTCTGCCGTGAAAAGGGCATCATTTTCCACGTGGATGCAGCGCAGGCCACCGGCAAGATGCCTCTGGATATGCAGACCATGCCCATCGACTTGATGAGCTTGGCGTCGCACAAGACCTATGGCCCTAAAGGCATTGGCGCTTTATATGTGCGCCGCAAGCCCCGTGTGCGCCTGGAAGCGCAAATGCACGGTGGCGGCCATGAGCGCGGTATGCGCTCGGGCACCTTGGCCACCCACCAAATCGTGGGCATGGGTGAGGCTTTCCGTATTGCCAAGGAAGAAATGCAGCAGGACTACGAGCACGCCAAGCGATTGCAGCAGCGTTTGCTGGACGGCCTGAAGGATATTGAGCAAGTGTTCGTCAACGGTGACCTGGAGCACCGCGTGCCCCACAACCTGAACATCAGCTTCAACTACGTGGAAGGTGAATCCTTGATCATGGGTATCAAGGGTTTGGCGGTGTCTTCGGGTTCGGCATGCACTTCTGCCAGCTTAGAGCCTAGCTATGTGCTGCGTGCCTTGGGTCGTAGCGACGAGTTGGCGCACAGCTCGTTGCGCATGACGATCGGTCGCTTCACCACGGAAGAGGAGATTGACTATGCCATTTCGACCATTCGCCAAAATGTGGCCAAGCTGCGTGAACTGAGCCCGCTGTGGGAAATGTACAAGGATGGTATTGATCTGAGCACCATCCAGTGGGCTGAGCACTAAGCACGCCAACCACGTCAACGCACTGATTATTTGAATTCAAGAGGTAGACACCATGGCTTACTCCGACAAGGTTATTGACCACTACGAAAATCCCCGCAACGTTGGCTCTTTTGACAAGGGTGACAACAGCGTTGGCACCGGTATGGTAGGCGCACCTGCATGCGGTGACGTGATGAAGCTGCAAATCAAGGTGAACCCTGAAACCGGTGTGATCGAAGATGCGCGTTTTAAGACCTATGGCTGCGGCTCGGCGATTGCTTCGTCTTCGCTGGTGACCGAATGGGTCAAAGGTAAAACGCTGGACGAGGCAGCAGCACTGAAAAACAGCGTCATTGCTGAAGAGCTGGCTTTGCCGCCCGTTAAGGTGCACTGCTCCATCTTGGCCGAAGACGCGATCAAGGCCGCGGTGAACGACTACCGTGCCAAGCGTGGCGAGACCGTTGCTGCTGAATAAAAATGGCAGTCACGCTCTCTGATGCAGCTGCGCGCCACGTCAATCGCTACCTGACAAAGCGCGGCAAAGGGATCGGGGTACGCCTGGGGGTGAAAACCACTGGCTGCTCCGGTCTGGCCTATAAGCTGGAATATGTGGACGAGCAAGATCCTGACGACGTCGTGTTTGAGAGCAATGGCGTCAAGGTGATGATCGATCCCAAGAGCTTGGCTTATATCGACGGCACGGAGTTGGACTTTGTGCGCGAAGGATTGAATGAGGGCTTTAAGTTCCACAATCCGAATGAGCGGGATCGCTGCGGTTGTGGTGAGAGCTTCCGCATCTAAATTGCCAACGGGCCTGCGTGCCCATACACACCAAACCGCCATTGCTCTCGTGCTGGCGGTTTTTTATTGATATGAATCTGCAGTCTGACGATTTTGAATTGATGGGTTTGCCGCGGCAGTTTGCTCTGGATCGCGCCATGCTCGACGAACGTTGGAAAAAGTTGCAAAAGCAAACCCACCCAGATCGTTTCGCAGGGGAGGGCGGCGTTGCACAGCGCGTGGCCATGCAATGGTCGGTGCGTATCAATGAGGCTTACCAGCGTTTGAAGCATCCGCTCAAACGGGCGGCCTATCTGTGCGAGCTGTTTGGTGTGCCTGTGCGGGCTGAAGACAACACGGCCATGCCGACGGATTTCTTGATCCAGCAAATGGAGTGGCGTGAGGCATTGGAAGAGGCAACGACGGAAGATCATTTGAATGATTTAGAGTCGGAAGTGGCTTCAGTTAAGCGCAAGATGCTTCAAAAATGCGAGCAATTATTGGTGTCTGAGGCAGGCGCTCAGGAGGCGGTGCAAACCGTGAGATCCCTCATGTTTGTTGAGCGCTTTGCACAAGACATCGATCGACGTCGCGAGCAACTGGAACAATAGGCTTGTTAGAACGCCTTGGGCTAGCCGCCGGGGCACAGGAGCGGTTGTGCCGCTCATAAAGAGACAGATTCACACCATGGCCTTATTGCAAATTTCTGAACCCGGTCAATCTCCCAATCCTCACCAGCGCCGCATTGCGGTGGGTATCGATTTGGGCACGACGCATTCTTTGGTGGCCTCCGTTCGCAATGGCGTTGCAGAGTGCCTGCCCGATGATGATGGACGTGTGCTGCTGCCATCGGTGGTGCGCTATGCGCCAGAAGGCAAGCGAGAAATCGGGTATGCCGCACGCAGCCATGAGGTAGAAGATGCGGCCAACACCATTGTGTCGGTCAAGCGCTTTATGGGGCGCAGCTTGGCAGATTTGGGTGAGCACGCTCAGCAACTGCCTTATGCCTTTGAGCAACCCGACGCCAACGCGATGGTGACGCTGCAAACCCGTGCGGGGCGCAAAAGCCCGGTTGAGATCAGTGCGGAGATTTTGGCCACGCTGCGCTACCGTGCGGAAGATACGTTCAACGATGACATCCACGGTGCAGTGATTACCGTGCCTGCGTATTTTGACGATGCACAGCGCCAAGCTACCAAGGATGCGGCCAAGCTCGCAGGCCTGAATTTGCTGCGCCTGATCAATGAACCTACGGCTGCGGCGATTGCCTATGGGCTGGATAACGCCAGCGAAGGCATCTATGCGGTGTATGACCTGGGTGGTGGCACGTTTGACATCTCCATCTTGCGCCTGACGCACGGTGTGTTTGAAGTGATTGCCACCGGTGGTGACTCTGCCTTGGGGGGCGACGATTACGATGCTGCCTTGGTGCGCTGGGTGCTGGAGCAGGCCCATGTGCAGCCGCAGTCGTTGGAAGATTGGGCTGCACTGCGCGTTGCTGCCAAAGCGTGCAAAGAACGCTTGACCGATTCGCCAAGCACGCTCTTTGAGTTGACGCTGCCCAGTGGCGCATCATTGGCTCAGTCTGTAGGGCGCGAAGATTTTGCCCAAGCTACTGCTGCGCTGACCAAGCGTTCGCTGCAGGCGGTGCGTCGTGCTTTGCGTGATGCGGGCTTGACCGTGGAAGAAGTCAAGGGTGTAGTGATGGTAGGTGGCTCCACTCGCATGCCTCAAGTGCGTGAGGCGGTGGCGCAGCTGTTTGGCCAGCCTCCGCTGACCAATTTGAATCCTGACGAGGTGGTGGCGCTGGGGGCTGCCATTCAGGCCAACCAACTTGCTGGAAATAATTCCGCTGGTGAGTTGCTGCTGCTGGATGTGATTCCTCTGTCGCTGGGTGTGGAAACTATGGGTGGCTTGGTGGAGCGCATCATCTCGCGCAACGAAACCATTCCTACGGCCCGTGCGCAAGACTTCACCACCTATAAAGATGGCCAGACAGCCATGGCCATTCATGTGGTGCAGGGCGAGCGTGATCTGGTGCAAGACTGCCGCAGTCTGGCGCGTTTTGAGCTGCGTGGCATTCCTGCTATGGCTGCAGGTGCAGCGCGTATCCGCGTGAGTTTCACCGTAGATGCTGATGGACTGCTGTCTGTCAGTGCCAAAGAGCAAGGCAGTGGCGTGGAAGCGCACATTGAAGTCAAGCCGTCGTACGGTCTGTCTGATGAGCAGGTGGCGCAGATGCTGCAAGACGGCTTTGCGACGGCCCAGGAAGACATGAAGGCGCGTGCGCTGGTGGAAGCGCGCGTGGATGCAGACCGCATGCTGCTGGCCACCCAAAGCGCACTGGATGCCGACGGTGATGTGCTGGCACCCGCACAGCGGGCAGATATTGAAGCCTTGATGGCGCAATTGCGCCAGACGGTGACATCGGATGATGCAGCTATTGTGGAAGCGGCCACGCAAGCCCTCGCCAAGGGGACAGAGGCATTTGCTGCAGAGCGCATGAACCGTGGCATTCGCCAAGCTTTGGCTGGCAAGAGCGTTCAATCTATTTCTTGACCCATTCAGAATTCAGAATATGGCAACCATCAAAATTCTTCCCCACGCAGCATATTGTCCTGAAGGTGCAAGCTTGGAAGTGCCAGCGGGCACGTCTATTTGCGAGGCCTTGCTGGATAACAATATCAAGATTGAACACGCTTGCGATATGAGCTGCGCTTGCACCACCTGCCACGTGATCGTGCGCGAGGGCTTTAACAGCTTGAATGCTTCTGAAGAAGAAGAGGATGATTTGTTGGATCGTGCCTGGGGTCTGGAGCCACAGTCGCGTTTGAGCTGCCAAGCCATCGTGGCGCAGACCGATCTGGTGGTGGAAATTCCCAAGTACTCGATCAACCACGCCAAAGAAAACCACTGATAGCTATGTCACGTCTCATCGTTCTGGATACGGAAACCACGGGCCTGTCTGCAGAGACGGGTGACCGAGTGATTGAGCTCGGTTGTGTGGAGCTGGTCAACCGCAAGCTCACGGGCAACAACCTGCATCTGTATTTCAATCCAGAACGTGACAGTCACCCCGATGCCTTGCGCGTACACGGGTTGACGACGGAGTTTTTGAGCGATAAACCCAAATTTGCAGAAAAAGCGCAAGAAATCTTGGCTTATCTGCAAGGCGCTGAACTGATCATTCACAACGCTCCTTTTGACGTGGGCTTTTTGAACAAAGAGCTGGAGCAACTGGGGTTAAAGCCGCTCACGAGCTATGTGGATAAGGTGACGGATTCCTTGGTGATGGCCAAGGAAATGTTTCCCGGTAAGCGCAATTCGCTGGACGCACTGTGCTCGCGCCTGGAGGTGGACAACAGCGGCCGTGAGTTGCACGGCGCTTTGCTGGATGCGGAGTTGCTGGCAGACGTCTACATTAATATGACGCGCGGCCAGAACTCGCTGGTCATGCTGGACGATGCGGGTGGTAGCACCGGCGCGTGGGGCGGTAGTGGTGTGGCGGCGATAGATCTGCGAGGCTTTAAGCTGCCCGTGCTGCAGGCCAATGAGCAGGAGCTGGCGCTGCACACCGCAGTGCTGGCAGAGATTGACAAAGCATCTGGAGACAAAACTATTTGGCGCGTTTGGGAAAACGCCAAGTAAGCTCGGCTATAATCGTGGGCTTGTCAGATCACTGATTGATGGTGATTTGATACAGGGTGATTAGCTCAGCGGTAGAGCACTGCCTTCACACGGCAGGGGTCACATGTTCGATCCATGTATCACCCACCAGATTTGAAGTTTGCACTGGCTGCAGATTTAGCGTGATTAGCTCAGCGGTAGAGCACTGCCTTCACACGGCAGGGGTCACATGTTCGATCCATGTATCACGCACCAAATTCAAGTTGGCAGGTATGTCAGCGCAGGGTGATTAGCTCAGCGGTAGAGCACTGCCTTCACACGGCAGGGGTCACATGTTCGATCCATGTATCACCCACCAAATTTAAGTTTGCACTGGCTGCAAATTTAGCGTGATTAGCTCAGCGGTAGAGCACTGCCTTCACACGGCAGGGGTCACATGTTCGATCCATGTATCACGCACCAAATTCAAAGTTGGCATTTATGCCAGCGCAGGGTGATTAGCTCAGCGGTAGAGCACTGCCTTCACACGGCAGGGGTCACATGTTCGATCCATGTATCACCCACCAATTCTTGGCCTCTTAAATCGAAGATTTAAGAGGCTTTTTTGCGTCTGCTGTTGGACGCGGATTGGAAGCGTATTTAGCCATTTGCAGAAGTTTTGCTTGATGCACAAGCGTTGGCAGCGACAAGGAAGCGCTGATTATTCTTGATAGCTTATAGCGCTGGTGTATTCATGTTTTCCACATAAAAAGTACCTGAGAGCTATGTTTTTAAAGCGCTAGAAGCTATCTTTTTTTGTGATTGCTGCACAGCGAAGGCGTGCACCTGTGCATGTTGTATGTGCCAGACATGAAAAAAGCACCCGTAGTGAGTGCTTTTTTTGAAGGTGCGCAGGCCTTGGCGGGCGCAGGGTGCTGGCAAAGTGTGGGTTAAAAGTCCCAGTCTTCGTCTTCGGTGGCGACCGCTTTGCCGATGACGTAGGAAGAGCCCGAGCCCGAGAAGAAGTCGTGGTTCTCGTTGGCGCTGGGACTGAGCGCGGCCATGATGGCGGGGTTCACCTGGCACATGTCCTCGGGGAACATGGGCTCAAAACCCAGGTTGCTCAGTGCCTTGTTGGCGTTGTAGTGCATGAAGCGTTTGACGTCTTCGGTGAGGCCGACCGAGTCATACAGCTCGGCCGCATAGTGGCACTCCAGCTCGTACAAGTCGTACAGCATGCCGTAGGCGGCTGCTTTGGCTTCTTCTTTTTCGGCTTCCGAGAGCTTGGCGTAGGCCAGCTGGAACTTGTAGCCGATGTAGTAGCCGTGCACGGCCTCGTCGCGGATGATGAGGCGAATCAGATCGGCGGTGTTGGTCAGCTTGCCACGGCTGGACCAGTACAGCGGCAGGTAAAAGCCCGAGTAGAACAAGAAGCTCTCCAGGCACACAGAGGCAATCTTTTTCTTCAGCGGCGTTTCCATGGCCTTGTACTCATTCAAGATGAGTGCAGCCTTTTTTTGCAACCAGGGGTTTTCTTCAGACCAGCGGAAGGCTTCGTCAATTTCGGTGGTGGAACACAGCGTGGAGAAAATCGACGAGTAGCTGCGCGCGTGCACGGCTTCCATGAAGGTGAAGTTGGACAGCACCGACTCTTCGTGCGGCGTGACCGCATCGTGCATCAGCGAAGGCGCACCCACCTGGTTTTGCACGGTATCGAGCAGCGTCAGGCCGGTGAACACGCGGATGGTCAGCTGCTGCTCGTTGGGGCGCAGCGTAGCCCACGAAGGAATGTCGTTGGACAGTGGCACCTTCTCGGGCAGCCAGAAGTTGGCGGTGACGCGGTTCCAGATTTCGAGGTCTTTGTCGTCCTCAATGCGGTTCCAGTTGATCGCTTGGGTCAGCAAGGTCATGGCGTTCTTTCAATCGTTGTCATCACAAGGTGCAGGACACGCAGGCACTCTTGACCTCGGTGCCTTCCAGCGCGAGCTGGCGCAAGCGGATGTAGTAAATGGTCTTGATACCCTTCTTCCAGGCGTAGATTTGCGCCTTGTTGATATCGCGGGTGGTGGCGGTATCGGGGAAGAACAGCGTCAGCGACAGGCCTTGGTCGACGTGCTCGGTGGCAGCGGCGTACACATCGATGATGGCGTTGGGGCCAATCTCGTAGGCGTCGCGGTAGTAGGCCATGTTGTCGTTCGAGAGGAACGGCGCTGGGTAGTACACGCGGCCGATCTTGCCTTCCTTGCGAATTTCGATGCGCGAGGCGATAGGGTGGATCGACGAGGTGGAGTTGTTGATGTAGCTGATCGAGCCTGTGGGCGGAATGGCCTGCAGGTTGCGGTTGTACAAGCCGTACTCCATCACATCGGCCTTGAGCTGGACCCACTCTGCGCGTGTGGGAAGTTGCATACCATTCTTGGCAAACAGGCCGCGCACGGTCTCGGAGGTAGGCAGCCAGTCGCGGCAGATGTACTTGTCGAAATATGCACCCGTGGCATAGGTAGACTGTGCAAAGCCCACAAAGCGCTGCTTTTTCTCTTGGGCTAGCAGGCAGGAGGTGCGCAGGCAGTGGTAGGCCACGGCGGCGAAGTAGACGCTGGTGAACTCCACGGCTTCGGGCGTGTCGTAGTGCACTTTTTCACGGCCCAGATAGCCGTGCAAGTTCATTTGACCCAGGCCGATGGCATGGCTGTCGTCATTGCCTTGGCGCACCGAGGGTACTGAGTTCACGGCGCTCATTTCTGAGACGGCCGTCAGCGCACGGATAGCGGTTTCCACGGCGTCGCCCAGGTTGCCGCTGTCCATCACGGTGGCAATGTTGAGCGAGCCCAGATTGCAGGAGATGTCGTTGCCAATTTCCTCGTAGTTGAGGTCTTCGTTCAGCACCGAGGGGGTGTTGACCTGCAAGATCTCCGAGCACAGGTTGGACATGTTGATGCGCCCGGCAATCGGGTTGGCACGGTTGGCCGTGTCTTCAAACAGGATGTAGGGGTAGCCGGACTCGAACTGGATTTCCGCGATGGTCTGGAAGAACTCGCGCGCCTTGATCTTGGTTTTTTTGATGCGCGGGTCATCCACCATGGCCTTGTAGTGCTCGGTCACCGAGATATCGGCAAACGGCTTGCCGTAGACGCGCTCCACGTCGTAGGGCGAGAACAAGTACATGTCCTCGTTTTTCTTGGCCAGCTCAAAGGTGATGTCAGGAATCACCACGCCCAGTGACAGCGTCTTGATGCGGATCTTTTCGTCGGCGTTTTCTCGCTTGGTGTCCAGAAAACGCATGATGTCCGGGTGGTGGGCATTCAAATACACCGCACCTGCGCCTTGGCGTGCACCCAGCTGGTTGGCATAAGAGAAACCGTCTTCCAGCAACTTCATCACGGGAATGACGCCAGAGGACTGGTTTTCAATACCCTTGATAGGGGCACCCAGCTCGCGCAGATTGCTCAGCAGCAATGCCACGCCACCGCCGCGCTTGGACAGTTGCAGGGCCGAGTTGATGCCGCGGCCAATGCTTTCCATGTTGTCTTCCAGGCGCAGCAAGAAGCAAGACACCAGCTCGCCACGCTGGCGCTTGCCGGCGTTCAGAAAGGTGGGGGTGGCAGGCTGAAAGCGGCCCGCGATGATCTCGCCCATCAGCTTCATGGCCAGCTTTTCATCACCACGCGCCAGGGCCAAGGAGACCATCACCACGCGGTCTTCGAAGCGCTCCAGATAGCGCTTGCCGTCACGTGTTTTCAGGGTGTAGGCCGTGTAGTACTTGTAGGCGCCCAAGAACGTGGGAAAGCGAAACTTCTTGGCATAGGCGGCCTTGAAGATAGCCTCCACAAAGGCGGGGGTGTAGGCATCCAGCACCTCGCCTTCGTAATAGTCTTCGGAGCGCAGGTAGTCCAGCTTTTCTTCCAGCGAGTGGAAGAACACGGTGTTTTGGTTGACGTGCTGCAGAAAATATTGGCGTGCTGCCATGCGATCCGCATCAAACTGAATTTGGCCTTTGTCATCCGGCAAATTCAGCATGGCATTCAGCGCGTGAAAGTCCAGCTTGGTCGAAGTAGGGGTCATGGGGGTCATAACGCAGCGTCCAAGACGTTGGGAATAGGGTTAATGAGAAAGTGTTGGTCGATGTGCTGCAGGCGCTGCCAATCTGTGCTGGTGCCAGCCATCTCCACGCGGTGCAGCAAAGGCACTTGGCATTTGTGCGCAATCACGTCACCGGCTTGCGCAAAGGCAGTGCCGAAGTTGCGATCACCGCAGGCCACCACGGCGCGCAACCACTGGCGACGCTCCGGCGCGTTCAAAAAACGGATCACCGCCTTGGGTACGGCGCCTTTGCCTGCGGCATCACCAAAAGACGGTGTGACCAAGATGAAGGGGCTGGTGATGACGGGCATGTCGTCTTCCACCAGGAGCGGAATGCGCGCACCGGCCAGCCCGGCATTGCGCAGCAGTCGTTCGGTATTGCCAGTTTTGGAGGAGTAGAAGACCCAGCGCGCCATCTCAGGCGGTGGTCAGCGCGGAAAGGCGGTCAGGGCGGAAGCCACTCCAGTGCTCTTCTCCAACTTGCACCACGGGCACTTGGCGGTAGCCCCAGGACTGAATCAGGGTGGCTGCAGCGGTGTCTTGCGTCACGTCGATGACTTCGTACTCGGTGCCTTGGCGGTCCAGAGTACGCATGGTCATGGAGCATTGAACGCAATTGGGTTTGGAGAAAATTTTGATCATGAAGCCTACAGGAACTACCAAAACGGGCGCGGTGCAGGGCTCAGATGCAAGTCAGCACGCATGACGGCGCATTGCGCAGCAAAAGGCTGCGCCAAAGCATATGCGTGCAGAAGATGTACTGCCACCCAGGCGACCCCGCCTGTACAGATAAAGAAAACGCGGCAGCTAGGGCTGCAAGCGTTGCGTGTTGGCCGGTATCCAGACTGTGGGTAGGGGTGACACTCCTTCCCGAAGAACAAACCTCAGTGGCTGTCCGTGTCACTTTGCGTGCAAGCCAAACTTGCAGCGCACCGCACTTACTGTTGCGGGGGCAGTTCAGGTTAGGGCGCAGAACGAAGCGCCTCCTGATTCCCGTTTAACACCGTGTCTGAGGAGCTCAGATTGGTGCACCAACGCGTTCAATTCTAAGCCGAATCGCCGGGGTAAATCGCCTGGTGAGTCAGCCGGAAGAGGCGTGCGCAAAGCGCGCCAAAGTGGTATGGGTGGAGCTATTGGTGCCGCACATTTTAGGCAGAGGTGAACTTTTTTATTTGAATTCACGGGCTTGCACCATGAAAGAGTGCAGGGCTCCCGAGTCACTTTCGTTGTTTCGGGAGCCCATATAAATTTGCTTGGCGCTGCCTTTGGGGCCTATCTTTATAGGGGTAATCGGTAAATTCTCCGAATACTCTTGCACCAGCCACCGATGCAGGGAAGTTCCCCCGCGTCCGCTGACCACCAGCTTGCCTCGTGATGTCAGTGGTTTCAATGGTTTTGTGCTTTTTGGGCGTGATGCCTGCAGGCAATAAAAACTGCTTCTAGATGCCCTGGCGCTCAATCGTCACAGGTTGTTTCTTTGTTTGGATGTTGTGGAGTGATATAGGGCTTGAAGTCCAGCTGGTGGTCGCTGGCTGCTACCAAAACTTATTCATAGTCAAACACTTTTTCACACTGCAGCCCCGGTTTGAACACCGGATCGGGGGGCAGCAAAACAATTTCAAAATCCAGCAAGGCGCCGATGCCGCCAAACTGAAATTTCTGGCGCATGTTCACATCCCCATCTGGCGATCGTTGCAACTAAGGCTTCTTCACCTTGAGCAGCCATTGGTAGCTCGGGTCAAACTCCATGCCAATGCGCAGCGTGCCACATTCGCCATGTGCAAACTGGGTCAAGCGTTCTTCGGCCAGTTGCAGCTGCGGCAATACCCGCTGGGCGCCAGTCCGCGACGCGTTTTCACTTTTCCAAAACCGGTGGCACCTGCCCGATTTGGAATGTGTATGAGGCCTTCACCCAGCCTGGCCGCATCTTGCCGCAATTGGCCAGCATGCCCGACGGACGTGTGTATCTCTGGGTGGCAAGATGTATTCAAAAGGTTGGGATTTTCGCAGCCTAGAGGCAATCACACCGATTGGCATTGGGTGCAAATTGTGTGAGCGCCGGTCGTGCCCCAGCGGGTTTTTCCTTTTGTAGACAAACCTTTGCATGTGAACGAAAACCAAGGAGGTTTTCGTTCCTTACACCTAGGGCGTGTCACCCAAGCTTGAGCAGGCCGTTGAAGGGTTTTGACAGGGATGCAAGGCAAGGCGCAGTAGTGGCGCAGCAAAACTGCAGCCTTGCCTGCCGCTACAACGCAGCAACCGCTCCAATTATTTAATCCTCTGTGGTGAAAGTTTTTTAGGGCAGTTCCATAAAGCTACCTCCATGCTCTGCTGCATGGGGGCCGGGGTGCATGCAGGCGCAGCATTCACGCCGTGCTTGGCGGGCCTTGTCAGGGTGGGGGTGGCGCCCCCACCCATACGTCAGAAAAATGTTGACAGCAGTGTGGACTCTGTCCAAGAGCTGAGCGCAAGGGCGATCCAAAGTAGGACAAGAGGTTCCGCCAGCGATCTGCTTAAAGCGTTTCACGATGTAGGAGATGTGACATCCGACATGGAATCAGTTGGCTGATGCTGACGCAATATCAATAGCCTAGCCGGCTGGCGTACAGGCCTGTACTTCTCTCCGCAACAGTTGGGCTAGGGTTTGCATGTACGACGGAGTTGGTGATTTATTAAAACAATGAATTGCGACTCTTAATAAATATTTACTTATTTGTTTGGTTCCTCTGGCTTCACTCGCAATGGCTTTCGTCCTCTCAGGAGTGCATCATGACTTTCCGCCTTAATCTTGATGATATTTCGCGCATCCTCACCAGCATTCAAGTCGCTGAGCAACACGTGCAGTCGGGGTATGAGAAACAGACCGATTTGATGGGTAACCCACTCAACAATCTGGTGCCACTCGGCTTGCGCACGGTCAGCGGCCAATACAACAATTTGGTCCATATTGAGTATGGTTCGGCTGACCAATTCATGCCGCGTTTGCTGACGCCAACGTTTCAAGACGCTGAAATCAACCCGCGAACTGGGCAATCGACTTCTTATGCGCAGACCTCGGGGAGCGTCTACGACTCACAGCCCCGCACAATTAGCAACCTTATTTCAGACCAATCCGCAAACAACCCAGCTGTGCTGGTTGCGGCTTTTACTGCATTAGGCTCAACAGATCCCTACGCTGATGCAGGCACCTATACCGCTGCACGCCAGGCTGCGCAGGATGCAGCCACTGCACTGCAGGTACTGCAGGATGCGATAGGTGGCGGCGCCGACTTGACTGCTTTGCAAGCGGCCTACGATGCTGCTGCGCTACAGGCCAGTGCCGATCGTACAGCTGCCTCAAATGCCCAGGCAGCAGCTGATGCAATCAACGATGGTGCAGAAACCAGCCTCGCCACTGCACAGCAAAACCTCACGAATGCAATTGCGGCCGAAGCGGCGGCTGACATGGCTACAAGCGCGGCTGCTACACAACTCGTAGCTGCACAGAGCGCTCAGGCTGTCGCGCAGGGCGCATACAACGCCAAGCTTGGCGCGAGTAATGGGGCGCTGGCTAACCTCAACGCTACGAATAGTCTGTTGACGACCTCGACCGAAGCAATTACTGCTGCACAGGCTATTTGGGCGAACTTGGTGGCAACAAATGCCTCGCCAGCGGACATCGCTGCGCAAGAGGCTTTGATTACGCAACTTGAAGCAGCAAAAAATCTGGTGACTTCGTTGCAGACCAATGCTCAGGCCGCCTACAACCAAGCGGCCGCGGAAACGGCTACAGCGCTAACTAGCTTGCAGGGCGCGCAGGATGTTACGGCAGTAGCCATTAATGCTGTGGCTGCTGCTGCTCTGGCTGAGACTGCTGCTGAAGAACAAGTAGGGGCTGCCCAAGATGCAGTCGATGCTGCTCAGGCTGCGCTGGTGCAGGCCAATGCTGACGCTGCCGCAGCGCTGCAACAAGCCTTGGTTTTGGATGCTACGGCAGATGCCTCTGAATCGGCTGCAGCCGCTGCGCTCAGCGCATTGCAGGCGGCCCAAGATGCTTCGTCTGTGACTGCCGAAGACCTTGCCGCTGCCCAGGCGCTGGCAGACAGCACGGCAGCAACTTTTGAGGGGTTGCCTGCGCAGATGGGGCTGGAGTTTGATGTCAACGACACAACGCTGTTCGTGCCCAACGTCATGCCTGACTTGGGGGACACGGCTCCTTTCAACAGCTTCCTCACTTTGTTTGGTCAGTTCTTCGATCACGGTCTGGATCTGGTCACCAAGGGTGGAAGCGGTACGGTTTACATACCTTTGCAGCCAGATGATCCGTTGTACGTCGAGGGCAGCCCCACCAACTTCATGGTGCTAACGCGTGCGACCAACGCCCCGGGTGCGGATGGCATTCTTGGGACTGCAGATGATGTAAGGGAGCACGTCAATGAGACCACGCCATTTATTGACCTGAACCAGGTCTATACCTCGCACGAGTCGCACCAGGTTTTCTTGAGAGAGTATGTGCGCCTGGAAGTGAATGGGGTGATGAAGACAGTCGCTACTGGTCACATGTTGGAGGGCCAAAACGGTGGGCCTCCCACTTGGGCAGACATCAAAAACCAAGCGCGCCAGATGTTGGGGATTGAGTTGACGGATATGGATGTGCTGCGTGTACCGCTGGTGGTTGCAGACCTTTACGGCAACTTCATCCCAGGTGCTAACGGTTACGCACAACTTGTTACACCCGAAGGCCTTGTAAGCGGCACTGCTGATGCTCCTGCGCAGGCATCCAGTGCATACGGTGCAGGCCGTGCCTTCCTTAATGACATTGCACACAATGCGGCTCCCGGGACTGTGGACCATGACCGTGATCCAACTACCGCAGAGGTGGTGAAAGCCGCCGATGCCGACACAGACACAGGCAACGACATTCCGCTCAATCCACAGGGTGTGGCCACCACCTACGACAATGAGTTGCTAGACAAGCACTATGTGGTGGGTGATGGGCGTGGTAATGAGAACATCGGTTTGACAGCCGTGCACCACGTGTTCCACAGTGAGCACAATAACCGCGTCGATCAGATCAAGGCAGAGTTACTCGCAAGTGGTGATGTGGCTTTCATTAATCAGTGGCTGTTGACGCCTATTCAGGGTGACGCTGTGCCCGCGGACACCTCTGGCCTTGTGTGGAACGGTGAACGACTTTTTCAAGCCAGTCGTTTTAGCACCGAGATGGTCTACCAGCATTTGGTGTTCGAGGAGTTCGCGCGATTGGTGTCGCCAGACATTGATCCTTTCCTGTTCTCCAACACGGTAGACATTGACCCAGCCATCATGGCGGAGTTTGCGCACGTGGTGTACCGCTTCGGCCACTCGATGCTTACCGAATCGGTAGATCGATTGGCTGCGGATGGTCAGACCACTAACCACATCGGGCTGATTGATGCTTTCCTCAATCCCGTGGCTTTTGAAGGCAGCGGAGCAACGCCCGATGAAGCTGCTGGCGCGATCTTGCGCGGGATGACGCGCCAAGTAGGAAATGAGATCGATGAATTCCTGACGGGAGCACTTCGCAACAACTTGGTAGGCTTGCCGCTGGATCTGGGGGCGATCAATATCGTCCGTGGTCGGGATACAGGCGTTCCTTCGCTCAACGAAGCACGTCGACAGTTTTATGAGCAGACCCAAGACACCACGCTGAAGCCTTATGCCAGTTGGTACGAGTTTGCCTTGGCCATCAAAAACCCAGCTTCCATCATTAATTTCGTGGCTGCATACGGTACGCACAGCAGCGTAGTTAATGCGGTGACGTTGGAAGACAAACGCGATGCTGCAACTTTGCTGGTGATGGGGGGTGACGGTGCTCCAACTGACCGTCTGGCTTTCCTGAATGGTACGGGTTCATGGGCTGGTGGTACGTTGGGCGGTCTCAACAATGTTGATTTCTGGATCGGTGGACTGGCCGAGAAAAAAGTTGCCTTCCAAGGCCTGCTGGGGACTACCTTCAACTTCGTGTTTGAAGTGCAGATGGAAAAGCTGCAGGATGGGGACCGCTTCTACTACTTGAGTCGCACCCAAGGGATGAATTTGCTCAACCAGTTGGAGGCGGATTCGTTTGCTGAGCTAGTGATGCGCAACACCGATCTGGGCAATCCCGGCGCAACGCACTTGCCGAGTTCGCTGTTCCTCACGCCGGACTACATTTTGGAGTTGAACCAAGCGCGCCAAAAGGTGGCAGATCCCAACCATACTGACCCGATTCTCGCGGCTATCAGTCCCATGGTGATCCGCCGTGATACTGACGGTGACGGGGTGAATGACTATCTGCATTACACCGGCGGGGATCATGTCGTGATTGGGGGTGATGACAACGACAACACACTGATCGGCGGTGAAGGCGATGACACTATCTGGGGTGATGGCGGTAATGACAGGATTGAAGGTGGCTTTGGAGTAGATCACCTCTTTGGAGGAGATGGCGATGACATCATCACCGATTCCGGCACGGATTCTGGCGCAGCCGATGTTATTCACGGCGATGCTGGGAATGACGTTATCAATGGTGGCAATGGCCTGGATTTGATCTTTGGTGGCAGTGGTCAGGATTTTATTTTTGGGGGCGTCGACGGCAAGACGATCACAGCGGGTGAAGGCAATGATTTTGTGCGCGGCCCTGATGGACTGAGTTTCATCGCAGGCAACGAAGGTGACGACTGGCTCGAAGGTGGTGATAGCTTTGACACCCTAGCTGGTGAGAACTCTGAACTGTTCTTCAACAGCCCGATCATCGGTCACGATGTCTTGAATGGTCGTAGTAATGACACAGACTACGATGCGGAATCTGGTGACGACATCATGTTCCAGGGTCTGGGTATCCAGCGCAACAACGGGATGGCAGGCTTTGACTGGGCCATTCACAAGGGGGAGGCGCAAGGCGCCAACTCCGATCTCGGGATTCCGATTTTCGTGAACCAGGAAGCGAACATCTTGCGTGATCGTTTCGATTTGGTGGAGGGCCTGTCTGGCTGGAAGCATGCCGATACGCTGACCGGGCGCGACGTTGTGATTGGGGCTTACGATGAAGTAGCTGGTGCAGCCGCTCAATTCAATCCGAACTCGCCTTTCGAGTCTTATGCGAA
This sequence comes from Comamonas sp. UBA7840, assembly GCF_002501455.1. NCBI lineage: Bacteria > Pseudomonadati > Pseudomonadota > Betaproteobacteria > Burkholderiales > Comamonadaceae > Comamonas > Comamonas sp. UBA7840. The sequence continues at coordinate 126,250 of NZ_DLTI01000041.1, read as the reverse complement.
CGCATTGTTGGAAAGCGGTGTAGCTCGGATTGCGGGACTGGCCGAACTGGTGGCACATTTGGATCGCGTCACCTTCACCACAGCCAATGGTCAGACACATACAGCAGTAGTGTTCGACGCTACTGCTGTGCAGTACAACGAAGATGGTAGCGCTCGAACCCTCTACGACACAGCGGCAGATATCCTTCTGGGTGGAGGCGGTAGCGACATTTTGCAAGGCAAGGGCGGCAACGATGTCATTGATGGTGATCGCTGGCTGAATGTGCGCATCCGCATCAATGACGGGAATGGCAATGAGATCGGATGGTCTGATGACTTAGGGAGCAAGGTATATAGCACTGCCGGGTTGCTGCTTTATGGAGGCAGAACACTGGACAGCCTGATGTTTGATCGCACTCTGAACCCAGGCCAGCTCAGTATCGTGCGTGAGATTCTTGATGGTGATCCTGATGATCTGTCGCTCGATACAGCAGTCTACAGAGGCAACCAGTCCGAGTATGAGATCACGTATCACGATGACGGTTCAGTGACGGTGGCGCACGTGAACCCTAGCGTAGATCTGCCAGAAAACGACGGTATTGATCGCCTTTTCAACATCGAAGTGTTGAGGTTCGCAGATGGAGAGGTCTCAACGCGATCGCCTGACATTGTCGGTACCAACGGCAATGACACCCTGGTAGGTGATGGTCGTGCAAACCGTATGTTTGGCCTCAATGGCAATGACCTGCTGCAGGGTTTGGCTGGCAACGATCTACTCGACGGTGGAGCTGGCAACGACAGGCTGGAAGGCGGCACAGGCAACGACACATTGCTGGGCGGTGCAGGCAATGACACGCTGGACGGAGGTGCCGGTAATGACGCTATGACAGGCAGCGCCGGAAACGACACCTATGTAGTGGATAGCACGGGCGATGTCGTGATTGAAGATGTCAACGGTGGTACTGATACTGTGCAAACAGCACTTGCTGCTTACGTTCTAGGCGCCAATGTAGAGCACTTGACGTTCACCGGCAGCGGTAACTTCGCAGGCACCGGCAACGACTTGGCCAACACGATCACCGGTGGAGCTGGTAACGACACCTTGGATGGCGGGGCTGGTATAGACCGCCTGGTAGGTGGAGTCGGTGACGATACCTATATCGTGGGCACAGAGATCGATGTCATTGTGGAAGCTGCAGGAGGCGGAAATGACACGGTGCTATATGGTGGCATCAATGCTTATCAACTGGCGAACAATGTCGAAAACCTCGTTTACACCGCAACTAACAATGCCAGTCTGGTAGGTAATAGCTCTGCCAACTTAATTACGACGGGGGCTGGCAACGATACAGTGAATGCGGCTGCTGGCGATGACAGTGTGTACGGTGGCGACGGCAATGACCGGCTGCTCGGGGGGGCAGGTAACGACGCCTTGTACGGTGAAGCAGGTGATGATGAACTGCTGGGCGAAGCAGGCAACGACCTGCTCTACGGTGAGGCAGGTAATGATCGACTGGAGGGTGGCGCTGGCAATGACACGCTCGAAGGTGGTGCTGGCAATGACACCATTTACGGTGGTGATGGCAATGACCAAATTCACGGCGGTGCAGGCGATGATATTTTGTTCGGTGACATCGGCAATGATGTGATCAATGGCGGCGAGGGGAACGACAGGATTGACGGAGGTGCTGGCAACGACCGGGTGACTGGTGGTGCAGGCGACGACATCATAGATGCGTCACTGGGCGCTGATATTTTCGTGTTTGGTCCCAGCTTCGGCAATGACATCATCAACGGGTTCTCCGCGAGCGGGGGAGGGCAAGATCGATTGAATCTCGCTGCGTTCGAGTTCGATACGGCTACTTTCAACAGCCGAGTGGTGATCACTGACGCTGGTAATGACACGCTGATCACGGTCAACGGAGTGGATGGTGGCACTGTGCGGTTGGTCGGGCTTGCAGACCACACAACCGTGACGATCGCTGACTTCCAGCTCGCTTGATCCTCAGAAAGCCGTTATGGCATCCACCCAATACCCGGCTGGCTCGCGTCGGCCGGGTTGGAAGCTGGCCGACAATGAGATCGGCGCCGCATTGCGTGAATTCCGCTCGGCATTTCGCAACGTCGGCATCTTTAGCGCCATCGTCAACTTACTGATGCTGGTGCCATCACTTTACATGCTTCAGGTCTATGACCGAGTACTGGCGAGCGGTAATCAGACAACGCTGTTGATGCTGACGGTTATGGTCATCGGCACTTATCTGCTGATGAACGGGTTGGAACTAGTGCGCAGCTTTCTGTTGATTAGAGTAGGTGCGAGGCTGGACCTAAAGCTCAATCAGCGGGTTTACACCGCAGCCTTCGAGCAGAACCTTAAGCAAGCCGGCGCAAATGCTGGTCAATCGCTGAATGATTTGGCAACCATTCGCCAGTTCGTAACGGGCAACGGGTTGTTTGCTTTCTTCGATGCGCCCTGGTTTCCGATTTACCTTGCGGTGATTTTTCTGTTTGACTGGGTGTTGGGCGTATTTGCAGTTATAGGCACTTTGGTACTCGTTGCTTTAGCTTGGGCCAACGAGCTCGTGTCACGCAAACCTTTGGCACAGGCCAATGCAATGTCTGTTGCTGCCGGTAACTTGGCAACCAATAACCTGCGAAATGCCGAAGTCATTGAAGCCATGGGAATGCTACCGAACCTGATGGGGCGTTGGTTCAAATTGCATGGCAGTTTTTTGCAACTGCAGGGACAGGCGAGTGAGCGTGCTGGAGCTATCAGTGCGCTCAGCAAATTTATGCGTATTTCGCTGCAATCACTGATTTTGGGGTTGGGGGCATTGCTGGCTCTGGAGAACCGTATCACACCCGGGATGATGATTGTGGGATCCATCCTCATGGGGCGGGCGCTAAGTCCCGTCGATCAACTTATCAATGTCTGGAAAGGCTGGTCGGCTACACGTAGTGCATATCAGCGTTTGGTTGATCTACTGGCTGCGAATCCGCCCCGCCAGGGCGGTATGCGCTTGCCCCGGCCCAAGGGGATCATTGCATTTGAGGGTGTAACAGCGGTGCCTCCCGGTGCGACCCTGCCGGCTCTACAAAACCTTAGCTTTACGTTGCCTGCGGGTGAGGTGTTAGGCGTGATTGGCCCCAGTGGCTCAGGGAAGTCGACGCTTGCGCGATTACTTGTTGGTGTCTGGGGTGCAAGCGTAGGCAAGGTCCGTTTGGATGGTGCCGATGTCTATCAGTGGAACAAGGCAGAGCTTGGTCCCTCCGTAGGCTACTTGCCGCAAGATATTGAGCTGTTTGCAGGTAGTGTGAGCGAGAACATTGCCCGCTTTGGTACGGTCGATGCGGGCAAGGTCATCGAAGCGGCGATGCTGGCGGGTGTGCACGAGATGATTCAACGTTTCCCTCAAGGCTACGACACCGTCCTCGGAGATGGCGGTGCCGGTTTGTCGGGAGGGCAGCGCCAACGCATTGGATTGGCGCGGGCACTTTATGACTCACCGTCACTCATTGTTTTAGACGAACCCAACTCCAATCTAGACGACGTCGGGGAACAGGCGTTGCTAACAGCCCTGCAGCGTTTGCGTGAACGGGGCAGCACAGTGGTAGTTATTTCGCACCGTACCAGTATTTTGGCTGTGACCTCCTGTTTGCTACTGCTACGACAAGGCAGCATGCATTCTTTTGGCCCCACATCGCAGGTGCTCACAGAGCTTTCCAAGGCTGTGCAGCCTCCTGCAGCAACCTCAGTTGCCGCCAGTGCTCATGAGCGTTCAATGATTGAAAAGAGGATGGCTCCGCAAGCACCACTTTCTTCATCCACGTTGAGTTGAAACTTCCATAGATTGAGCAGGAGGCCGCCATGAATACCGACACGCCACTTGTCCATGAACTGGTGCAAAACTTGCCGAATGATGCTTTGTTGCAGGACGATGCCAAACGTCACACTCGCATAGGTTGGTGGATTGTTCTTGTGGGTTTTGGCGGGCTGCTGTTATGGGCATGCTTGGCTCCACTAGACCAAGGTGTTCCGATGAGTGGCACGATCACGGTGGCTGGTAATAAAAAAGTAGTACAGCACCAGGCAGGGGGGACAGTACAGACTATTTTTGTTCAAGAAGGCGATTCGGTGAAAGCAGGGCAGCCCTTGGTGCAGATGAACGCTGTACAAGCGCGTGCCAATGCGGCGGTGATCAGGGTGCAGTATTACACCGCACGTGCAACCGAAGCAAGGCTACTTGCTGAGCGAGATGGCAAACCATCAGTGACTTTTCCAGCTGAAACAGAAGTCGCGCGCAGTGACCCGCGCGTTGCTTCCACTATGTCAGTGCAGCAACAGCTGTTCGCTTCTCGTCGTTCAGCTTTGCAGGCGGAGATGTCAGCATTGAATGAGGGGATTGCAGGCATAGAAGCCCACACTGCAGGGTTGAAAGCAGCGCGTGAAGGAAAGCAAGAGCAGTTTCGTCTTCTGCAGGAGCAACTGGATGGAATGCGCGAATTGGCGCAAGGGGGCTTCATACCGCGTAACAGGCTACTTGAACTTGAGCGCACATATGCGCAGCTTGCTTCATCAATGTCGGAGGATTGGGGCAATATCGCTCGCGGCCTGCGCCAAGCCAGTGAACTTAAGCTTCGACGTATTCATCGCCAACAAGAGTTTCAAAAAGAAGTCCGTGAACAGTTGGCCGATGTGCAAAAAGAAGCAGATGCTTTAAAAAATCAGCTTGAAAGCTTGGATTACGAGTTGGAAAACTCCGTGGTACGAGCCCCGGTAGATGGCACTGTTGCTGACCTCAACATTTTCACTGAAGGCGGTGTTGTTACTCCAGGGTTTCGGATGATGGATGTCGTTCCACAGTCAGAGCCATTGATCGTGGAGGGGCAGATTCCTGTGCATCTGATTGATTCTGTGAATATTGGGCTGCCGGTGGAACTGATTTTTTCGGCATTCAATCAAAACACCACGCCACGTATTCCGGGAACGGTGGTGCAAGTTTCTGCCGACCGATTGGTTGATCAGAAGACGGGGGTGCCTTATTTCCGCATGTTTGCTGAAATTACTGCTGAAGGCCGCGTTGCAATGAGTAAGTTGCCTGTGCGGCCAGGAATGCCTATTGAGCTATTCGTTAAAACAGGTGAACGAACGCTGGCTAACTACCTGATGCGTCCTATTCGAGACAACATCAAGATGTCACTGACGGAGGAGTGAAGTGCAAAAAAGTCTTGCAAAGTGCGAATCCACAAGAAGTCAGCGGTGTTGGGTTGCCGTTGCACTGGCGCTGTTGAGCAACGGTACTTGGGGCGAAGAGCTAATGGGGCTTATGCAGGCATATGAGGCTGCGCGTGCGCATGACCCGGTTTTCAAAGGCGCCCAAGCTGTTCGTGATGAGGGCTTGGAGCATCAGGCAATTGGCCAAGCAAAGTTGCTACCAATAATTTCTGGAGTGGTATCCAGTAATCAAAACCAATCTCGGGTAACCGAAGCAAGCGGCCGAACTGACAACCGAGGTCGCTATGCTAGTAACACCTCTAGTTTGCAACTGCGCCAGCCTTTGTATGACCGTGAGGCATGGGCCGCCAAAGAACAAGGCGCAGCACGAACCGCTGCGAGTGAAGCGTTATTTCGACTTCGTGAGCAAGAACTGATGGTACGGGTTTTTGAAGCCTATTCAAAAGCATTGCTGGCGAGCGAAGAAGTAAGTCTTGTTAAGGCGCAACTTCAGTCTGCCGATGAGTTGTTGCGCGCCAACGAGCAACGCTTGTTGCAAGGTGAGGGAACCCGTACTGACATGCTAGAGACCCGTTCAAAGCAGGCCTTGATACAGGCTGAGCTGATTGTGGCGCAGGATCGGGCTCAGCATGCAATCGATGCTCTCAAAGCCATCGTGGGCAAACCAGTTAGCCGGCTTGAGCGGCTTTCATCAAGGGGCGCTGCCAGATTGGTTTTTGGGGCTCTGGATGATTGGCGCAGTAAGGCATTTGACGCTAACCCAGAAGTTGAAAGCCTAAAACATACTTTAGAGGCCGCGCGCCAAGAAGTCAGGCGCGTTGACAGCGGACATTACCCTCGGTTGGCTTTGATCTTGAGCGTGGGAAACAATGAATCAGACACCACTTCCACGTATCGCCAGTCTTCGCGCACCACTACGGTAGGGGTGCAATTGAATGTGCCCATCTTTGCTGGTGGCTCCGTCTCTGCCCAGTCCCGGCAGGCTATAGCGCAATTGGTGAAGGCACAAGCAGACTTGGATGCCAGAGTCGCTGAATTGGAGGTTGAGTTGCACCGTCAATACAGCGCCCAGAAAAATGGAGTTTTGCGTATTGCTGCGCTTGAGTCTGCCGTGGCTACCAGCCATGCGCTGATTGAGGCAACTCAACGCAGCTTTATTGGTGGTGAACGTACCAATGTTGATGTCCTCAATGCACAGGAACGTCTAGCACAGTCTGTCCATGATTTGGCGCAAGCCCGATATGAGCAATTAGTCGCAGGCTTGCGTTTGCGTCATTTGGCCGGAGTTTTGGGCGAGGCAGACTTGCGAGAAGTTGCTTCTCATTTTGGTGGTGAGATAAATTAATTCATAGTCACCATCAGCACGGCGCGCATATTTAGGATGCGACATGGCTCTTCGAATGGGTGGTCTTCTGTAGAGGGCAATAGGCGTAATCCCGTGAGGCTAAAGGAAGACTGGATGATTCCCCTTGACTGAGGCGGATAGCCGTTGAATACGGACTTGAGCTTGGTAGCTCACCTTGCCGTTCTGATCTTTTCGTTCGCGGGTTGTAGCCATGATGCATCTTGTGCGTGGTCAGCGAAATGTGACGGCACAAGAACTAGCTGGATAGAGAAAGCGCTACTGCGCAGTACTATTCAGTAGTGCTGTCTACTGTGACTTGAAGTGACAGCAAACGACCCTTTGAACAATGAAGACTCGTAAGTCGTTGAATTTATTGGTTCCTGAGACATGAATCGAACACGCGACCTTCTCATTACGAATGAACAGTTTATAAAATTTGCTTGCGTTGATTTTGGTTGATAAATACAATAAAAACAACAAGTTGCTTAATTGCATTGATTAAATATTAAGCAGTTGTGTTGATCTGAATTGATCCAGATTCACCAAAAAGTCTTACATCCGCCCTTACATCCTGACGATGTAAGACCGCGCCGAGGAGTCCCATGTCGAAGGTCGCATTCACTGCCGCACGCATCCAAGCTTTCAAGTGTCTGCCGGACAAAAAGCAAGCCTTCCTGTGGGACTCCACGTCCCCAGGGCTGGGGTTGCGCGCGACACCCAATGGCAAGCCTTCTTATGTTTTCCAGGGTAGCTATGCGGGCAAAGACATTCGCATCACGATTGGCAGCCCCGATGCTTGGCGGATTCCCGAGGCCCAAGCCAAGGCACGCGAGTTGCAGCGCCAGATCGATGAAGGTAAAGATCCCCGTGAGCAAAAACGCCGGGCGTTGGCCGATGCCCAAGAAAGGCAGGTGGAGGAAGCGGCCCGCGCGGTGACGGTGGGTGATTTGTGGTCTGTCTACCTAGAAACGGGGAGACCTAAGCGCAAAGAGGCTTGGAAGCCTCGCTATCTGGAAGATCTGAAAAACGTGGCGTCGGCGGGCGGCATCCCGAAAAAGCGGGGTACTGGGCTGACGCGGCCTGGACCGGTGTATCCGCTGCTTACTATGCCCTTGGTCTCGATTGACGAAGATGCCCTAAAAACGTGGTTTGACCGAGAAGCACAAAGTGGAAGGCACCAGGCCACCCGTGCACTCATGATGTTCCGTGGTTTTCTACGCTGGTGTGCCGCTCAGCCCAAATATCGAGGGTTGGTGGACCGTGATGCCGGCAAAGCACCGGCGATTGTGGAAAGCTTGCCTGCGAGTGTTCGGCGGACCGATGCATTGGAGGCGGCACAGGTGCGAAGCTGGTGGAGTGGGGTCGAGCAGTTGTCCAACCAAACCGCCAGTGCTTATTTAAGAACTTTGCTCCTGACAGGGGCTCGCCGCGAAGAAGTGGCCGCTTTGACGTGGCAGCAGGTGGATTTCCGCTGGAGCAAGTTAACCTTGGCTGACAAGGTGGATGAGGTTCGCGTAATTCCGCTGACCCCGTATTTGGCGCGACTACTCATGCGTCTGCCGCGTGTCGGTACCTACGTGTTTGCCAGTACCGGCAAAGCGGGGCGGATTACAGACGCTCGCGCAAGCCATGCCTTGGCGCTACGCAGTGCAGGAATTGATCATTTGACATTCCACGGTTTGCGTCGCTCCTTTTCGTTGCTGGGGGAAGCCGCAGGTGCACCTGCCGGTGCGATTGCACAGATCATGGGGCACAAGCCCAGTGCCACGGCAGAGGGCTATCGGCCGCGCAGTATCGATGCGTTGCGGCCGTTCGCGCAGCGCATCGAAGCGTACATCCTGGAGCTGGCCAACGTCCAATTTGAAGCACCTCAAGAGGTTGCTAGGTTGCGCATCGTGAAGTGACTCACTGAGGGAGGTCCTACCGCCAGGCGCATGAACATCACTCTGGAGTGATAATTTGCAAAAATCACATTTAAGTGATAATTTGCATTTATCACTTTGAAATGATTTTGGCCGTGGAGGTGAGATGGACTACGCACTGAATTTTCCGCAGCACCTGGGCTTGCACCTCAAGTCGCTGCGCAAAGCCAAAGGCATGAGCCAAGCCGGATTGGCGAGCTTGCTTCAAGTCACGCAATCCAGAATCGCCGCAATTGAGAAGGACCCTTCCGCAGTCAGCGTGGGGCAGATGATGGCCATCCTAGACTTGTTGGGGGCACAGTTGGTGGTGCGAGCCCAGACGCCGCCCCCAGAGGCCGCGCTCTCAGGTGCAGCACCCCAAGCGGGTGAATCTACGTCAAAAAATAAGCAGTCGACGGTAGTAGCCCACCAGGCAGCGCCAGCCCAGCGTCTTGAGTCAACGCAGGGAGCGCAGCCGCTGAAACACACGGTACTCGCAGATGGCTGGCAGAGTCACAAGCCACAAGGGCGTTGGTAATGCGTGCGCTCGGTATTTGGATGAACGGTTTGCGAGTAGGGCGCTGGGAGATCTCACGCACGGGTGCGCACAGTCTGGTGTATGACCCAGGCTGGCTGGCGAGCAAACATGTGCGCCCTTTGTCGCTGTCGCTGCCATTTACGCCGGACCTTCGTGTCACCGGCGAGGTGGTCGAGAACTTTTTTGACAACCTATTGCCTGACAACACCGACATCCGCAAGCGCATTCGGCAACGGTACGGGCTGCGCAAGTCTGACGTGTTTACCTTGCTAGAAGCGATCGGCCGCGATTGCGTGGGGGCCGTGCAATTACTGCCCGAGGGTGTTGAGCCTGATGGCTTTGATCAGGTCCGTGGCCAGCGATTGGATGAAGCAGCGATCAGTGCATACTTGAGCTCTTTGGGTGCTTCATTTGGTAGCCTGGATGCGGATGTCGACTTTCGGATTTCGATTGCTGGCGCACAAGAGAAAACAGCGCTGCTGCGGGTGGACTCACAGTGGTATGTGCCCGAGGGCGCTACGCCTACCACCCACATACTCAAGCCCAACATCGGTTTGGTGCCGGGGACTGAGCTGGATTTCACGCAGTCGGTACAAAACGAGTGGCTGTGCAATCAATTGCTTAAAGCGCTGGGATTGCCGGTAGCGAACTGCAGCATTGAAACTTTTGGCCCACACACGGTGCTGTGTGTCGAGCGCTTTGATCGGGCATGGACACCAGATGGCTGGTTGGCACGTTTGCCGCAAGAAGATTTATGCCAGTCGCTTGGGGTTACCAGCACTCAGAAGTACGAAGCGGATGGTGGTCCTGGGATAGCGCAATGCTTGCAAGTGTTGAGCAAGAGCCAGGCGTCTGCGCAAGATTGCGCGCGCTTCGTCATGGCGCAGTTGGCGTTTTGGCTTTTGGGTGCTATCGACGGACATGCCAAAAACTTCTCCATCTTCATGCAACCTGGCGGGGGCTATATCGCTACGCCTTTGTATGACGTGTTGTCGGCATGGCCGGTAATAGGCCATGGCTATGGAAAGATTGCTTGGCAGAAAGCCAAGATGGCCATGGCTGTTCCAGGGACCCAAAGCCGCCACTACCACCTGCAGAAAATCCAGCGTCGGCACTGGAAAGCTTTGGCAGAGTGGACGCGGGTTGACGGGCTGTGGCCCGCGATGCTGGAGATGCTGGCGCAGCTGGACACCGCGATTGAGCGAGTCAATGCTGACCTGCATCCCAGTGTGTCAACGAGTATGGCGAAGCAAATATACGAAGGAGCACGTGCGCAAGCACACCGCTTTTTGGCTGCACCTGATTGATGAGGTATAAGGCATTGGCCTCCATTCCAGTTTGCTGGATTTCAGCAAACTAGATTGCCGGGTTTCCGCAATCTACTGCCCCAGTTGGGTAGACATCCCCCCGCTTATCCTTGAGACAACGTTTCTGTGCACTGCAACGAGCTCATGCTGACCCAGAGGAGCTGCGATCGCTGCTAGGCATGCGCGGTGCCCCACGCGCTTGCGCTACCGTGGGCAGTAGGTGGCGCTGTTGCAATTGGCTGAACCATTTGCGGAACATGTCTTCGGTGTCCATGCAGGCATGGAAGCCCGCCTGGCGGATCTTTACCGAGCTCATGATCACTGGAGGCAGAGGGCCGGTCCTGCCGTGGTTCATCTGGAAGTCTGCGTACGCCGCGCCCTGGCCGATGAAGGCGGTCAGATCACGTGGCGCTGCCAGCAGGTACTTGTCCACCAGGTGCTCCCACGCGGGCTGCTGATTGGCCAGTGCGGTAGCCAGCGACTGGGGCTCAGGCTCTCCCATAGTCATGCCCAGTGCGTCAGCGATGGTGGGCCATACGTTCTGCCATACGAACACGTCGCCGTTCTCTAGGTTGAAGGTCTCGTTGCGTGCGTTGGGCGACTCGGCGGCCCAGGCGCAGGCCTGGGCGATCAGATCAGCGTCGATGGCCTGGTTGACTCGCGCCGGGCCTCCGGGATATGCCAGCGGCAGGCCCTGCTCATGGCGCAGCCAGGCATAGACGCCGATGGCTGGGATGGGATTCATGTTGCTACCCGCCGCGTCGCCGAACACGATGCGCGGGCGCATGATGGTGAAGTGCCACTGGCCCTTGGCTTGGCGCTCGCGCAGAAAGTCTTCCTGCAGCCAGTAGAAGTTCTCGTGTGGATCGCGCGGCCAACGTTCGCGTGCGGGCACAGCTAGCTGCGGGTGGATATGTACACCGTAGGCCTTGCCACCTTGCATGATGGTTACGTGGCGCAGCGGGCCGCCGGGGCGGTCCAGCGGCTCGACCACGTTGCGCAGCATTTGCAGGTTGATGCGCATCTGCTCCTGGTCGCACCAGCCTCCGACCAGCCCGCCGGGCTGCTCGTACACGGCTGCATAGACCACATGGGTGATGTCGTCCCGCTCTCCCAGCACACTCTGGCAGGCTGCCGAGTCTTGCAGGTCTAGCTGAAGAGCGGTCGCGCCCGCTGGCAGGTCGATGGCACGTCGCGCCACGCCCAAGGCACGCCAGCCGGGCAGGGTGGCAAAGTGACGGAGGCAGGCTTGGCCCACGACGCCTGTGGCGCCCACAATCAGCACGGTGTTTGTCATTTTTTCACCATGGAGCACTTAGACTGCGATAGCGGCAGGAACGCCTTGTCGCCGGGCACTGTGGTCACGAGCTTGTAGTAGTCCCAGGGGTACTTGGACTCATCCTGCGACTTGACCTCAAACAGGTACATGTCATGAACCATGCGACCGTCCTCGCGGATGCGGCCATTCTTGGCGAAGAAGTCGTTGATGGGGGTAGCCTTCATCTTGGCCATGACCTGTGCTGTTTCGTCGGTCTTGGTGGCCTGCACGGCCTTCAGGTAATGGATGGTCGAGGAATAGGCGCCCGCCTGGCTCATGTTGGGCATTTTTTTCATTTTTTCGAAGTAGCGCTTGGACCAAGCACGCGTCTCATCGTTCATGTCCCAGTAAAAGCCTTCGGTGAGCATCAGACCGCCAGCAGTGCGCAGGCCGATGGCATGAATATCGTTGATGTACATCAGCAGGCCTGCCAATGTCTGCTTGTTCTTGCCCGTGGTCAGGCCGAACTCGCGCGCTGCCTTGATGGTGTTCACAGTGTCCCCCCCCGCGTTGGCCAACCCAACGACCTGGGCCTTGCTGTTCTGGGCACTCAGCAGGAACGAAGCGAAGTCCGTTGCGCCGATGGGGTGTTTGGCGGCACCCAGCACTTTGCCGCCCTGGGCCGTCACTACTGCGCTGGCCTGCTCCTGCAGGCTGTGGCCGAAGGCGTAGTCGGCCGTGACAAAGAACCAGTCCTTGCCGCCGCGTTGCGTGATGGCGCTGGCTGTCACGTTGGCCAGCGCATAGGTGTCGTAGACATAGTGCACGGTGCTGGGCATGCACAGGTCGTTGGTCAGGCGGTCCAGGCCGGGTCCATTGAAGATGATCACCTTCTGCTTCTGTTTGGCTATCTCGAGCACCGCGAGCGCGGGGGCTGAGACGGCCACGTCCATGATGGCGTCCACCTTGCCAGTGTCGAACCATTCGCGTGCCTTGCTGGAGGCGATGTCGGCCTTGTTCTGGTGATCGGCCACCACCAGTTCGATTTTCTTGCCCAGTATCTGGCCGCCGAAGTCGTCGATGGCCATCTGGATAGCAGCGGCGCTGCCCGGCCCGGTGATGTCGGCAAACGGGCCATTCAGGTCGGTCAGGATGCCCAGGCGCACCACGTCGTCAGAAATTTTCATATCCTGGGCGGTGGCTGCGACCGTGGCAGCCATCAGAGAAAGGCCAGTGCACAGAATGCGGCAGGCGCTGACCAGGGGAGTTTGGCGGGTCATGGTTGTCTCCTTCGTTGGTGTGTGTACAGGGAAATCAGAGGGTGGCGATGGGGGTCACGGGTGAGCCCACCGCGCCTGGCAGGCGCAGGGGCGGGGCGGTGAGCAGGAAGCGGGTACGGCCGAGCGCATGCAGGTGGTCGGCCAGCTCCTTGAGGTACCAGAGCTCGCCCAGCGGCAGCCCCAGCTTGAACAGGCAGTGCTCGTGCAGGGGCAACACCGGGTAGGGCGAGCCGTCTTCAGGAACGCGGCGCGGCGGGTGGCGCTCCACGGCGTAGTTGTCGGCGATGAGCGCAGCGATGCCGCTGTCGGTGATCCACTGCAGCAGCTTCTCGTCGCCACCGTCCAGCGCTGCGCAACTGTTGTGCAGGCGGTGCGCGTCGGGCTGGTGCTGCATGGACAGCACCAGTTCGGCAAAGCCGGTGCGCAGTAGCAGCATGTCGCCGGGCTCCACGCTGGCGCCGCTGCGGTCCATGGCGTGCATGAGTTCGTCGTAGCCGATGTCGCGAAATTCGGTGCCGTAGGCGCGTTCCAGGTCCACCAGCACGCCACGTCCTTGCATGCCCTTCACGGCAAGGTGCTCCACGCCCAGCGCGCGGGCTACGCTCTCGTCGGGCGCGCGTCCGGCGCAGCACACGGGCTGGTAGCGCGCAGCCGTGGCGTCGTCGCCGCGCGTGGGAATGCCGTGGTCCTGCGGGCCCAGGATGTGCTCATGACCGCGGTAGCCGTTGTAGTACGTGGTGCGCAGCTGGCCGCTGCCATCGGGGTCGAACAGCGCACCCACATGCGCCAGCGAGTCCCATTGGGTGGAGTACTGCAGCGATAGCAGCACCTGATCGTCGCTGACCACGTCGGTGGCACCGGGGTAGACATGGCCCAGTGGAAAGTTGACGTATGGAATGCCTTCGCGCCGGGTGGGGCGCAGCTGCGGCGGCAGGCGGCGCGCGTTCAGCGCGTTGCCGCCGGGATAGTCCAGTGGAAGCGACAGGCACAGGCTGATTCCCTCGCGTACTTCCAGAGCGCCTTTGCGTACCTGCACAGGACCGATCAGGTTGGCGCGACCCAACTGGTCGTCGGGCCCGAAATCACCCCAGTTGGAGCCTGCGGGACGTTGTCTCCATCTCATATTGGTGTCTCCAGCGCCGCGGGTGGGGGCGGCTTGGAGCTAATGTTGTTGTCGCATGGGGCAGCGCGTCAATCAAGATTCAAAAAGTTTTGCAGGGTGAAATCAGCTCTCGGGGAAACCCTGTCGTTCGATTTTCATGACGCTGAGGGTGGTTTTGCCGAGCAAAACCCGGGTCGCGCCTGGATGCATGGACTGAATGATGTGGTTGGGCATCACCGCTCACCCGCACTATGCCCACCAAGTCTGGCCGCGTGGAGGGCATCGCCAAGCCATCACTATCTATGGCGCTGTAGTTAACCAGTGCCAGAGCGTGTGTTGAACCACACAAATTCTGTCGCTGCAGGCCAAATCAGAGGCGGTGCTGCCGAGTGCTGCTCACAAGATAGGCACAGTGCTGCTGTCGGTAGCGCGAAGCACTGTTGCTTTTCAAACGTAGCACGTGAAAGCCATCCAAGAAAGGACCTTGCGGGGCAGCTTGGGGCGAGCATTGGGCGAGGAGGGGCGTCCAACGCCGCAACAGCGACCGGGATGCTGGCGACGTATCTCTTTGGTTCTCGCAAGCAGGTCGTAGCGCCACTCCACGTATCTCTCACGCAGCGTCGATGAACTTGCAGGAAACACCACGTAGGGCCGTGACTAAGGGGATTTCAGTAACGCCAGATCCTGAGCTCAGTGTGCGTTCCTTCAATGCTCAAGGTGTTGCCCGATATGGGGAGCGATCGGTCAACTGGTGTTGCTGGAGTAGAACCGTTTGGCGTCGTGCATTTGCAGGCACGGGCTTGTGCGTGTCGCCAGCAGTGGGCGCTGTACGCACATGCAGTGGCTGTGAACCAGCACGAACAGCCAGCAGCTCGGGTGCATTTACTGCGGGTATTCACTGGGATTGCATCAAAGATGTTTTATTGATTGAAATTCCATTCTAGGTTTTTGACCTTAATAACCAACACAACATAAATTTCATGCCATTCAATATTTCATTCAAAGAAATAAACCACATGTCCCCCGCTGCCCGCCCAAAAGCCATGGTGAATCACCCTCCCGGAAGCAGTACCTCCACTGTGGAGCGCGCCATGCGCGTGTTGCGGGTGATGTCCGAGGGGGGCAACGCGCGGTTGACCGACATCGCAGCGGCGGCCGAACTGGACAAGGCCACCACGCTGCGTCTGCTGGAGGTGATGGTGCGCGACGGCTTTGTGGCGCGCGATGTGCAGAGCAAGCAGTTCTCGCTGGGGCCCGAACTCATGGTACTGGGCGCAGCCGCGCTGAGGCGATTTGACCCGCGGCCGCTGGCGCGTCCCAGTTTGCTGCGGTTGGTGGGTCAGTTCGAGGATAGCGTGGTGCTGTCCATCCCCAGTGGTGTGGAGTCGTTGTGTATCGACGTGGAGGAAGGTACCTACCCCATTCGCGCCAACTACCTGCGCGTGGGCAGCCGTCGCCCGCTGGGTGCAGGGGCCGGCAGCCTTGCGCTACTGGCATGGATGCCCGAGGCCGAGCGCGAGGCAGCACTGGAGATCCTCGCAAGCCAGATGAGCCGTTACCCGCGCATCACTCCTGCGCTGCTGCGCGAGCGTATCGCCGATGCGCGTGAACGCGGCCACGTGGTACTGCTTGATGTTGTGGTCGAACGCATGGGGGGTATTGCCGTGCCTGTGCTCGACCCCGAGGGGCGCCCCGTGGCAGCCCTGAGCATTGCCGCGCTGAACGACCGCATCCTGGCGCGTGAAGCTGCGATGGCCCAGGCGTTGATGCGCGAGTCCACGGTATGCCAGGTGCGCTGGTCCGAGGCGGTGCGCGCAAGCCGACTGGCCGGTGCACGCACCCCGTCAAAAACTACCCCGGAGACTTTGCGATGAATCCACTACCCACCGCCTACCTACGCGGCGCGGGCAGCACTCCCTTTGGCCGTCACGAAGGGCTCGGTGCACTCGACCTGATGGCCCACGCAGCGCGCCAGGCGTTGGTCAGTGCTGATTTAGCGCGCACTGACATCGATGGTGTGTTGTGCGGCTATGCCACCACGCTACCTCACCTGATGCTATCCACGCTGTTCTGTGAGCGCTTTGCGCTGGCGCCGCGCTACGCGCACAGTATGCAAGTCGGCGGAGCCACGGGCGCTGCTATGGTGATGGCTGCTCGCGAACTGGTGCGCTCGGGTCGTTGTCGCAACGTGCTGGTGGTGGCGGGCGAGAACCGCCTCACTGGCCAGTCGCGCGACAGCTCCATCCAGACCCTGGCCCAGGTGGGTGACGCTGATTACGAGGTGCCCAACGGTGCTAGCGTACCCGCGTATTACGCACTGATGGCTTCGGAGTACATGCACCGCACTGGCATCACCAGCGCCGACCTGGCCGAGTTCGCTGTGCTCATGCGTTCCAATGCCGCACGCCACCCCGAGGCACACCTGCGTACGCCTATCACCCATGCTGAGGTGCTGGCCGCCAAGTCCATTGCCGCACCGCTGTCGCTTCTTGATTGTTGTCCTATTTCCGACGGCGCTATGGCGTTCGTCGTCTCTGCCGACCGGGGTCCGCACACTACGGTGTGCGTAATGGGCGCGGGCCAGGCGCACCGCCATCAGCACCTCACTGCCATGGTGGATGTGATGCAGTGTGGAGCGGCAGACGCCGCCGGCCTTGCCTTTGCTGAGGCCGGTTTGACTGTGGCAGACATCGACTACCTGGGGATCTATGACTCGTTCACGATCACGCTGGTGATGCTGCTGGAGGAGATCGGCTTCGCACCGCGGGGAGGGGCCGCCGCCCGGGTCCGCGCAGGCGACTTTGCGCTTACGGGGGGGCTGCCGCTGAATACGCACGGCGGCCTGCTGTCGTTTGGCCACTGCGGCGTGGCTGGCGGTATGGCGCACATCGCGGAGGCCTGGCGACAGATGACAGGCCAGTCGGGCGAGCGTCAGATACCTGCGCCGCAGCGCGCGTTCATACATGCCGACGGGGGCGTAATGTCGTCCCACGTAAGTCTTATTCTTTCAACGGAGGGCTGAACGTCATGACCTCGCTGGCAACTCCTTTCAATGACGGCCTGCGCGCAGGCGTGGTGCGATTTCAAAGCTGCTCCGCATGCGGCCATGCACAGACCCTAGCGCGCTACGCGTGCCAACGCTGTGGCCACGACAGGCTCGACTGGTGCGACGCTGCCGGTACCGCAACTGTGCGTGCTACCACGGTGGTGGCGCGAGCCCCCTCGGAGGACTTCCGTGCCTTGGCACCCTACACGTTAGTGATCGTGCAACTCGACGAGGGGCCACGCCTCATGGGGCACGCGGCGACAGGCGTGCAGATCGGCGAGCGCGTGCGCGCGGAATTCTTCGAGCACCTGGGGCGACCGCTGTTGCACTTCGTGCCAGCCATCTGATCGTTTTTTTCACCACAACTAGTAAGGAGACAAAGACATGCCCAAGACCACCATTAACACTCCGCGTCGCCATGTTATTGGCGTCGTTTGCGCCGCACTGTGCGCTGCTGCAGCTTCGCCCCTTGCCTGGGCCAACGATTATCCGAGCAAGCCCGTGAAGCTGGTTGTTCCCTACCCGCCGGGTGGCCCTACCGACATTGTTGCGCGCGTGGTGGCACAAAAGCTCCAGGAGCAAATGGGGCAGTCCTTTTTAATCGAGAATCGCCCTGGCGCTGGCGCCAACATCGGTGCCGAGGCTGTGGCACGCAGCCCTGCAGACGGCTATACGCTGGTGGTGGCTACCACGGCGCATGCCATCAACCCTTCACTGTTCGCGAAGCTCAGCTACTCCATCACCAAGGACTTTGCACCTATCTCGCAGCTCACCAGCGGGCCACTGGTCATCGTGACCAATCCGGCAACGCCGGCGAGCAACGTGAAAGAGCTGATCGCGCTGGCCAAATTCAAGCAGGGCGGGCTCAACTACGCGTCTTCCGGTAACGGGCAGTCCACACACCTGTCGGCCGAGTTGTTCAACGCCATGGGCAGCGTGAAGATGGCTCACGTGCCCTATAAAGGTAGCGCCCCTGCGCTCACCGATGTGATGGGCGGTCAGGCGGACCTGATGTTCGACACCATGCTTTCGTCCATGCCGCATGTGAAGGCCGGCAAGCTCAAGGCGCTGGCCGTGACCAGCAGCCAGCGTTCACCCAGTGCGCCGGACCTCCCTACAGTGGCCGAGTCCGGCCTGCCGGGCTACGAGGCCATCGCCTGGAACGGCCTGCTGGCGCCCGCCGGCACGCCCAAGGAGGTGGTGGACCGTTTGAACGTCGAGCTGAAGAAAGTGCTGGACAACCCCGAGGTGAAGCAGCGCTTCGAGGCGCAGGGCTTCGCCGCCGCCTGGAACACGCCCTCCGCCTTCGCCGGCTTCCTGCAGGCCGAGGTGGACAAGTGGGACAAGGTGGTCAAGGCCTCTGGCGCCCGGATTGACTGAGCCCCGCTGAATGACTATGCCGCGCTCCACGCGCTCGCCACGCCGTGCGCTGCGCGGCTGGCTTTAGGCCCCGGAAGGTTTACCGCCGAGCTGGCTGTGCCAGCTGACTGCGCTGCGTCCCTGTAACTGCCATTGCATTCCACGGCCCTGCCAGCGGCGGGGCGACGGAACGCCCAACGTCTCGCAACCCATCATGTCTGACCTACTCACCTCTGCACTCAACCCCCGCTCGGTCGCCGTTGTCGGCGCCTCCGAGAATATCCACAAGATCGGTGGCCGCCCCATCCACTACATGCAGCTCCACGGCTACCAGGGCACTATCTATCCCATTAACCCGGCGCGCGAGGAAGTCCAGGGCCACAAGAGCTACACCGGCCTGGCCGTGCTGCCCGAGGTGCCCGACTTGGCGCTGATCGCCGTGGGCGGCGACAAGACCGTCGCCGCCGTGGAGGAATGCGCCGCACGCGGCGTGAAGTCCGCTGTGGTGATCGCCTCGGGCTTTGGCGAGACGGGCCCGGCCGGGCGCGAGCTACAGGATCACATGGTGGCTACCGCGCGCGCCTCAGGCATGCGCCTGTACGGGCCCAATACGCAGGGGCTGGCCAACTTCGGAACGGGTGCCATCGCGGGCTTTTCCACCATGTTCATTGAGGTGCCGCCCATGGACGGCCCGGTAGGCATCGTGAGCCAGAGCGGCGGCATGAGTGCTATGGCCTATGGTCTGCTGCGCGGGCGCGGCCTCGGCGTGCGCCATGTACACGCCACGGGCAACGAGGCAGATGTGACCGCATCCGAGATGGCCTGGGCTGTCGCGCATGACCCCGACGTCAAACTGCTGCTGCTGTACCTGGAGAACATCGCCAACCCAGAGATGCTGGCTGCCACTGCCGCCTACGCGCGCGAACGCGACCTGCCCATCGTCGCGGTGAAGGCCGGACGATCGGTCAGCGGGCAGAAGGCAGCGTCGTCGCACACGGGCGCGCTGGCCAATGAGGACCGTACGGTGGACGCATTTTTCAAGCACCACGGCATCTGGCGCGTGCGTGACCCGCATGAGCAGGCGCGCGCTGCCCATGCCTACCTGAAGGGCTGGCGCCCCGAGGGGCGGCGTCTGGTGGTGATCAGCAACTCCGGCGCTAGCTGCGTGATGGGTGCCGACGCGGCCGAAGACATGGGCCTGTCCCTGGCGGAGCTGAGTCCTGTCACGCAGGCCGACGTGGCCTCCAAGCTGCCAGGGTTTGCCACGGCCAGCAATCCGATTGACGTGACGGCCGCGCTGCTGTCTAACAGCGGCTTGTTCGGCGACGTGCTGCCTGCAGTGGCGCAGGATCCGGCGGCAGATCTTTTCTTCCTAAACATTCCTGTGGCTGGCGCGGGCTACGACGTGGACCGTTTCGCCCGTGACGCCGCCGCATTCGAGGCCGCTACTGGTAAGCCCGTGGCCGTGGCAGCGTGGCAGGAAACCGTGGCCGAGCCCTTCCGGCAGCATGGCATTGCCACCTTCCCCAACGAGGGCGAGGCCATCGCTGTGCTAGCCCAGGTGGCCAAGCACACTGAGCTCATGCACCGTCCACGCGCGCAGTGGGACGCGCTGCCGCATGTGCAGGTACCTGCAGGCACGCAAGGTTTTCTCAACGAAGTGGACAGTCTGGAGCTGCTGTCTCGCCACGGTGTACCCACGGTGCCCATGCACCTGTGCCGCACCGCCGACGAGGCGCGCGCAGCGTTTGACGCGATTGGCGCGCCTGCGGTCGTCAAGGCCTGCTCGGCCGAGGTGCCGCACAAGTCCGAGCACGGGCTGGTGGCCCTCAACGTGCAGACGCGCGAGCAGGCGGCCGAGCTGTTCGAGCGCTTCTGGGCCAAGATGGACGTGATGTCCGTGCAGCGCGACGGCGTGATCGTGGCGGCCACACGCAAGGGCCAGCATGAATTCATGGTGGGCGCGCGCATGGACCCGATCTTTGGCCCCGTGGTGGTGGTGGGCGACGGTGGAAAGTACGTGGAGGCGCTCAAGGATTGCGCCGTGCTGCTGCCCCCGTTCTCCGAGGCCGACGTGCAGGCCGCTCTGCGCACGCTGCGCATCGCCCCGCTGCTGGACGGTGTACGCGGCGAGCCGCCGCTGGACGTGCAGGCACTCTCGCGTATTACTGTGGCTGTGGGGCAAGTGATTGTGGGCGCGCGCGGCACTATCGCCTCGTTGGACCTCAACCCCGTGATGGTGGGGGCTGCAGGCAGAGGTGCCGTGGTCGTGGATGCGCTGGTGGAATTATCAACAGGATAGTCTGCTCAGCATCCTCGAGGTGTCCAGCCAGGCCGGGTCGATTCGCGCAAGTGTTCGGCGCTGCCTGATGCTGGTCCTAGTTCCGGTTGGGTGATGTGTTCATGAGGGATCCAAAAAGAAAGCCCGCGCGGCGTGTGTCGGGCGGGCTGGTGGGCATGGTGTGAAATGCGCTAAAGCGCTGATTGATCAAACGTCTGTTTGGTTGGCTCCAGGTGTAGCCCTGAAGCTCACCGGGTCAAGTCCACAGAGATCTTCAATGTCACCTTTGAGCGGCGGATTCAACCGGTCGATGCAACACACTAACCTGCGCTTATCCGGTGTTGGTCGATGCAACCTTTTTGCCGCATGCGCAAAGGGCGCCGCTTCTGGCGCTGGCAGTGCTTGCGGCGCAACTGAAGTTCCGTGAACTGCCGGATGCTACCGAGCAAGCGCTGGCCATTCGTGTGGACACCTCTCACCCCGTGGACTGGGTCGCGCTGTTGCCCGCCATGGACTGATGCCTTGATGCCTGTTGGTCGCGCGGGACTGCTTTTGAACCAACAGCAGAAAGGAACCGAGCAATGAGTGCACTGATGAATCCAACAGCGCCACTGACTATGAGCACCCGCGAAATTGCGGAGCTGCTGGAGAAGCAGCATGGAAACATAAAAATCAGCGCCGAGCGCTTGTCAGATAAGGGCGTGATTGGAACCCTTGCACTGCAAGAGTTCACACACAACGGCAACACGTACACCGAATACCTGCTGAACAAGCCTGACAGCCTGATCCTGGTGGCGCAGAACTGCCCAGAGTTCACCGAGCAATTGACGGAATATGGCGTGATTCAACATCCACCAATGGTGGATGTTGCAGATCACAAGCGTCAGATGGTTTGCGGATACTAACTTTTGACAGCTTAAGTTACATACTGATGGCACAGCTATGCCCGGAATTCACAGCCTGGCTGGTTGACCATTGGCAAGAGTTAGATGCTAAGCATCCACCTGCAGTAGCGCAGTCTGTGGCTGAGTTCCGTGTAAATACTTGGCTAAGTTGCATGAAGCCAGCTCAGGTTTTTATCCGGACCTTGAA
This sequence comes from Comamonas sp. UBA7840, assembly GCF_002501455.1. NCBI lineage: Bacteria > Pseudomonadati > Pseudomonadota > Betaproteobacteria > Burkholderiales > Comamonadaceae > Comamonas > Comamonas sp. UBA7840. The sequence goes on along the minus strand of NZ_DLTI01000041.1, from coordinate 104,526 downwards.
AGCAATCAACTTCCCAAGTTCTGTCTGCTGAAATATCAAGCACATGGCATGTTAACTTTTGTCAACATCACATGGGGTTGGGTTTTTACGCGTCGGTTTAAGGGGGGACTTGTCGGTTCTTCTTTGGCCTTCCACCTTTTTTGCCGTTGCGCCGACTTGCAGCTTTACCGCGCTTGGTTTTCGGGCCCGTTGAAAAGCCGCCGTGCAGCTTGCAGCGTCCGCCGCGATACAGCACTTTGCTCTTGCATGGGGTGCCTTTGCGTGTTTTTGCGCCGCAGCATTTGCTGTGGAGGAGGGGTGGTGTGTGTGGTTGTGTATTTGGCATAGAAACCTCGCAGAGCTGTCAATGAATAGGCGCAGGCAAATTCATGAAGCCCTGGCTTTGCGCAGCCACCATGTCAAAAGCATGCGCTCCAGCGGCACTGCTTCTGGGTAGCAGGAGCTTTCAGAACATGCTTGCGCAAACGGTTCTGTGTGCACTCTGGTGCAAGGTGCTGCCGTTGGTAGATGCACCGACTTGATAGAGCGATCCAGGGCAGCAACAAGGGCGGTGCTGGCGTGGATCTGCAAAATCACGTGATGTGCAGCGAACCCTACAGAGCATAGGGTTCGCATCCGAAATCTCATGCTGGGCAGTGCCACACTGGGGAAGACAACCGGAAGTACCACGCGGCGTATTTCAGGCACGTTCGTAATATCCGGTCCTATAGCTTGGTGCGTGGCATGAGAGGGCGCAGTGACGTGTGCACGTCGGTACTCTTCGCTTTGGCGGTAGCGTTCAGCCGCCGCACCCCGCATGTTCTGTATGGGCTTGGTAAAAATCTCTGCCATCGTCTTCATCCGCCGATTGCGGCAACGAGGGCGAGCAGGGCGCATGACGGTGCTGGACTGGCTGATCATCGGCGCCAAGGCAGCATAAAACTGCTGCGGGCTGTCTTCAATGCAATTGCGCAGTAGCTGCGCCACGCTACTTTTCCACATCGGGTCATTGCGCTGCTGCAGCTCGCGAATGACGGTGCGCGCCATCTCTTGTGCATCCAGTATCTGCCCTGTTGTATCAGGCAGGCCCAAAGCAGCTGCACTGCCTTGCATCGCCTGCTCAAACCGAGCAAGGCGTGCACGCAGATGTGCTTTGCCGCCTAGTAGGTCAGAGCCCTGCATCCGACCTTTGACCAAAGGCACGATCAGCACATGCATGTGCTGGGCGCTTTCATCGTTGTGAACGACGGCACTCAACAGGTTGGCTGAGCCAAATTCACCCCCCAGCCATTCCAGAGCGGATTGGAAGTACGCGCACGGCGTGTCTTGAATGCCCACAGGCAAGCTGACCAGGGCCTCAATCAGGCGCACGGCATCCACGCGCAGTTTGTCAATGCCCGCAGCCTTCAATTGTTTTTTGTAAGCCGTGTCTACAGCCTGGGCTGAGTGGGAGCCCAGAAGGACTTTGTTGTGGTGCTGCTGGCCGGGGGAGATGTTCGGCGTCAAAGCCAGCTCTCGCAGATTGTGGCGAGCAGCCCTGAGCGCCGCCGTTGGGCCCTTGAGCTTGCCAAAGCGCAAAAACATATTGGCAGGCCGTGTGCGGTGAGCCATTTGCACACCAGCCCCTCAAATGAATCCAGCCGTGACGAGCACGGCTGTGATGGAGAGGGCCTGCAGGCGCATGGCGGTGCAGTGATTTAGTGGATACCCAAAACGCGGCGCAACTCGGCGACCGACCAAGCCAAGCGGTTGTTGATGCGGGCCGGGCGCAGGGGCCCCGTTTCCTTGCAGGCCCACAGGCGCAGGGTCTGCTCAGAGCGGTTGAGGTGGAAAGCCGCCTCGGCGGTGGTGATGTGGGAGCGGGTTTCTTCGTCCAGGCGGACGGGGTGTGCAACAAAGTAGGCCATCGTTGTATTCCTCAAAGTTGAAGAAGTTGTGATGGCCGCGACTTTGAAAGCGACGACGAACATGAACCCCCTACATGTTCGTTTTTTTATTCAAGTAGGAAAACGGGTCTTTCTCACCCAGCCGGCGCGACAAGTCCACGCGCAGCGCCACCTCAATGCAATCCAGCGCCAGCAAACGCAGCTTCTTGTCAAACACGTACCAATCCACCGCATCGTGAAACCGCGCGCTGGGCTTGAATGCATCCAGCACCGGGCGCTCCAGCTGCACTTTTTGGGGTTTGCGGCCTGTTTCTGCATCCAGCGGGCAAAACGGCTCGCCGCGTACCCGAAAGTCGTACCAATAAACGCTCAGTCGGTGTAGCCAATGCGCTCCAGATAGTCCGTGGCCTTGGCCACATCGCCAATGTGCATGCCACGGGTTTGCAGTTGTGCCAGTTGATCAGCAACGCTGCGCCAGGGTTTGGCATCAGCCATGTGTGGTGTGCAGCGGGTCAGGCCACTTGTTGCACCAGTGCCTCCGCCAGACGCGCCTGCACTACCTCGCGCTCGGCCAGGCGCTGGCGCAGGTCGGCGCACAAGCGGCGCAATTGGGTGACGCGGGTAACGATGCGGGATTGTTCGGCGAGGGGAGGGAAAGCAACCACGGTCGAGCGAAGTTGCCCCAACGAAACGAAAGATTGCACGCCACCGGCCGCACGTTCTTTCATTCCTGCCGCTTCACTCTGCAATACAAATAAAAGGTACTTGGGGCAGGACAAAGAGGCAGCGTAGTACTTGAATAGAGCGACGTTTTTTATGCTGAACTCCGCATCTGTATCAACAATGACAGGGTTTCCAATGCTGCCAATCATTGCAAAGAGAATATCGTCGCGATCAACTCTGGAACGAGCGGATATCTGTTCGTGATCAACAGGCGAAATCAGCTTTACGTCTGATAAATCAAGCACACCTCTATAGAGATTCTTACTTGTCACGAGCGGAAATCCCGTGGACTGATATTTGGGTGTGTCGTGCGTTCCATCACGTACGTCATATGCCTGTTGCAACCGCACCCACTCCCACCCCACAGGCAGTTCAAACGGCTTTTCCTCGTCCGTCACCGGCGGCAGCGGCTTGTCTTTTTTGATTTTGCCTTCGGTAATCAGCCTATCTTTCTCCGCCCGAATCTTTTGCAGCAGCACGCTGGCGGGTTCATCGGCCGGGTCTTGCGGCACCAGCAGGCCGCGCACTGCCAGTTGCAGCAGGGTTTGCTCCAGCGCGTCGATGGCCTCGGGGCGGTCCAGCAGCAGGTCAAAGTGCTGGGCCACGCGCTGCCAATTATTGGCCAGTTCGTCGGGCGTGGCGCTGGCGGTGAGCGTGCCCAGCAGGGTGCTGAGCAGTTGGGCGTGCTGCGTGGCCTCCAGCTGGCCCTTGGCCTGCAGCGCATCGCACAGGCGCATGAGTTCTTCGACGCGGGCGACGATGCGGGATTGTTCGGCTAGAGGGGGGAGAGCAACAGGAATGGAAGTCAGTCGTGCCTGATTAAGCTTAGGAACTGTCATGCCGGTAATGAATTCCGATAAATCCCGAGCAGTCAGAAAATTAACCAAATAAATGTCTACGAGTGCAGTGCGCAGTGGTCTTAAGACATGTGCATGGTTGTTGACCCAGGTCTTGCCAGAAATCGGAAAAGCTGTCTTGTCGCCAGTACCCCACTTCGCTCCATCCTCACCGACAAGAACTAGTGGTTCATCAAATAGATATGCAGAAACGTAATCAACAATTCCTGATGCTCCGTAATAGGGATAGGGGCCAGGTTGCCGCTCCTCTTTAGTGACCGGTTTTCGAAGACTGTCCAAAACCTCAACGACTTCACCAAGCCGCACCCACTCCCACCCCACCGGCAACCCAAACGGCTTTTCCTCCTCCGCAATTGCCGCCAGTGGCTTGTCTTTTTTGATCTTGCCTTCGGCAATCAACCGGTATTTCTCCGCCCGAATTTTTTGCAGCAGCCTGCTTGCCGGTTCGTCAGCCGGGTCTTGCGGCACCAGCTTGCCTTGCACGGCCAGCGTCAAAATCAGTTCACGCAGGCGGGCCACGCCGCCGGGGGCCGTGGCCAATAAATTCAAATTAGATAGCAGCATGCGCTTACCCCTTAAGCGCTAGCGGCCGTTTTGGCCATCATTTCTGCGCCCAGCGACTGGGCCAGAATGTGTTTAAGCTCATCGCGCAGCGCCTGGGCTTCGGTTTGCAGGCGGGCGTAGTTGGCCAGCAGTTCGTCGGGGTCGTGGCTGATTTGCTCGCCCACATGGGGGTTTTTCTGGTCCAGGTTCCAGTTGGCAGCACGCAGGGTGTCGATACTGACTTTCCAGGCCTGCTCATGCTCCACGCGGCTGGCGTAGCCATCGGCGGCGCTGCCCCACCAGGCTTTTTCTGCCTCAAACTCTTCAATGCGGATGGGCTTGGTCTTGTTGTAGTTCTTCACACCGGCGGGGTAGCGGTGCTCGTAGTACCAGACATGCTGCGTAGGCTGGCCTTTGGTGAAGAACAGCAGGTTGGTTTTGATGCCGGTGTAGGGGTTGAACACGCCATTGGGCAGGCGCACGATGGTGTGCAGGTTGCATTCGGTGAGCAGCTTTTCTTTGATGCGGCTTTTGCTGCCTTCGCCAAACAAAAAGCCATCGGGCAGCACCACAGCGGCGCGGCCCCCGTCTTTGAGCAGCTTCATGATGAGGATCATGAACAGGTCGGCCGTCTCGCGGCTGCGCAGATCGGCGGGAAAGCCGTCTTCAATGCCGGGCTCTTCCGTGCCGCCAAAGGGCGGGTTGGTGAGGATGATGTCCACCTGATCGGCCCGACCGTAGTCGCGCAGCGGGCGGCTTAAGGTGTTGTCGTTTTGGATTTGGCTGGGCACTTCAATGCCGTGCAGCATGAGGTTGGTCACGCACAGGCTGTGCGGCAGGGGTTTTTTCTCAACCCCGCGCACGGCGGTTTGCAGCAGGGCTTGCTGCTCGGGCGTCTGGGCTTGTTGGCGCAAGTGCTCAATGGCACAGACCAGAAAGCCGCCGGTGCCGGTGGCGGGATCCATCACCGTTTCGCCCAGTTGGGGGTTGAGCATGTCGGTCATGAACTGGGTGACGGCGCGGGGGGTGTAGAACTCACCCGCGTTGCCGGCGGCCTGCAGGTCTTTGAGCAGTTTTTCGTACAGGTCGTTGAACTGGTGGCGCTCGGCCTGGCGGTTGAAGTTGATGACGGCCAGCTTGTTGATCACCTGACGCAGCAGGTGGCCGCTTTTCATGTAGTTGTAGGTGTCATCAAACACGCTGCGCAGCACATAGGCGCGCGGGTTTTGCGCAATGCTGCCGGGCAGGTTGCCCAGGGTGGGGATGAGCTGGTTGTCCACAAAGTCCAGCAGCGCGTCGCCCGTCATGCCTTCGGCATCGGCGGCCCAGTTGCGCCAGCGCAGGGCTTGCGGGATGGGGCTTTGGTAGTCGTCTTTGGTGAATTCCAGCTCTTCTTCCAGCGCATCAAACACTTTGAGGAACAGCAGCCAGGTGAGCTGGGACAGGCGCTGGGCATCGCCATCCACGCCACTGTCTTGGCGCATGATGTCTTGGATGGATTTGATGATGGAGGACAGGTTGGACATTCGTATGAACTTAATGAATTGAATAAACACAAGGGCGAGCGCTTGCCAAGCAAGCGTGTCAGCTCATGTTTTAGGATTTGTGAGGGGTCTTGGCAGCTTGAACGGCTTTGGCAGATTGCCGCAGCGGCTTAGCTACCTTTGGGACGGCAGGATCTGGTGCAATCACTGGAAGTTGCGTTTGATAGAACTGGCCTTGCGCCTTGGCTTGCGCCACATATTCGCCATAGCTTTCTCGGTAGCCTGGGCCGAGGTAGGCCACAGTGCCGACTAGGCCATCCGTGACAATGCCGCCTGCGTATTCCATCAAGGCGGTTTGCAGCACTAAACCACTGCTCCCTGTCATATCGCGCAGCCGCGTGGTGAGCGATTTGACGGCATAGGCTTGTGCACATTCATGCGCGGTCACGGGCAACAAGATGCTGTAGTGCGCGGTGTCGCGCAAATACACCCAGCGACCGGCACGCATGCTGACTACCGCACTTTGCACATCGCCTGGCAACGGATCGTTGGCTTGGCGCAGTGCTGCCAATGCATCTTGCAGCACTTGGGGGTGTTCAAGCATCCAGCCCCGCGCCTGCGTCAGCAGCGCAAGGTATGGCACTTCGCCAGATTTAGGCTTGGGAAAACTGGGATGTGCGACCACCTCGACCAGCAAACGCTGGTAGTGGTGGATGAAGTGCAGCGCAGCTTCTTCGGCAATCAGATGAGGCATGTTTTACTAATAAAAAGTAATGCCAGTTCTTATCAGGTAAGCACTGGTAGCTATGTTTTTTAATCAAGCGCGGGCGGGCTGGTAAATGGCGCGGCCCAGCTGGGACATGGCATCTTGGTACTGCAGCTTGCTGCCGCCAAAGCTTTGCATCAGCTCGATCGGTGAGCCCATCTGGGTCAAGGGTTGGACCTTGAGCACGTCGGTATTTTCAATGGCGGTGATGCCTTCGTCGGCGTATTTGTCGATCAAGGCGTCCAGCACTTTACGGGCAGTTTCACCATATTTGGCGTAAATGCCATCGTCGGCCAGCTTCTTTTTGGCACGCTTGGCGCGCTCGCTGCGGGTGAGGATGGGCTGGTCATACGCCACATGCAGCAGCACATCAAAGGGGTCTGCCCCTTGCAAGCTGCTGCCATCGCCTTTTTCCTGCGCCAGCTCTTCGGCCAGCACATCCAGCAGCACGCCGTGGTGCTGCAGCTCGTCAATCAGCGCCTGCTTGCGGCTGGCGCTGCTCCAGGCCTGCAAGAAGGCGTCCAGCGAGTCGTATTGCTTGGCCAGATTGATGCGTGTGAAGTCTTTGAGGCTTTCAGTGACCAGCTTGCCGTGGGCGTCCAGGTACTGCACACGCTCGCGGGCGATGGAGACGGTGACCCGGTTGGCAATCGCGTATTTGCGGGGTTGGCCGGGCTCGCCGAGCGGGCCATGGCCACCGGGGCTGCCACCTGCACCACCTGATTGCCCGCCGTTCACGCCCGCCGGGTCTTTGGTTGCGCCACCTGGCACACCATCCACAGGCGTGCCTTCTGGCAACCAGCCTTCTCCATCGATGACGGTTTCACCCTCGGCCAGTGGTTCTGGCGGTGTGGGTGGCACTACATCGTCAGCGCCCGTGGGTTGGTAGATTTGCACCGGCTCGCCATCAAAGTCTTTGTCAGCAAACAGTTCGGTGGCGCGCTTGAAGTCCAGGATGGTGAAGAACTGCTTGCCCCGCTCTTCATTGAGGCGCGTGCCACGGCCAATGATCTGCTTGAACAGCGTCATGGACTTGATGTTCTGGTCCAGCACCACCAGCTTGCAGGTCTGGGCATCGACGCCAGTGCTCATGAGTTTGCTGGTGACGGCGATGACTGGGTCGAGGCTGTCGGGGTCGATGAAGTTGTCCAGCTCGCGCTTGCCCACCTCGTTGTCACCCGTGATCTGCATCACGTATTTGCTGCGGGTGGCGCAGATGTCTTTGTTGGCCTCGGCCAAAGCCGCTGTCATGCGCTGGGCATGGTCAATGTCTTCGCAAAAGACAATGGTTTTGGCGTTGCGGTCGGTGCCCTTGAGGTATTGGGTGATCTTGTCGGCCACCACTTTGTCACGCAGGCCCAGCACCAGGTTGCGGTTCATGTCGGCCGCGGTGTAGATGCGGTCTTCAATCGGATTGCCTGCATCGTCCAGCATGCCCTTGGGCGGGCGCCAGCCAAAGGTGTCACGGTCCAGATCCACGCGCACCACTTTGTAGGGGGCCAAAAAGCCGTCTTCAATGCCTTGCTTGAGCGTGTAGGTGTAGACGGGCTCGCCAAAGTAGTGGATGTTGGACGCGTCTTCGGTCTCTTTGGGGGTGGCCGTCAAACCGACCTGGGTGGCGCTGCTGAAGTAGTTCAGGATATCGCGCCATGCCGAGTCCTCGTTGGCACTGCCGCGGTGGCACTCGTCAATGATGATGAGGTCAAAAAAATCGGGGCTGAACTGCCGAAACACGTCCTCCGTGCCTTTTTTGCCGGTGACGGCCTGGTACAAGCCCAGGTACACCTCGTAGGCTTTGTTGACCTGTTTGCCGCCCGTGTGCTTGGTGCCACGGGTGATGGCCAGCTCTAGCGCATCCACCGACGTGGTGCCATCGGCGTCAATGCGCTCAATGCCCTTGGCGTTGGGGCTGAGCTTGGCCATGGCACCCTTGAAGGGTTTGAAGTCGCCTACCATGGTCTGGTCCACCAAGATATTGCGGTCGGCCAGAAAGAGGATGCGTTTTTTGGCGCCACTTTTGAGCAGGCGCCAGATGATCTGGAAAGCGGTATAGGTTTTACCGGTGCCCGTGGCCATGACCAGCAGCACGCGGTTTTGGCCAGCGGCAATGGCTTCGAGCGTGCGGTTGATGGCGTGCAGCTGGTAGTAGCGCGGCACGCGGTTGCTATCGCCCTGGTGGTAGGCAAAGCCGTTGACACGGGTTTGCTCAGGCGTCCAGCCTTTCCACTGCTGATAGAGGGACCACAGCTGGGCGGGGGAAGGAAACTCGTCCATTGCCAGCTCAGTGAGCAACTGGCCGTTAAATAGCAAGCTGGCATCCCGAAACACAAAGCCATCGCCATTGCTGGCAAAGGCAAAGGGCACGCCCATGCGCTCTGCGTATTCCGTGGCTTGCTGCATGCCAGCGCCTACGGTGTGGCGGTTGTCTTTGGCTTCAATCACCGCCAGAGGCTGGCCAAACTGATAGCACAGCAGGAAGTCCGCACGCAAAGCCGTCTGCATATTGCGCTGCGCCTTTTGGCCGCGCACCACGATGCGACCGGGGGCGATGGTGTATTCGCGGTAGATCTGATCGACTTCGCTCCAGCCCGCCTGCACCACGGCTGGGCTGATGAATTTTGCACAAATGTCGGCTTCACTGAGCTGCTTCTTGTCCATGCCATCCCCGAGTCTCTGATCGGACCATTATGGCTGAAGCTGAAATCTTTCCTTACATCGCCAGGCAGGGCCGAGTACGTTAGTGAATCGCCCCTGCCTGGTTGGGCCACCCCGAGGCCGTTGAGCGGACTATTCCAGGCTACGCTGGACCAGTTGCTAGTCGCAGGCGAACTCCAACGCCTTAAGCCTGCCACCTCACATGCAGCCGCCGGTGCATCTACTGGCCGTACTCAATCCGCTGAAATACCTGCGGTTTTGATCAATTGGGTCCAGCGCTCTGTCTCTTGCTTGAGGTGAGTGCGCAGCACCTGTGGGGTCGTGCCCATCGGCTCGGCACCGATCGCATCCAAACGCTTTTTTACCTCCGGATCGCGCATGGACTCATTGAGGGCCAGGCTCAACTTGTCCACAATCGCCGCAGGCGTGCCTGCGGGCATGAACGTGGCAAACCATGGCGACACCTCATAGCCGGGCACTCCAGCCTCAGCCATGGTAGGTACATCAGGCAGCGATGCCGAGCGCTTCTTGGTTGTCACCGCCAGGGCACGTAGCTTGCCCGCTTGGATATGGGGGCGTGCCGATGTAATGCTGTCAAACATAAAGTCCACCTGGCCACCCAGCAGGTCCGTGACGGCAGGGCCGCTGCCACGGTAAGGGACATGCAACATCTGCACACCGGTCAGTGCCGTGAAGTTGGCACCGGCCAAATGAATGGAAGTACCGTTGCCCGCCGAAGCGTACGTGAGCTTATTCGGCGCTTTTTTGGCCTGCTCAATCACGTCTTTGACGCTCTGGATGTCCTTTTGGTTGGCGTTGGTTACCAACACATTGGGCACCACTGCCAGCAAGCTGACAGGTTCAAAGTCCTTGATTGGGTCATAGCTCAGTTTGTTGTACAGCGCGCCATTGGTTGCCATGCCGATGGAGGTGATCATCAACGTGTAGCCATCCGCAGGCTGTTTGGCCACGAAATCCGAACCGATGTTCCCGCCTGCACCAGCCTTGTTTTCAATCACAAAAGGCTGTCCCAGTTTGCGACCAGTCACCTCTCCCAGGGTGCGGGCTATGGCGTCCATCGCGCCACCAGGTGGAAAAGGCACTACCCATTTGATCGGCTTTGTGGGCCATTGACCAGGATCGGTTTGGGCGAGCACGGGGGCAGCAAATGCTGCGAGCAAGGCTGTGGACACGGTGTATTTGAGCAATTGATGCTTCATGCTTGTCTCCTGGATAGGTGTTTGTTGTTGTGTGTGCGTGCAAGCCAGGGCTCAGCGGATAGACGAAGGGTGTTTGGCCAACGGGGTGACCGTGATCTTCATGTAGGGGAACAAGGGCAGCTGGCTCAGGGCCTCGTGCAGGGCATCGTTGCTCTCTACGTCGAATACGCTGTAGTTGGCGTATTCACCTACTACGCGCCACAAATGTGGCCATTGGCCCTCTTGCTGCAGCCGCTGCGAATAGGCCTTTTCCTCAGCTTTGATGCGTGCAGCCTCTTCGGCAGGCATGGTGGAAGGGATCTCAACAATCATGTGAACCAGATACAGCATTTGATGTCCTTTGGGGAAAAATTTCGGGAAGGGTTTCGTGGGTGCTCAGATATGGGTCACTTCGTGGTGTCATCGCACAGCACTGAGTGCGACCGATACCTGCAAGTGGCCTCAAACGTGGGCGATGAAGTTCTGCACCGTTTTTGCAAAGCGTTCTGGTGCTTCCAGATTCGACAGGTGAGAGGTTGGCAGCACCGCCAGTTGCGCGTGTGCGATGTCGACCTGCATGGCCTGGGCATCGGCCACCGTAGTGACCGGATCGAACGCCCCTGCCAACAGTAGTGTGGGTGTACTGATAAGGCCCAGGTCGGCGCGCAAGTCCGAAGTCGCTAGGGCCTCGCAGCAGGCTGCATAGCCTTCAGGATTGATCTGTGCCAACCCCTCCTGCACGCGTTGCACCACGTCTGGCTGGTCATGAATAAAGCCTTCGGTGAACCAGCGACCGGGGGCAGAGTCGGCCAGGCTGCGCATGCTGGTGGCGCCGCCTGCGCGCACCATGGAGGCCCGCTCCAGCCAGGCCGGCTGCGTACCAATCCGTGCCGCGCTGTTGCACACCACCAGCGCACTCAGCCGTGCAGCAGCATGTATGCCCAGCCACAGCCCGGTGTGACCACCCATGGAAATGCCGCAAAACGCGGCCTGTTCCACGTTCAGTGCATCCAGCAGGGCGAGTACATCCTGCCCCAGATCGTCAAAGCGATAGGGACCCGGTGTGACCGGACTGCCGCCGTGCCCGCGCGTGTCGTAACGAATCACACGCCAGTGCTTGGCGAACTCCGCGACCTGCGGTGACCACATCTCCAGCGTGGTGCCCAAAGAGTTGCTCAAAATGAGCGCTGGTGCGGTGACGTCACCGTCCACCGCTACCCGAAAATTGCCACGCGATGTCGGCAGTTGGAAAGGGGCATGGCCCATGGATGTTTCCTTTCGTGCGGCGGGCGTTTCATCACATCACGCTGCCAAGCCACGTGATGCACGATGGAACGCTGTGCCGAATCAAACCATCAGGCAGCCAGGCGTGGACGATCCACGAGCTGGTTATCCACCCCATTCACCAGTGCGCTGAGCTGGATGTCGAACACAATCTCGGCAAACGGTGCGCTCAGACCCTCTGCCTGGATGCTGGCTGCATCGGTACGCTCCACCACTGCAGGCACAAGGCCCTCACGGGTGGCGTAGGCGAAGTCATCGAACACCAGCGGATCACCGTCGATGTTGATCTGTGTGGTCAGCTTGCGGTGACCTGGCGCCGACACAAAGAAATGGATGTGCGCAGGTCGGTTGCCATGGCGACCCAATTGGCTGAGCAATGCTTGTGTGGGTCCATCGGGTGGGCAGCCATAGCCCACGGGCACGATGCTCTGGAATTTGTAACGTCCCTGGGCATCCGCAATGATGGTGCGGCGCATGTTGAAAGGCTGTTGCTCGCCGGTCGGGTCGAAGTGGGAATAAAAGCCCTTGGTGTTGGCATGCCATACTTCAACCTGTGCGCCTGGCAGTGGCTGACCATCGGCGCCACGCACCGTGCCATGCATGATCAGGGTGTGTCCATCCTTGTCGCTGCCGTCATCCAGTCGTGCAAAGCCTTGTTCCACGGGCGCGCCAGCTACATACAGCGGGCCCTCGATCGTGCGGGGTGTGCCGTTGTGGATGCCCAGCGCAGCGTCTTCGGCGTCCATCCGCATGTCGAAGTAGCGATCAAAACCCAGACCTGGGGACAGCAGGCCCGCCTCGCCACGCGCACCCAGTTGGTTGAGATACGCAACACCGGCCCAGTATTCGTCGGACGTGATGTTCAGGTCTTCAATCGCCTTGTACAGGTCAGACAGGATACGATGAATGATCTGCTTGGTGCGCGGGTTTCCACCTTGCTGATTCAGGCCACTGGCCAGACGCAGAAAGTCCTGTACTTCGGTGGTATCGAACAGTTGAATAGACATACGGGTCTCCTTGGTCATCGTAGGAACGTAAAGAAAAGAAAAGATGCGGCTTCAGCGCGCGGCCACTGCGGCACTGCGCTTTTTGTCACGGCGGAAGAACTGAACGCGGTCTTCATCCAGCGCAATCCCCAAACCCGGAGCCGTTGGCACAACCAGCTGGAAATCCTGGTATTGCAGCGGCTGGATCAAAATTTCTTCGGTCAGCAGCAAGGGGCCAAACAGTTCGGTGCCCCATTGCAGATCACGGAAGGTGGCAAAGACATGGGCCGAAGCCACTGTGCCCACCGCTCCTTCCAGCATGGTGCCACCGTACAGTGCAATGCCTGCGGCATCAGCGATCGCTGCCACCTGCTGAGCGGCGCGCAATCCACCCGACTGTTCAATCTTGACGGCGAACACATCGGCACCCGCCACGCGGGCAAGGGCGAAGGCTGAAGCCGGGCCAATCAGTGACTCATCGGCCATGACAGCAATCGGGTAGCGCCCCTTCAGACGTGCCAGCGCCTCGGTGGTGGCCACGGGTTGTTCAGCCAGCTCACAGCCGGCATCGGCCAATGCCGCCAGACCATGTTGGGCCTGCAGCTCAGTCCATGCCATGTTCACATCGACACGCACGGCTGCACGATCCCCCAGGGCTTTCTTGATGGCTGCCACATGGGCCACGTCGTCGGCCACAGCGCGGCGGCCAATCTTGAGTTTGAAGATGTTGTGGCGACGCTGCGCCAGCATGCGCTCGGCCTCGTCAATATCCTTGGCGGTATCGCCTGAAGCCAGCGTCCAGGCGACTGGCAGGCTGTCACGCACGCGCCCACCGAGCAACTGGGACACAGGCAGCCCAGTGCGCTGCCCCAGCGCATCAAACAATGCGGTTTCCACCGCGCACTTGGCAAACCGGTTGTCGCGAATGGCCTTGTCGAGCTTAGCCATGATGGCGGGCACATGGCTGGCATCTGCCCCCACCAGCAAAGGTGCAAAATAAGTGTCGATGGCCAGTTTCATGCCCTCGGGCGACTCAGCCCCATAGGCCAACCCCCCAATGGTCGTGCCCTCGCCCACGCCCACGGTGCCGTCCGAGCAATACAGGCGCACCAGCATCAGCGTCTGGCCGTTCATCGTGGCCATGGACAACTGGTGGGGACGAATGGTGGGCAAATCCACCAAAAAGGTTTCTACCCGCTCAATGGCCACAGGGGCCACAGACAATTGAAGGCGTTGTGTGTGTTCCATAGCACCCATTGAACAACGCACCCCCCTGAAACATCCAACACCAAATTCGTCTTGTTAAATACCTTTTAGGTATAGTCTGCTCTTAAGTCACTAAAGATTAACCAATTCGATACTGGAAATTTCATCGAATAGTGGTTTACCCTATGGATATCCGGCAGCTCAAATACTTCATCGCCGTTGCCAACACCCGCAACTTCACGCGTGCCTCCGAGCAACTGCACATTGCACAGCCTCCACTGAGCCGCCAGATCCAGTTGCTGGAGCAGGAGTTAGGGGTGCAACTGCTCCTGCGCAACAGCCGCCCCTTGCGACTGACCGAAGCCGGGCGCGTGTTTTATGAGCAAGCGCTGCAAATCACGAACCGGCTGGAGCAGCTCAAAAGCACCACCCAGCAAATCGGGCTGAACCAGCGACAAACCCTGTCCATCGGCTTTGTGGCGTCCACCCTGTACGGCGGCCTTCCCGCTCTGGTGCGCAAGCTGCGCCAGCATTACCCGGACTTGGACATCCAGCTGGTGGAGCTGACCTCCATGCAGCAAATTGCGGCACTCAAATCTGGTCGTATCGACATCGGCTTTGGCCGTATACGCAGCAACGACGCCTCGGTCACACGCATCGTCCTGCGCGAGGAGCGGCTGGTTCTAGCCCTGCCACCGAGTTCCACGTTGGCAGCTGAAAACTGCCACCTCAGCCTGAAGGCTGTTCACGGCCAAAAGCTCATCGTCTATCCCAAGGAGCCACGCCCCAGCTTCGCCGACCACATCCTCAGCCTGCTGCGCGACCAATCGATCCGCCCCTCGGAGATCCACGAAGTGCGCGAGATTCAAACAGCTCTGGGTTTAGTGGCAGCAGAGTCAGGGCTGTGCCTAATCCCTGCCTCGGCACGGCTGCGCAACGACCTGCATTACCGTCTGATCGAAGATCAGCGCGCGACGTCCCCCATCATCTTGACCCATCGCATCAACGATAACGCTTGGTTCATCGATGCGATCAAGCGCCTAGCCACCGATGTGTACGCAGAACACCCGACCTGGCTGGGCACGGAGCACAACGCACCCTCCAGGGCAAACTCTGCCTAATACCTAGTTGTGCAAAAAACCGGTGCCACTTCAGAACGCAAATTTGCGTTCTGCATCTACTGGTTGTGTTTTCACTTCCCTGTTTAAACCTTTATTTTTTTGCATCAATGGGCTGGGTTTGATTTTGTTGGTCTTGCGGCTGCACCTTGGAATCTCTTTGGGGTGTGCTATGAACGTTGAGGGATGAATCGGCTGATTGGAGTTTTCTGCGAATCGTGGTTGCCTCGACGCCGTAGCGGTTAGCCAAAATTCCTGCGATATCTCGCTTGGAGTGATGGCTGCCCAGCAGTTTTTCAGCTTCATGTTTGAGCACTTCTGGTGCTGGAGCTTTGGATTGTTTACGCCGTGTTTGCGCTGATTTTTCCCCTCCCTTGCGTGCGCCGTCTTTAATGCGAGCTTCTTTGTGGCGCAAGGTTTGCACGTAGGGGCTTAAGAGACGCGCGGCTTTTTGGATGCCTTCTCTGTGCGATAGGTGCTGAATCAAGACCACGACGTGCTCGTAAGGGCTGATCTGGATGGCGTAGCTCAGCAACTCCGTTTCAGTGCACTGGGCCAGTGCTGCACTTTCTTCGGCGCAATTTTCAAGAGTCAGCAGGGCAGGCCAGGGCAGTTGGTCACAAAGGAGCGGCTCACTAGTCGCTTGATGAGGCTTGAAGCCCCGCGGGGGTAAATACACAGGGGAACCCCACAAAGGATCTTCCCTGAGCTTTTTTCGCAGCTGCTCGGTCTTGGTTTTGATGGCCAGCAGTATGCGGGCTTGCTGGTCTGTCAAGTCCAGATCGACATGTGGAGCGCATTCAATCGGTAAGCAGTGCTGGCCTGTGCCCGTGTTGGGCTGATCAAAAATTTCCACGATTCAAGTCTCCATTTGCTCTAAGAGGTGAAAGTCAGCGCCACGAAGCTAAAAAAAATGTCTTACATCCGCCCTTACATCGTCGGAAAAAACAAAACCTCGCTACGTAAAACATAGCGAGGTTTCCTTATTTCATTGGTGCCGGAGACATGAATCGAACACGCGACCTTCTCATTACGAATGAGCTGCTCTACCGACTGAGCTACACCGGCAACCTGAAAATTATAGTGACTTTTGGTCGGCTTCGAGGTGATAACGGGTCACGCGTTCCACTTCATTCTTGGAGCCTAGCACCACTGCTACACGCTGGTGCAGCTCCGTGGGCTGGATTTCCATGATGCGTTGGCGGCAGTTGGTAGAAGCACCGCCTGCTTGCTCAATCAACCAGCTCATGGGGTTGGCTTCGTACATCAGGCGCAGCTTGCCGGCCTTGTGTGGCTCGCGCTTGTCCCAGGGGTACATAAAGACACCGCCGCGGCACAGAATGCGGTGCACATCGGCCACCATGGCCGCGACCCAGCGCATATTGAAGTTCTTGCCACGTGGGCCGTCTTCGCCAGCCAGGCACTCGTCGATGTAGCGCTTCATGGGTTCGTCCCAGTGGCGCATGTTGGACATGTTGATGGCGAACTCTTTCGTATCTTCAGGAATCTTGACGTTTTCTTCAATCAAGATGAAAGAGCCTTGCTCCCGATCCAGGGTGAACATGGAGACGCCGTCACCCACGGTCAGCACCAGCGTAGTCTGGGGGCCATAGATGCAATAGCCTGCAGCAACTTGTTCGGTGCCGGGCTGCATGAAGTCGCTGTCGTGCACGCCAGGGTGGTTGTCGTGTTTTTTGAGCACGCTGAAGATGGTGCCGATCGACATGTTGATGTCGATGTTGGAGGAGCCGTCCAAGGGGTCAAACATCAACAGGTATTCGCCCTGGGGGTAACGGTTGGGCACCACGTAAATGCCTTCCATCTCCTCAGAGGCCATGGCAGCCAGGTGGCCGCCCCATTCGTTGGCTTCAATCAGGGTTTCGTTGGCGATGATGTCCAGCTTTTTCTGCACTTCGCCTTGCACGTTTTCGCTGCCAGCGGAGCCCATGACCTCACCCAACTGTCCTTTGTTTACCGCAAAGCTGATGCGTTTGCAGGCGCGAGCTACCACTTCCAGCAGCAAGCGCAGTTGGGGGGGGATGCGGCCATCCACACGTTGTTGTTCAACCAAATAGCGAGTCAGACTGACGCGGCGTGTCATAAGTTTTCTCCTCAAACAAGGCTGTGATCAAACAGCCTGTTCTTTAAAAATATAGCTGCTAGCGCTTTGTCTATAAGCGTTAGCAGCGGTTTTGATGCTTAGTCGTTACCCAATGCTCGGGTGACGATTTCGCGCACATCGTTGCTCAAGTCGGGCTTGGCGGCGACGCGTGCAATCGCTTCGCGGGCGGCAGTGCGATAGGGCTGCGCCAGTTTGCTCCAGCGATCCATGCCGCGTGCGAGGCGGGAGGCGACTTGTGGATTGATGGCGTCAAGCTCCAGCACGCGCTCACTCCAGAAAACATAGCCTGCAGCATCCGCACGGTGGAACGCACCGGGGTTGGCGCTGCAGTAGCTAAAAATCAGGCTGCGCGCACGGTTGGGGTTCTTCAGGCTGAAATCGGGGTGCTTCATCAATTGTTTGACGGCAGGCAACACGTTGCCACCTCGGTCACAAGTGCCTGCCTGCAGGGCAAACCACTTGTCGATAACCAGTGGCTCGTTCTTGAACAGGGTGTGGAAGCGCTCCAGGGCAGGCTTGGCCAGCTCAGCGCCGCTGTGCACCAGCGCAGACAGGGCGTTGAAGCGATCCGTCATATTGCCTGCGTCTTTGAAGCGTTGATAGGCTTTGCCATGCCAGACAGTATCGCCCGAGACTTGGGCCGCCAAGCACAGCATGAGCAGCGCAGAGCCTGCCAGCGCGCGTTTGCCAGATGACACGGGGTCTGGGCGGTAAGCGCCGGTATCACCACAGGTTTCCAACGCCCAAGCCCAATCAGCTTGCAGGCTTTGCGCCAGCTGCAGGCGCATGGATTCACGTACCGCGTGAATGCGCTGTGGGTCAACCACGTCCAGCTGTTCGGCCATGTAGGCTTCCGATGGCAGGGCCAGCACCAGGTCTTTGTAGGCCGCATCCAGCGTGGGGTGGCGCAGCACATCACGCAGTGCATGGACAAACGCCGCCGGCAGTACGTTGGCAGCGACAGGGGTATCCGACTGGATGGCCTGCAGGGCATAGCGCACTGCCAGGCGCTGGCCTGCTTCCCAGCGGTTGAAGCTGTCGCTGTCGTGGGCCAACTGCGTCAGCAATTCGGCATCGCTGAAGTCGTACTGCAGCACCACGGGTGCACTGAAACCACGCAGCAGCGAAGGCACGGGGGACTGGGCAACGTTGGAGAACACCCAAGTCTGCTCAGCTTGCGTCAGCACCAAGGTTTTGCTCAAGGTGCTTGCGCTGTCGCCTTGCAGTTGCAAAGGCAATGCGCTGCCGTCTTGACCCAGCAGACCCATTTCGACGGGAATGACAAAAGGCTGCTTCTCGGCTTGACCGGCGGTCGCGGCACAGCTTTGCGAAAGTGTCAGCGTGTAGGTTTGCGCAGCAGCATCGTACTGTGCCACCGCTTTGACAGTAGGGGTGCCGGCCTGGCTGTACCAGCGCTTGAACTGCTCCAAGTGCTGGGCCAGAGGGCTGGCAGGGTTGGCATCGGCCATCGCCTGTACAAAGTCGTCACAGGTGACGGCCTGGCCATCGTGGCGGGCAAAGTACAGTTCCATACCCTTGGCAAAGCCTTCGCGGCCTACCAGGTTGTGCTGCATGCGCACCACTTCTGCACCTTTCTCGTAAATGGTGACGGTGTAGAAGTTGTTGATCTCGATGTAGCTGTCGGGGCGCACGGGATGGGCCATGGGGCCTGCATCTTCGGGGAACTGCACGGTGCGTAGCACCCGTACATCTTCAATGCGTTTGACCGCGCGGGCCGATGGAGTGCCCGCCATGTCCATGCTGAATTCCTGATCGCGGAAGACGGTCAGGCCTTCTTTCAAGCTCAGCTGGAACCAGTCGCGGCAGGTGATGCGGTTGCCGGTCCAGTTGTGGAAGTACTCGTGGCCGACCACGCTTTCGACGTTGGCAAAGTCCACATCGGTGGCCGTGGACTGGCTGGCCAGCACGTACTTGGTGTTGAAGATGTTCAGGCCCTTGTTTTCCATCGCGCCCATGTTGAAGTCGCTGGTGGCGACGATCATGAAGCGATCCAGATCCAGGCTCAGGTCAAAGCGTGCCTCGTCCCATGCCACGGAGTGCATCAGGGCGTTCATGGCGTGCTCGGTCTTTTCCAGATCGCCGGGGCGCACAAAAACCTGCAGCAAGTGGTCCTTGCCCGCTCGGCTCTTGATTTTTTGCTCGCGCGCCACCAGCTTGCCCGCCACCAGTGCGAACAGGTAGCTGGGTTTTTTGTGTGGGTCAACCCACTTGGCAAAGTGGCGCCCGTCTTCCAGATCGCCAGAATCGACCAAGTTGCCGTTGGACAGCAGCACCGGGAAGGCATCTTTGTTGGCACGCAATGTCACGGTGTACATGGCCATGACATCGGGGCGATCCAGGAAATAAGTGATGCGGCGGAAGCCTTCGGATTCGCACTGGGTGAAGAACGTGCCTTCGCTCACATACAAGCCCATGAGCTTGGTGTTCTTGTCTGGCGTGCAGGTGGTGAAAATTTCCAGCTCGACGGGCTCATTGCCCTCGGGCAGGTTTTCCAGCACCAGTTGGCTGCCGTCCATTTTGAACGAAGTGCCAGCGCCGTTGACCATGACGCGCGCCAAGTTCAGCTCATCGCCATCCAGACGCAACGCCTGTGCAGGCACGTCAGCGTTGCGGTGGATGCGCATCTTGTTGAGTACGCGGGTTTTGGCTGGGTCGAGGTCGAATGTCAGGTCGACGGTATCGATCCACCAAGCCGGTGCTTGGTAGTCAGCCCTTTGAATGGCTGTGGCTTGTCCTTCACGCAGCATGTGATCTTCCTTTAAACGCCTTGCTTGAGCGAGGCTTCGATGAACACGTCCAAATCGCCGTCCAGCACTTTTTGGGTCGCTGAGACTTCTACGTTGGTGCGCAAATCCTTGATGCGGCTGTTATCCAGCACATAGGAGCGAATCTGGTGACCCCAGCCCACATCGGTCTTGGTGTCTTCCAGTTTTTGCTGCTCTTCCTGGCGCTTGCGCATCTCGTAGTCGTACAAGCGCGAGCGCAGGCGTTGCCAAGCTACATCCCTGTTGCTGTGCTGCGAGCGGCCATCTTGGCACTGCACCACGATGCCGGTGGGGATGTGCGTCAGACGCACGGCCGAGTCGGTTTTGTTGATGTGCTGACCACCCGCGCCGGAAGCGCGGTAGGTGTCGGTGCGCACATCGGCGGGATTGATGTTGATCTCGATGGAGTCATCAATCTCGGGGTAGACGAACAGCGAAGAGAAGCTGGTGTGACGGCCACCCGAAGAGTCAAAAGGCGACTTGCGGACCAAGCGGTGCACGCCGGTTTCGGTGCGCAGCAGGCCGTAGGCGTATTCACCTTCCACCTTGATGGTGGCGCTCTTGATGCCGGCCACATCGCCCGGCGTTTCTTCTTCCACCGTGGCCTTGAAGCCCTTGCGTTCTGCGTACCTCAGGTACTGACGCAGTAGCATGCTGGCCCAGTCGCAGGCTTCGGTGCCACCTGCGCCTGCTTGAATGTCAATAAAGCAGTTCAGGGAGTCCGCCTCTTGATTGAACATGCGGCGGAATTCCAGCTCTTCAATCAGCGGTTGCAGCTTGGCGGCTTCTGCTTCGATGGTTTCCAGCCCGGCCTCGTCGCCTTCTTCCTTGCTCATCTCAAACAACTCAGCGTTGTCAGCCAGTTCGGCGGTGAGCTTTTGCAGTGTCAAAACGACGGAATCGAGTGATTTTTTTTCTTTGCCCAGTTCTTGGGCTTTTTTGGGGTCGTTCCAGACCGATGGGTCTTCTAGCGAGGCGTTGACAGTGCGCAGTCGTTCAAACTTTGCATCGTAGTCAAAGATACCTCCGGAGCTCTTGTGTCCGAGTGGACAGATCAGCGAGTGTGGCTTCGATTTGGTTGACGCGTTCTGCTTCCATGACTGATTCCTATTGTGTTGTTCGCGCGAGCAGCTGGGATATCGATGCCCATCAAGACACGCCAAAGCTGCAAAAAGCGTGATTTTCGCATGTACGCAGAGGTAGTGCCCTTAATAAGGCAGATGAGTTGGGGGTGAAGTTGGGCACTGCGAATAAAAAAAATAGCGTGTTGCAGGATTTTTGGTGCGCTTGCCACATAAAAAGTAACGCCACACATCTTCATGATGTGTGGCGTGCTGGTAATAGTTGCGCGCTCAGTGCTATTTTTTGGTGGGCGGTAAATCGCGTTCATCCATGATGAACGGGTTCAACTCATCTTCCAGGCTTTGGAGTTTGACCTCTGCAGATGCTGTGTCTGTCCGCTCCGCGGAAGGCGGTGTGGATGCCGTGGCTTCCCAGTTCAGCGTCAGCCCATCCATCAGTATTTCATCTGGAGCAAAGTGTGCGGTGCTCTGGAACGGGGAGTCATTGTGGGGATTGGGCGGTGCCAACGGTGCTTGCGCAGGCGCCGCGCTGAGCATGTCCAAGTTGGCCGCACTCAATGGCAAAGGTGTATGGTCAGCTGCCGCCGTAGCGCCAGTGCGCACAGGATAGGTGGTTGGCGCAGGGACATTGTCAAAAACGACCTCTGGCAACGGAACTTCAGTGGGAGCGGTGCGCACCCGTCCCGGCAACTGGCCACGGCTTGACGCTGGTGTGGTTTGCGCCACGTTATAGAGCATGAGCAAGTCATCAAATGCAGACAAGTCAAAGCGCATATCGCTTTCTCTGTGATCTGCAGCAGGCTTGCGAACAATCAAATCGCGCAGCAGGGTTTGCACTTCATCGGTAGGCCAGAGTGCTTCAATTTTGCTGAGAACCTCGGGGTGGCCGCTCCACAGGTCATGCCCCTTGCGCGAGAAACCAAGGAAATCTGGCACTTTGACGTTGAAATGCGCTTCGAACTGTTCGCGCACTTGCTCAAATGTTTCGGTGCGACTGAGTCGGTACAACAGCTGTAACAGTTCGATATAGGCCAGTGGCGAAGAAGCTTGGTGCTCTGCAATATGCGTTTGCAAGATCTCGATGGCTTGGTCGTTCTCTCCAATCGAGGCATAAAACTCTGCCTGCTCTTGCACATCGAAAAGCGCTTGCGCAGTTAATACCTCGGCAATTGAGGGTGATACCTCTGGCGAGGGTTTATGCCCAGCGAGTTGTTCGAATTCTGCGTACAGCTCTTCCGGCATCACCGTGGGTGATGACGCTTCAGCGCTGCTCCAGCTTTGTGGCGCAGGTTTGCTTGCTGCGGAAGCGATGGCGGCTTCGAAAGGAGCAGGTTGCTCGACAGCCGAGGGTGTGGCCGCTGCCGCAGCAGCTTGGGGAGTAACTGCTGTGCTGCTTCGTGTGTCAATGCTGGTCGCTTGTACTGAATCATCCACTGCAAGCACGGTGTCAGCCCACGACCGCTGCGCGTTCATGCGCTCTTGTTTGATGCGCTGCAGCAGCCAAGCAATGGTCGCAAGGGCCAAAGCCAGCATGCCCAGCATGATGTGAACCCACAAAGGTAAATCTTGGTTCTGTGCCTGCACCAGCTGTGTTTGCAAGCTGGTGATCTCGCTGCGATTGTTGGTCAGCTGGGTCTGCAGTGTTTGCAACTGCTTTTCCATGGCTTCCAATCGCGCAGCGTTGGCATCCAGCACCAGTTGGGTTTGGGCGTCGATGCTGCTACTTGGCAGGGGCTCTGTTGTTGCAGATGTGGCAGGGACAGCGCTGCTGGGAGCGTCGAGTCCTTCAATCGGTTCAACCCGCAAACGTGGCTTGTCTTCGCTGGTGCCGGCAGCGGCGGCGACGGGGAGGGGTGTCGCCGGGGATGTGTCGGCAGGTGCTGCAGCGCGCTCAGCGGATGGCGCTGACTTTGGGGCTGTGACAGCTGAAGCTGCGGCAACCACTTTGGGCTTGTTTGCCGCAGGTGTGACGATGCGCTTGGGAGCGCGTGGCTTTTTCTCAGGCGCTGCGCGGGCCACGGCTGCTGCAGTGGCGGCTGGCACCGGGCTGACTTGAATCTTGCTCAGATCTATCGGCGTGGTAGATGCGGCGAGCGTGTGCGGAGGATCTGCGAAAAAAGTGTAGCTGCGTGCTATCGCCCCAGCGCACCCTGCATGCAGTTTGACGGTGATCAGCGGCTCGTATACAGGGGTGCTGGTACGCAGGCGTATGGCATTGCCCTGTGGGGTGAGCGAGATCTGAGCGCGTGAAATGGCAGCATCGCCCATCCATACATCCGCAGCGATGCAACTGCTGTCTGCTGTCTGCCCAGCATCTGGCATAACCTGAAATACCAGGTCAATCGGAGAACCCAGTTGCACATTGCCTTGGGTATTACCCAGCGACAAGGCACTAACTTGCGATGCAGCAGCAACGCCACTGGCCAATATGAGAAGGTCGCGAAGTTTCACAATAAATTCTTTATTGCCCAAGTATTTTGACAAGCGCTCGGTGCAGCACGAAGAGGTTGTGGCAGAAAGCTATGGACGGCACTTTAGTGTTAGTCAGAATGTGTCTGATTGTCGTACCTGTGTCATTGCTTTGGGGCAAGCACTTCAGAAAAAACGACGTTGTTGCCTATGAGGGACTGAATGTCAACGATTTATAACTTCGCACATTAGCCCCCTAATTGGAAGAGGGGTTAGCCAGTGAGAACAATTGCGCGGCCAGCAGTTGGATGGAAAGCGGGGCACAGCCTTCCGCATCATTGCTGATGGTGACAAAAGCCGCTTGCCCTGCGCCCGTGATGCCGTGGATGGTTCGTGCCAGCACGTTGCGCGTGTGGGGGGCTGGGCTGCGTATTTCACTAAAAGGTTGGTGCTTTTCTTGCGCTGCGGTGTAGCCGAAAGGTCCAAAAGTGGTGTTGAGGTTCCAGCGGCACACCAGCGGGGTAGGCCAGAGTTTGCGCAGAAGGGGCAATTGCTGCTCGATAGGGGGCATTTTGCCGTGCAGGCCCAGGCACATGGTGGCCGCATTCGATTGAAGCACCTGGATGAATGCCTCTTGCAGCAACAGCGGATCTCGCACTTCGACCGCCACGATCACATCGGGTGCCGCAACCAGCGCAGCGCGGGTGGTGGCCAAGAGGGCGTTCAGCGGCTGCCACAGTTGATCCGGTTGACGCAAAAGCTCCCAAGGCAGGGGGCTGAGCTGGTAGACCAGCACGCCCAGCTTATTGCCAAGGCCTTCTAAGGCGGGTACCACGAATTGTTCGATTGCCAAGCTGGGGTTCAAAAACGCAGAGTTGCGCTGCTGACCTTGCCCTTCTTCGCCGCGTACCAAGGCATCGGTGATGACATTCGGGCACTTGACCACAAAGCGGAAGCCTTCAGGCACCTGTGCGGCCATTTGGGCGTACTGCTCGGTGCTCAGGGGGCGCCAAAAACTGCGGTCCACGCAGACAGTGCGCATCAGCGGGTGCTGGCTCAAGGCCGTGAGGCCTTTGCGCGAGAGTGTGGATGCATCGTA
Source organism: Comamonas sp. UBA7840 (assembly GCF_002501455.1). Lineage (NCBI taxonomy): Bacteria > Pseudomonadati > Pseudomonadota > Betaproteobacteria > Burkholderiales > Comamonadaceae > Comamonas > Comamonas sp. UBA7840. The sequence goes on along the minus strand of NZ_DLTI01000041.1, from coordinate 80,342 downwards.
GACGCCATCCCACACCAACCCATCCCAGCCGGGGTAGGACCAGGTGGAGACCCCCATGCGCAGGGTGTGGGGCAAGCCCTGTGCCAGCGCCAGCAGAGGCGCTGTGGGCGCCACCGCCTGAACCCCCGCAGACTTCTTCGAAGGTCTTGCGGAAGGTGGTACAGGAGTTGGTGCGGCGCCGGCGCCAAACAAATCGTCTTGCATGAGCGGTAGAGCTTAGAGTGTTTTTGCCCGCTGAGGTATATCTGGCGTGCGCTAACAGCTATCAATTGTGTGGATATGCAATTGCTTGCAGCCGAAATGCAGCAGATGCAAATGTCTATGGCACACTTGCCCGCTTTCAGTGAACCAGCGCCGTGGGGCGCGTAACGCATGCAAAAAATCATTGGGCAAATTGCCGCAGAAATCAAAGTCAGTGCGCAGCAAGTCAGTGCTGCCGTGGAGTTGCTGGATGGTGGCGCGACCGTGCCGTTCATCGCCCGCTACCGCAAGGAAGTGACGGGTGGCCTGGACGATGTGCAGCTGCGTGAGCTGGAGGCCCGCCTGTCTTACCTGCGTGAGCTGGAAGACCGCTGCAGTGCCGTGCTCAAGGCCATCGATGACCAGGGCAAGTTGACCGATGCGCTGCGCCTGGCGATTGCCAATGCGCCGACCAAGCAGGAGCTGGAAGACATCTATCTGCCGTTCAAGCAAAAGCGCCGCACCAAGGGCCAGATCGCCAAGGAATTCGGCATTGAGCCGCTGGCTGACAAGCTGTTTGCCGACCCCACGCTGGACCCACACGAAGAAGCCAAGGCTTTCTGCCAGCCAGCGACAACGCTGGACGATGGCAAGCCCGGCCCGGATTTCAGCACCACCTTCGCCGTGCTGGATGGCGTGCGCGACATCCTGTCCGAGCGCTGGGCCGAAGACCCGGCCCTGGTGCAAAAGCTGCGCGAATGGCTGTGGGACGAGGGCTTGCTCAAGTCCAAGAAGGTCGAGTCCAAGAACGAGAACGACCCCGAGGTGGCTAAGTTCCGCGACTATTTCGACTACGACGAACCCATCGGCCGCGTGCCCTCGCACCGTGCGCTGGCTGTGTTCCGCGGCCGCGCGCTGGAAATTCTGGAAGCCAAGCTGGTCCAGCCTGTGGAGCCCGAACCCGGGCAGCCCAGCCTGGCCGAAGGCAAGATCGCCCTGCACCTGGGCTGGAGCCACGCCAAGCGTGCCAGCGATGACCTGATCCGCAAGTGCGTGGCCTGGACCTGGCGCGTCAAGCTCAGCCTGTCGACCGAGCGCGACCTCTTCAGCCGCCTGCGTGAAGACGCCGAGAAGGTGGCCATCAAGGTGTTTGGCGACAACCTGCGCGACCTGTTGCTGGCCGCCCCGGCCGGCGCCAAGACCGTGATGGGCCTGGACCCCGGCATCCGCACCGGTGTGAAGGTGGCCGTGGTGGACAGCAACGGCAAGCTGGTGGACACCGCCACCGTCTACCCGCACGAGCCACGCAAAGACTGGGAAGGCTCGCTGCACACCCTGGCCAAGCTGGTGGAAAAGCATGGCGTGAACCTGATTGCCATTGGCAACGGCACGGCCAGCCGTGAAACCGACAAACTGGCGGCCGACCTGATCAAGCTGGCCGCCAAGGCGGACAAGAAGATCGAGAAGGTGGTGGTCAGCGAGGCGGGCGCGTCCGTGTATTCGGCCAGCGAATTCGCCTCGCAGGAGCTGCCCGACGTCGATGTCAGCCTGCGCGGCGCGGTGAGCATTGCGCGCCGCCTGCAGGACCCGCTGGCCGAGCTGGTGAAGATCGACCCCAAGAGCATCGGTGTGGGCCAGTACCAGCACGACGTGAACCAGAGCGAGATGGCGCGCCAGCTGGACGCCGTGGTCGAAGACTGCGTGAACTCGGTGGGTGTGGACCTGAATACGGCCTCGGCCCCGCTGCTGACCCGCGTGTCGGGCCTGAGCGCCTCGGTCGCCAAGTCCGTGGTGCGCTGGCGCGATGCCAACGGCTCGTTCAAAAACCGCAAGCAGCTGATGGACGTGGCCGGCCTGGGCGCCAAGACCTTCGAGCAGGCCGCCGGCTTCTTGCGCATCCGCGGTGGCGACAATCCGCTGGACATGACAGGCGTGCACCCCGAAACCTATCCGGTGGTGGAGCAGATCATTGCCGCCACCGGCAAGCCCGTGGACCAGCTGATGGGCCGCAGCGACATGCTCAAGGGCCTGAAGGTCGAGCAGTTTGTGACCGAGAAGTTCGGGGCCATCACCGTCAAGGACATCCTGAGCGAGCTGGACAAGCCCGGTCGTGACCCGCGCCCCGACTTTGTCGTGGCGCGTTTCAACGACGGCGTGGAAGACATCAAGGACCTCAAGGAGGGCATGATTCTGGAAGGCACGGTCAGCAATGTGGCCCAGTTCGGTGCGTTTGTGGACCTGGGGGTGCACCAGGACGGCCTGGTGCACGTCAGCCAGATGAGCCACAAGTTTGTCGAGGACGCGCGCGAGGTGGTCAAGACCGGTCAGATCGTTAAGGTCAAAGTGCTGGAAGTGGACGTGGCGCGCAAGCGCATCAGCCTGACCATGAAGCTCGATGCGGCCCCCGCGCGCCGCGATGGCCCGCGCGACAACCGCTTTGAAGGCGCAGGCCGCAGCAATAGCCATGGCACTGCCAGCCGGGGTGGCCGCGACAGCCATGCCCAGCCTGCGCAGCAAAATGCCATGGCCTCGGCATTTGCCAAGCTGCAAGGCTTGAAAAAATAAGCGAAAGCTTGGCAACAAAGGGCTGCACATGCAGCCCTTTTTTTGGTGGACTTGCTGCCATGCAAGGCTGAGGGTGCAGCAAAGCAGGAAATTGGGTGACAAAGCCCGTGCATTTCGCTCCAAGGAATTCGTGCTGGATGCGACATTGGTCAAATTTGGGTGCGTGCTTTCCAGGAGGGCAAGGGCTATGCTCAGACAACCTTGTGCCGTTTATCCCCCCTTGCTGCTTGACGCTTGATCTATGCATGTTGCCAAAGAACTTTCTCTGCCGTGTCAGCCGCGCGTGTTGGCGCTGCTGATGCGGGAGTTGCTTGGCGATGTGCCCAATATGCGGCGCGTGAATCAGCTGTTTGGGGGCGACCCTGTGCTGGCCGCGCAGTTGATGCAGTGTGCGAACAGCAGCGCTTTTCAAATGGCGGGGCAGGTGCGGGGGATTGCGCCGGCGATTGTGCTGCTGGGTGCGCGCCAGCTCAAAGGGCTGCTGAAGAAGGCAGAGCTGGGTTTGACGGTGCGCGCAACCGCCGGAATCGATATGGCCCAATTTACACGCATCAGCCATGCGACGGCCAAATTGGCCCGTAATTTGGCGGGATTGACGGGGCTGGATGGCAGTGCAGCCTATATGGCCGCGTTGTTGCACGCGCTGGGGCAAATCATCTTGCATCAGACGCAGCCCGAGCGAGTGGCTGTGTTGAATCAGGAGGCCAGTATCTGGGATCCCCGCCGCCCACGTCTGGAGGCCAAGCACTGGGGCTATAGCGCCAACAGCACCACCGCGGTATTGCTGCGCAGCTGGAATTTGCCCAGCGATGTGGTGGCGTCGATCCAGTCGCTGGAAGCGCCGATGGCCACCGAGAGCTTTGACCCTATGGCGGGCTTGCTGCACCTGGCGGTGTGGTGCAGCCGCGCCAAGCATGTGGGCTGGACCGAGCGCACCATGGCTGACACGTTCCCAGTGGACGTAGCGCTGGCCTTGGGCGTGGATGTGGACGTGGTCTTGCAGCAAGAGGCCATCGACTGGCACCAGTCCATGTATTGATAGCAGCCAGCGCTTGCTGCATCAGCGCTAGAGCACAAAAAGACTACATTGGCAGTCGCCGCTTGGCGTAAAAGGATGACAGGCAGGGCGGCTGCGCCAGTGCGATTCTTGGGCACCTTGATTTTGTGCACCGCCATGTCTGATCGCTCGCCTTTGCCGCCTGTCCCTCCTGATGCCACCGCCGATGCTGTCACCCCGCCTGAAAGCCCTGCAGCGCTAGCGCAACTGGTGCTGGAAAGTCGTGCGTCGCTGCGCCAGCCCCGTGAGAGTGTGGCCAGCTTGCAGGCAGTGGCTGCGGTATTGCCAGGCCTGCGCTGGCTCATCGGTTTGCTGATTGCCAGCATCGTCATTGCAGCGCTGTATTTTGGCCGTGACATTCTGATTCCTCTGGCTTTGGCGGTGCTGGTGGGTTTTTTGCTAGACCCGGCGGTCACCCGTTTGAAGCGTTGGGGGCTGTCGCGCATGCTGGCGACTTTGCTGGTGGTGGTTTTGGCTTTGGGGGCGCTGACGGGAATCGGCTTTTACCTAGGCAAGCAGGTGCAGAGCTTGAGTGCAGATTTGCCCACCTACCAAAACACCATCAAGCAAAAGCTGCGCAATTTGCGTGCGCTTAGCAGCGGCCCGAGTGTGTGGGACGGGGCCATCAAAACCTACAGCACGGTGGAGTCTGAAATTGCCAAGGCCGCTGCTGCGGCAGAAAAGCGCCCGCCGCGCGTGCAGCAAGTGGTAGTGGTGCGCGATGAGCCCAAGCCACTGGAGAAAGTCGTGCAGTGGTTAGACAAGGTCAGTGAGCCCGTGGCCATGATTGGCATCGTGCTGCTGTTTGTGATTTTGATCTTGCTCGATCGCGATGGCCTGCGTGATCGCCTGCTGCGCCTGATGGGCGGTGGCAACCTGCACGTTGCCACAGACGCGCTGGATGAGGCCTCAGTTCGGATTGGTAAATACCTGCGCATGCAATTTATTGTGAATGTGACCTACGGCATCCCGATGGCGGCGGGGCTGTGGCTCATTGGCGTGCCTGGGGCGCTCTTGTGGGGTGTGTTGGCCACTATCATGCGCTTTGTGCCGTATGTGGGGCCGATGATTGCGGCCGTTTTTCCGCTGACATTGGCATTTGCGGTGGCGCCGGGCTGGGAGATGTTGCTGTGGACGCTGGGCTTGATCTTGGTGCTGGAGTTGATCAGCAACAACGTCATAGAGCCCTGGCTGTATGGCTCCAGCACGGGCTTGTCGACCTTGGCCATCATCATGGCAGCCACCTTCTGGACGGCTTTGTGGGGGCCGATTGGCCTGATTTTGTCCACCCCCTTGACGGTGTGCTGCCTCGTGCTGGGGCGCTATTTGCCGGGCTTGCAGTTCATGGAGGTGCTGCTGGGCAGTGAGCCCGTGCTCCATCCGCCGCAGCGTTTGTACCAGCGCTTGCTGGCTGACGATGTGAACGGTGCGATTGAGCTGGCCCATGCCGATATTGCCCAGCGTTTGCCTGCCAAGCCCAGTGCCCAAGACAAGGCAGGCGCTGTGGCTGATTTTTATGCCGATGTGGGCGTGCCCAGCCTGCAACTGGCCTATAAGCACCATACCGAAAATGCCACAGCAGAGCACCGCCTGCGGCTGTCCAATGGCTGGGAGGCGGTGTTGGAAGAGCTGGCCGAAGAATTCCCGGCGGCGCAGCCACCTCTGGCCGTGAACCCTGCGCCCCATGTGCTGTGCGTGGGGGCCCGCTGGGAGATTGATGCGCTGGCTGCGGACATGATGGCGCACAGCTTACAGCTGCAGGGTGTGCCGGCCCGCAGCGCCAGCCATGCGTTAACGCCAGCACTGGGGCCTGAAGAAATGGCGGATTGGGGGCAGGCGCAGTGGCTGGTGCTCTCAACCTTTCATGCGCAGCCGCAGGCCTTGGTGCGGCAAATTCTGCGTCGCGTGCGCCGCCACTATCCGCAGCTCAAGGTGGTGCTGACGTTGTGGAATGGCGGCCCCGCCGTGCTGCAAGAGCAGGCGCTGGAACGGCTGGGGGCCGATGCCGTGGCCACCAGCGTGCTCGAGCTGTTGCTGCGCATGGCGCAGTTGATGGCACCCGATCCGGCTCCTTTGGGTTATGTGGCAGCCGCTTTGCCTGAGGATGACGAGGCCCGTGTGCAGTTTTTGGAGCACAGCGGCGCGCTGTTGCCTGTGCATGCCCCAATGTACAAAGAGGCCGTACTCAAAGCAGCCAACGTTTTCAATGTGAAGTACGCCCAGGTCTCTTTGGTCGGACATGACTGGGTATACACCCCCGGCAGCTTGCTGTCGAATACCACTCCCCCTGGCGCGCAGCCGGGGCTGCCCCGGGATTTATCGATTTGCTCGTACGTGGTGCTTGATAGCGCGGACTTGGTGGTTGAAGACGTGGCGCGTGATCCCCGTTTTTCTGACAACCCCGCGTTGGCGGGTGCTGGTGTCAAGTTCTATGCCGGTGTGCCGCTGAAGACCACCAAGGGCTACGTCTTGGGCACGCTGTGCATCATGCACGACGCACCGCGTACGCTGGCGGACGATGAGATGCAAGTGCTGCACGCGATGGCCGAGGATCTGGTGGAGCGCCTGCGTGCCGCGCATCTGGCTGATTCGGCCAAAGACGCGGCCAGTGAAAGCCAGGGGCAGGGCAGCAGGGCTGCATGAGACCGCATTGCGGATTGCTGCCTCACTGCGCAGGCGCGTGATGGAGAGCAGCCCTTGCCCGTTCTGGTAATTTCCATCAAATAAAGATAGCGAGTGGCGCTTGATGGGTAAGCGTGAAGCGCCAATTTGGCCATGATTTTACATAGCGGCTTGCAACATGGCTTCGTAGTCTTGCGCGCTGGCCAGGCGTGGGTTGGTGCCGTGGCAGTGGTCTTTCAGGGCGCCGTCAATCACTTGGTCAAACCACGCCCGCTCTACCCCCATGGCCGCCAGCCCCTTGGGCAGCCCCAGGCGGGCGTTCATGTCGGACAGAGCTGCGGGAATGTCGCTGGCGCTGGTCAAACCCATGGCGTGGGCCATTTTTTCCAGGCGTTGCTCGCGTTGCACGGACTCCGCCTGCGCATTGAACGTGACGACTGCAGGCAAAAACATGGCGTTGAGCGTGCCGTGGTGCAGGCGTGGCTGCACACCGCCCAGGCTGTGGCTGAGGCTGTGCACACAGCCCAAGCCTTTTTGAAACGCCATGGCGCCTTGCATGCTGGCACTCATCAGCTGGCGGCGGGCCTCGGCATCCTGCCCGTTGCGCGTTGCGCGCTCAATGTGGGCCCAGCCACGGGTCAGACCATCCAGCGCAATACCATCTGCCGGTGGGTTGAACGCGGCAGACATAAAGGTTTCCATGCAATGGGCAATCGCATCCATGCCCGTGGCGGCCGTGAGCATGGGGGGCAGACCGTAGGTGAGTTCGGGGTCGCAAATGGCGGCTTTGGGCACCAGGTGCCAGCTGTGAAAGCCCAGCTTGCGGTGGCCGTCGACGATGATGATGGCGCCACGTGCTACCTCGCTGCCGGTGCCGCTGGTGGTGGGTACGGCAATGATGGGGGCTACCGCCTCGGTGATGCGGGGAGAGCCGCCTTCGATGGTGGCATAGGTGGTCAGTGGCCCGGGGTGGGTGGCGGCAATCGCTACGCCCTTGGCACAGTCAATCGCGCTGCCCCCGCCCACGGCGATCAGTCCGTCGCAGCCCTGCTGCTGGTAGAGCTGGGCGGCTGCGCGCACGGCGGCCTCGGTGGGGTTGCTGGGCGTGGCATCAAAGACGGTCACGGGCATATTGCCCAGGGCATCCAGTGCTTTTTGCAGCACGCCTGCTGCTTTGACGCCAGCATCGGTCACCACCAAAGGGTGGGCGATGCCCACGCGCTGGCACTCCTGTGCCAGCAGGCGCACGGCGCCAAAGTCGAACTGAATTTGCGTGACGTAGTTGATAAAAGCCATCTTTTCACTCCAAGCACCGTGTTTGCAATGGCGGGCAGTGTGGAGCAGCAGCGGGGCCATGAACACCCCGTCAACCCTGAGTGGCAGGCGCAGCGCGTCACCCAAGGGACAAGCCATTGGGCTGCAACCGCGCTGTGATTGCTGCATGATGTGCAGCTTTGTGATTGCCCCTAAACCAGCGCAGACGCTGGTGCCCTGTTGTGAACGAAGAACACGAACTCCACCACCCCTTAACCCCCGCCATGCGTGACGTATTGCGCCGCATGGCACGCGCCAATCGGCCCCATTTGCACACCTTGACTCCGCAGCAAGCGCGCGCAGCGTACGAAGCCGGGGCCGGGGTGCTGGAAATTACGCCCGCCCCCTTGCCCCGCGTAGAAGATGTGCGGATTCCTGCACGCGACGGGCACGCACTGCCTGCCCGCCTGTATGCGCCGCGTGCGCAGGCCGAGGGTGCGCTGCCGGTGCTGCTATACCTGCACGGCGGCGGATTCACGATTGGCAGCGTGGCCACGCACGACGTGCTGTGCCGGGAGTTGGCCCATCAGGCAGGCTGTGCGGTCGTGTCGCTGGACTACCGCTTGGCGCCAGAGCACCAGTTTCCCACCGCCAGCAACGATGCGTGGGATGCCTTGCAGTGGCTGGCGCAGCATGGTGCCAGCCTGGGGCTGGACAGCACCCGCATGGCTGTGGGCGGCGACAGCGCTGGTGGTACTTTGGCCGCATCGTGCGCCTTGCTGGCGCGCGATGCGGGCCTGCCGCTGCAGTTGCAGGTGCTGATATACCCCGGCACCTGTGCCCACCAAGATACCGACTCGCACTTTGCCTATGCGCACGGCCTGGTGCTGGAGCGCGCAGGCATCCAATGGTTTTTTGACAACTATGTGCGCACCGCCGCCGACCGCGAAGACTGGCGTTTTGCCCCGCTGCTGGCCCATGACGTGGAAGGCGTTGCCCCGGCGCTGGTGTGTTTGGCGGAGCTGGACCCGCTGGTGGATGAAGGCGTGCAATACGCCGACATGCTGCGCATGGCGGGAGTTGCGGTAGAGCTGGAAATCTACAAAGGCGTGACGCACGAATTCATCAAAATGGGCCGTGTGATTGCCGAGGCACGCCAGGCCCATGCTGCGATTGCAGCCGCTTTGCGTGCTGCCCTGGGCACATCGCCCGTTGTTGACAAGTAGATAAATAAGAAAGAAAGCCTTCTTTATGCGCCCCCAAGATTTTCGTTGCCACCAGCGCCTGAGCGTGCGCTGGGCAGAAGTGGATGCCCAAAAAATCGTCTTCAACGCCCATTACCTGATGTATGCCGATGTGGCGGTGACCGAGTACTGGAAGCAAATGGCCATGCCTTACGCACAAAGCTGGGGCGCGCTGGGTGGCGAGTTGTTTGTGAAAAAGGCCACCACCACCTACCACGCATCGGCCCAGATGGGCGATGTGCTGGACGTGGGCATCCGCTGCGTCAAGCAAGGCAATACCTCGCTGCAATTTGAGGCGGGCATCTTCCGCGGGCAGCAACTGCTCAATACCGTAGAGCTGGTGTATGTGTTTGCCGATGCCGATCAGCAACCCCAGCCCGTGCCCCAGCAACTGCGCGACATGCTCAGCGCATTTGAAGCCGGTGAAGACATGGTGCAACTGCGCTCGGGCAACTGGAACGATCTGGGGCGCCTGGCAGAGCGCCTGCGCATGGAAGTGTTTGTCAAAGAGCAGGGCGTGCCGCGCGAGATCGAAATTGATGAGTTTGACCCCATCTGCCGCCACGTGGTGGCCGTGAACCGCCTGGGCCACCCGGTTGCTACCGGCCGTCTGGTCAGCGATGCGCCCGGTGTGGCCCGTATTGGCCGGATGGCCGTGGCGCGCGAGATGCGCGGCGGCCAGCTGGGGCGCCAGGTGCTCGATGCTTTGGTGCAAGCCGCCCGCGACCGAGGTGACCGCGAGGCCGTGCTGCATGCCCAAGTGCACGCACAAAACTTTTATGCCCGCGCTGGCTTTGTGCCCGAAGGCGAGGTGTATGACGAAGCGGGCATTGACCACATCACCATGCGCTTGAAGCTGTAAAAATAAGAGCTGTCAGCGCGCAATAAAAAAGGGTTTCAGGTAGAAATTGCCTGAAACCCTTTGTTTTATGAGCGTAAGCAGCTATCAAATTCTAAAAGCTTGGACGCTGTGCGCCATCTGCACCGTCTGGTCTTGCAGGCTCGATGCTGCGGCGCTGGACTGCTCGGCCAAGGCCGAGTTTTGTGACATGGAGCTTTCCAGCTGGTGAATGGCACGGCTAATGTCTGCCATGGCCGTGCTTTGCTCGTGGGTGGCGCTGGTGATCTCGCTCATGTGCTTGGTGACGTTGCGCGACGCTTGGAGCAACTCCTGCATGGCGTCCAGGGCTTGTTTGCTTTGCACCGCACCCACGCCAATCGATTGTTCCGAGGTCTGAATCAGCTCCCGGATTTCCTTGGCCGATGCGGCAGAGCGCAGGGCCAGGCGGCGTACTTCTTCGGCCACCACCGCAAAACCACGGCCTTGTTCGCCCGCGCGTGCAGCCTCGACGGCGGCGTTAAGGGCCAAGATATTGGTCTGGAAGGCCAAACCGTCTACCACCGCCACAATTTCCGAAATTTTGCCGGACTGGGCGCTGATGGATTCCATACTTTGGGCCAAGTCGCTCATCACCGTCTGGCCTTTGTGCGCGGCATCCGCAGCCTGGCGCGTCATGGCGTCAGCCTCAGCAGCCAGTGTGCGTGACTGCTCCACCGTGGCCATCACACGCGTGGCGGCATTGGCCGTTTCTTCCAAGGCGCTGCAGGCCATTTCGGTGCGTGAAGACAAATCATTGCTGCCCAGCTCAATTTCTTGGCTGGCCGTGTGTACCTGGGCCACGCTGCGGGTGACGGTACGCACCGTGTCGTTCAGCTGCAAGATAATCGCTTTCAAATCTTTGGCCAAAGGTGTTTGCACAGATTCTTGGTCAATATGTAAATTGAATTTATCACCATGGTGAATGGCTTGCACCAGTCCCTGTAATTCAATGCCCTGCAAAAAAGATTGTGCAATATTTTTGAGAATAAAAATCTCAACCGCAGTTTGCACCACCACAAAAGCAGCATGCAAAATGATTTTGAGAAAATCAGCCTCTGTGGTGCAGTAAATGCTATAGCCCCAAGCTTGCAGGCGGTCAAACAGAAAATGGTGAACCGCAAAGAACGCTGCACACGCCACCACCACACGCCATTCGCGGTAGACCATGACCAGCGCCAGCGTCACAAACACACCAAAGTGAAATTCAATGGTGCCCAGCGACACCTGAATTTGCAAAACAATGGTGGCGCAGAGCAATAGCGGCAGTGCATAGCGCGCAAACGCTGTGCCACGTGCAGTCCAGTAAATACCGGCTGCAGCGGCAATGAGCAGGGGACTGATAATCAGCGCCGCATTCAAATCCGTATAGTGCCAGGCAATAGGTAAAGCCAGCAAGGCAGAGATGCTGACCAAAATCAGCATCAACAAGTCTGCTTGGTGGCTGACTTCTTGGGTGGCATTTTTTACGCTTTGGCGGGGGCGTGGCACACCGTGCACAAAGCCGGTAGTCGATGGGATGACCGATGAATCCATATAAAATCCCAATACTGGATTGGGTTGCTGTTTTTAATTGATTTATAAGATGCTAAATATTTACTCAAATAAATATTGAAATAATTATTCAAATTCATTTAAAAAATATTGCTTTTAATCGCTAAATTTTAGCAGCGCGCAAAAACTTAACGTTTCATCGCCTGGCAAAGCATACTTTTTGACTCTAAATAATTGTCAATCACGGTTAAACGCGGAGGGCTTGGAGGTCACGTCTTGGCTGTGTCGCCACGAGCCAACGTTGCTGGGGCAGAGCGGCTGGCGCCGTAGGGCTGCGGTCATGCGTTTTTGCAGCAGGGCAGCAAATGCTGGTGCTGTTTGCGCAGGGGCCTCAATGGCAGTGCGCCGTGCAATGTCACCCATCCTGGATGGCTGCGCTGGCGGCAATCCAGGCGCATGCTTAATGTCGGGTGCGGCCCCAATGCATGATGGCCGTGCCCGTGATGGCCATGGCGCCACCCAGCAGCATGGGGGTGTCAATGGTCTCGCCCAGCAAATAGGCCGAGATCAGCACGCCAAACAAAGGCACCAGTGTGATGTAGCCGGATGCAGCCCCCGCGCCCAGGGCCTTCACGCCATCAAAGTACCACGCGTAAGCCAGCGCAGTGGCGCCAAAAGCGAGAAAAAGCAGTGCGATCCAGGCGGTGGTGCCGCTGTGTACAGCGCTGGTCAAGGCGCTCGGGCCTTCTACCACCAGGCTGGCTGCCAGCAACATGCAGGCACCGATGGTGCTGGTGACGGTGGTGGTCGACAGGGCATCAACGCCCGTGAGCATCCAGCGGCCAATCAGGGTGTAGAGCACCCAGCACACCACGCAGCCCAGAATCAGCAACTCGCCCACCCCCATGGCGCCTTGCAGCAGGGTTGCAGGTTGCCCGTGTGAGAGCACGACCACGGCGCCCGCAATCGCCAGTGCCATGCCGGTGGCGATGATGGTATTTATGCGTTCCTTGAAAATCCAGGCTGCCATCAGCAGTGTCATGACCGGGTTGAGAGTGATGACCAGCGCGGCTTTGCCCGCAGGCAGGTGCTGCAAGCCCGATAAAAAAAACGCTGCATAGCCCAAAACCCCGGTGGCGCCCGCTGCGGCCATACCCAACCAGCGCTGAGCACTCCAGTTTTTGAGCTGTTGCAAGCCACCGGCCCAATACAACCACGGGATGAGCACCAGGGCCGCGAGCAAAAAACGCAAGCTCGCCCCCGCCAAAGGCGGCATCGACTGCGCAATGATGCGCCCCGCAGGCCACGAAGCGCCCCACAACACGGCCATACCAATAAGCCGCAAGTGCGGGCCAAAACGCGGATTCAATTGCATGGGCGCCACTATGCACCAGCGCGCGGCGTGCACAGGGCAAAAAGTCTGAACGCGCTCGTACGCTATGAGAGGGAAATAGGCTGCTGGCGTAATGTACGTATGCGCTGATAGCTATGTTTTTGCAAGTGCTTGCTGGGCGAGATTCTTGTTTGCGTGCCAGCTTGCAGCAAGCCTGCGCACTTGCAGGGTGCTTGCCCACAAGAGGGGGCTGTGGATGTTGCTGGAGATACAGCCCGCAGCCAGCGCGCTGCTTGGTGTGCGGTCTTTGAATGTTGGGTTGGACGATGGCCGCGTAGAAGCATCGCACCGGCACTGCACGCAGTGCATAGGGTGTGCGGTCTTGGCTGCGGTTGAACTTGCTACTGCTAGCGCTGCGCGGATTGATGCGGTGCTGTTTCCACTCAAAAAATACCCATTTCCAGACCGGCCGCCAGGCTCGCGCCCAGGTCGCGGCAGGGTTGCAAGTCGGCCTCTGCAATCTGCTTGGGGGCGGCAATCGCCTCCGGTGTTTGCGCATGGGTGCAGACAATCAGGGGTTCGGCCACGGCTTGGAGGCGCCAGCCCGTGGCAATGCGGGCGATTTGCCGCGCCGCGTTGCTGCCATCACTGCCTGCACAAATGAGCGTGGCATAGCGCCTGCCTTGGATGTGGTCGAGCGCGCCATAGTAGGTGCGGTCAAAAAAGTCTTTGAGCAAGCCGCTGACGGCAGCCAAGTTTTCTGGCGTGGCAAACACATAGGCATCGGCTTGCAGCACATCTTTGGTGTGTGCATCGCTGGCATGCAGCAGGCGCACGTGCAGCGCCTCGGCTGCTTGCTGTGCGCCTTGCTGCAGCGCATGCACCATTTGCAGCGTACCGCCGGTGTGCGAGTGGTAGACGATGAGCAGGGTGGGGGGCACAGTCATGACCTGCAGCATGACGCAAAGTGGGGCTCAGAGCAACCAAGGCGCGCTGCACCGGTGATGTGTTGGTATGTGCTGGTGCAGCAGGCGCCGCGTGCGCATTCTGCACCCCCCGCTGTATGTGGCGCAATGCGGTACGCGGCGGTGCTTGCATTGGCAGCGCAGAGGGGTGATCTTTCTGGGGGAGCAGCTTGCAGAGCGTGGCTGGCAACACATAAAAAAAGAGCTGCTAGCGCTGATCTTTGCTGACTTTCCCTGTGTTTTCTATCGGAAAGCGTTGCAATTACAGCGGTGGCAGCTCTTATTTTTGATGTATGTGGTTTACAGCTCTTCGACGCGCCGTGCGGGGTAGCTGTCCCAGCTTTGGCAGCCGGGGCAATGCCAGAAATGCTGGCGTGCTTCAAAGCCGCAAGCGGCGCAGCGGTAGCGGCTGAGTGGCTTGCTGGCGTGTTCCAATGCTTTTTGTACGGCAGGGTGGTGCTCTTCGTGCTCCAGTTTCTCGCCAGCCAGCCATTTGGTGGCAGCCACCAACGACGGCTCTTTGGCCAAGTGCTGCACATACCAGTCACGGCTTTGGCTATCACTGTCGCGGGGCACGGTGTTCAGGGCCACCAGCGCGTCCAGCAAATCCAGCGAGGGCATTTGCGCATAGCGTGCGCGCAGCAGTTGCGCGGCAGCGTCTTGCTGGCCCGTGGCGGCAGCCACTTCCAGCATCAGCGGTGCTGCCAGTGGCAGACCCTGGGGCGTGGTTTGTGCCAAGGTTTGCAGCGTCTGCCAAGCAGCGTGCGACTGGTTCAGCCGGTGCTGAATACGCGCCAGCTCAATGCGGGGGCGTGGTGTTTGCGGGGCAATGCGCACCGCCTCCTGCAGCAGTTGGTGGGCGGTGTCCAGCTGGGCGTGGCTGGCTTGTTCAGTCGCTTGCTCGCACAGGTAGTGGGCCAAGCGCCCGCTGAAATCGCCTTGGTTGGCTGTCTGCATGCGGCGGGCAATCTCGGCCGCCTGCTCCCAATCGCGTGAGCGCTCGTAAATCGCCAGCAGGGCCAGGCGTGCTTCGGCTTCGTAGGCAGAGCCTTCAAGGCGGCGCAGGGCCTCTTCGGCACGATCGAGCAGGCCCGCTTTCAGAAAGTCTTGCGCCAGGCCGTGCTGGGCGCGGTCACGGTCTTCACGGCTTAAATCTGCACGCGAGAGCAGGTGCTCGTGCACGCGCACGGCGCGGTGGTATTCACCACGGCGGCGAAACAAGTTGCCCAAGGCGAAGTGCAGGTCCGCAGTCTCGGGATCGTTTTGCACGGCCTCGATGAAGGCGTCAATCGCTTTGTCTTGCTGCTCGTTGAGCAAAAAGTTCAGACCCTTGAAATAGGCTTTGGGTGCTTGGCGGTTGTCTTGGCGCACTTGGCGCAAATCCATGCGCGAGGCCAGCCAGCCCAGCACAAAAGCCAGGGGCAGCCCCAGAAGAATCCAGCTGAGATCAAAGTCCATGGATGGTCGGAGGAAGTGGGTCAGGAGAGGTGGTGGCCGCTGCGGCGTCTTCAGGGGCCGCAGGCTGGCTCAGTTTGGCCGCGGTGCTGCGGTGTTTCCACCAGCGCGGCACCATGACCAGCACACCTGCAATCAGACCGCCTACAAATGCTGCAAGTACCACCAGCACCAGCGGTGCTTGCCAGAACGTGCCAAAGAAAAAGTGCACGGTGACGGTTTGCTGGTTGTTGAGCGCGAAGGCAAACAGGGTGAAAAAAATGGCTGCCTTGAGCAGCCACAGCAGATATTTCATGCGAGCCCTTCCATGTTGCCTTGAATTTTAGGCGCACCGGCGGGCTGGCGGGCAATCACGGCATGTTTGCTGGTGATTGCCTTAGTCTGCAGCAGGGGCTGCAGGCTGTGCAGGAGGGGTTTGAAAGTCCACGGCTTCGCGCAAGGCCTTGCCGGGCTTGAAGTGAGGCACACGCTTTTCGGGAATATGCACTGATTCGCCGCTGCGTGGATTGCGCCCAATACGGGCAGGGCGACGAGAGACAGAGAAGCTGCCAAAACCACGAATTTCAATGCGCTGGCCTTGCACCAAGGCGTCGCTGACGGCGTCTTGAATGGTTTTGACGGCGTGCTCGGCGTCACGCTGGGTGAGTTGGGCAAAACGGGCTGCCAACTCTTCAACTAAATCAGATCGGGTCATGAAGCAATCATCCCAAGAACGGTACTTGGAAAAAACGACGGGCGCTTTGACAGCGCCCGCCGGGGGTCTTGGAAACTGCTCAATCGTGAGCAGTTGTCAAAGACTTATTACTTGTCGGCGTCCAGCTTGGCGCGCAGCAGAGCACCCAGGCTGGTTGTACCGGCATTTTCCTTGGAGGACTGAGCCGACAGGGAAGCCATGGCTTCTTGCTGTTCAACCATGTCCTTTTGCTTGATGGACAGCTGGATGTTGCGGGTCTTGCGATCCACGTTGATCACCACAGCAGTCACTTCGTCGCCTTCCTTCAGGACGGAACGAGCATCTTCCACGCGATCGCGGGACAGCTCGGACACGCGCAGGTAACCCACGATGTCGTCGCCCAGATCGATTTCAGCGCCCTTGGCGTCCACAGTCTTGACCTTACCGGTCACGATCTGGCCCTTGTCATTCACGGTAGTGAATGTGGTGAAGGGGTCGCTGTCCAGTTGCTTGATGCCCAGGGAGATGCGCTCGCGCTCGACGTCCACGCCCAACACGATGGCTTCAACTTCTTGGCCCTTCTTGTAGTTACGCACGGCGGCTTCGCCGGTTTCGTTCCAAGACAGGTCAGACAGGTGCACCAGGCCGTCGATACCGGCAGCCAGACCCACGAACACGCCGAAGTCGGTGATGGACTTGATGGGGCCCTTCACGCGGTCGCCGCGCTTGGTGTTCTGTGCAAAGTCTTGCCATGGGTTGGCCTTGCATTGCTTCATGCCCAAGGAGATGCGACGCTTGTCTTCGTCGATTTCCAGAACCATGACCTCCACCTCGTCGCCCAAAGACACGAGCTTGGAGGGAGCGATGTTCTTGTTGGTCCAGTCCATTTCGGAAACGTGCACCAGGCCTTCGATGCCGGGTTCCAGTTCCACGAATGCGCCGTAGTCAGCGATGTTGGTGACCTTGCCGAACAGGCGAGTAGCGGAGGGGTAGCGACGTGCAACGCCCATCCATGGGTCGTCGCCCATTTGCTTCAGACCCAAGGACACGCGGTTCTTCTCGGTGTCGAACTTCAGGATCTTGGCCATGATTTCTTGGCCAGCTGTCACCACTTCGGATGGGTGACGCACGCGACGCCATGCCATGTCGGTGATGTGCAGCAGACCATCGATGCCGCCCAGGTCCACGAACGCACCGTATTCGGTGATGTTCTTGACCACGCCTTGCACGATAGCGCCTTCCTTCAGGGTTTCCATCAGCTTGGCGCGCTCTTCGCCCATGGAAGCTTCCACCACAGCGCGGCGGCTCAGCACCACGTTGTTGCGCTTGCGATCCAGCTTGATGACCTTGAATTCCAGGGTCTTGTTTTCGTAAGGAGTCAGATCCTTAACGGGACGTGTGTCGATCAGCGAACCGGGCAAGAATGCGCGGATGCCGTTGACCAGCACAGTCAGGCCGCCCTTGACCTTGCCGGAGGTGGTGCCGGTCACGAATTCGCCAGATTCCAGCGCCTTTTCCAGCGACAGCCAGGAAGCCAGACGCTTGGCGGTGTCACGCGACAGGATGGTGTCGCCGTAGCCGTTTTCAATCGAGCCAATGGCAACGGACACAAAGTCGCCCACTTGCACTTCGATTTCGCCCTGGTCGTTCTTGAATTCGTCGATTGGCACATAAGCTTCCGACTTCAAGCCAGCGTTCACCACCACGAAGTTGTGCTCAACGCGCACAACTTCAGCGGTAATAACTTCGCCGGGACGCATTTCAGTGCGTTGCAACGATTCTTCAAATAGGGCGGCAAAAGATTCAGACATGTAGTTCCTTGTCCGCGTACAGGTTTCCGGTAGCACGATTGCTGCGCGTTTTTATGGCTGTAAGCGGAGGTTGCAGGTAAAAAGCCTGCGGGGTTAAAGGTTAGACAACCGCAGCACCAGTGCGTCAACGGCGCGAATGTGGTGTGCGGGCCAGGGCCAGGGCCAGTTTTCTCTCTCCAGTGCTTACGCGCTGGCGGTAAAAGGCTGGCGTTGCTCCCACCACGTCAACACCTGTTGCACGGACCCATCGATCGTGCCGCTGGAGTTGTCGAGGTAAAGAGCATCTTCGGCGGGCTTCAGGGGCGCTGCTGCGCGATGCATATCGCGCGCGTCGCGAGCCTGAAGATCCGCCAAAAGGTCTGCCATATTAGCAGAAAGCCCTTTGGAAATCAATTGCTTGTAACGCCTTTCTGCGCGGCATTCGGCGGTGGCCGTCAAGTAGACCTTCAAAGGCGCATCTGGGAAGATGACGGTGCCCATGTCACGGCCATCGCCCACCAGGCCGGGCAACCGGCGGAAATCGCGCTGCACTTGCAGCAGCGCTTGGCGCACTGCCGGGAAAACGGCCACGCGCGAGGCATTCATGCCGGCTTCTTCGGTACGGATTGCCAAGGAGATGTCATTGCCATCGAGCAGCACACGGTGGTCTGGCGTGAAGGTAATAGCCTTGCTGCGCACAAGGTCTGCAATGGCTGGGGCGTTGGTCTCTGTGATGTCGATGCCTGCGCGCGAAGCTGCCAGTCCGGTAATCCGGTAAAGCGCGCCAGAGTCCAGCAGCGCAAAGCCCAGTTTTTCGGCCACAAGGGCGGCGATGGTGCCTTTGCCCGAGGCAGTAGGGCCATCGATGCAGATGACAGGTGCGGGTTGGGAGGCTTGGGACACGCTGAACAATGCTTCGAAATAGTCCGGGAAGGTTTTGGCTACGCACTTTGGATCTTCAATGCGTACGGGCAGCCCTGCGGGGTTGAAGGCTGCCAGCGAAAAGCACATGGCCACGCGGTGGTCGTCATAGGTGTGGATGCTGGCGGCTTTCCAATCCACAGGTGATGCAGGTGGCGTAATGCGGATGAAGTCTTGGCCTTCCTCCACGGTGGCGCCCAGTTTGCGCAACTCGCAGGCCATGGCGGCGATGCGGTCAGTTTCTTTAACGCGCCAGCTGGCAATGTTGCGCAGCGTGGTGGTTCCATCGGCGTACAAGGCCATGGCAGCCAGCGTCATGGCGGCATCGGGGATGTGGTTGCAATCGAGGTCAATTGCCTTGAGGGGCCAGACGCCGCGCGCGATGTGCAGCCAGTTGGGGCCGCTGGTCACCTGGGCACCCATGGCCTGGGCGGCTTCCACAAAGCGGATATCGCCCTGGATGGAGTCTTTGCCCACGCCCAGCACTTGGATGCCATTTTGCGAAGCATTTTGGCTGCTATCGCACGCTGTTATTGCGCCAAGTGCTATGAAGTAGCTAGCGGACGAGGCGTCAGCCTCGACGTGGATATCACCGGGGGACTGGTAGCGGCTGCCTGCGGGGATCACAAAGCGCTGCCAGTTGTCGTTGCGCACCGTAATACCAAAGCGTGCCAGCAACTCCAGCGTGATGTGGATGTAGGGCTTGGAGATCAGCTCGCCCACTACTTCAATGGTGATTGCGCGGTTTGTGGCCAGCAGTGGCAGCGCCATCAGCAGCGAGGTCAGGAACTGGCTGGAGACATCGCCACGTACCTGAATGGGGGCATCACTGAGCTGGCTGAAGTCGGGCTGGCCGATGTGCAGCGGCGGAAAGCCCTCGTTTTTCAGGTAATCAATCTTGCAGCCCAGCTGGCGCAGCGCATCGACCAGGTCGCCAATCGGGCGCTCGTACATGCGGGGAATGCCCGTCATCTCAAAACTGCCCCCCAGCACCGCCAAGGCAGCCGTCAGTGGGCGCATGGCAGTACCAGCGTTGCCTAAAAACAGCTGGCCCCGAGCGTTGTTGGGCAAAAAACCGTCGATGCCGGTAATGCGCAGCGGCTGGCCCGCAACCACCGCAGAAGGTTCCACCACGCAGCCCATGTGCTGCAAGGCTTGGAGCATGACGCGGGTGTCGTCGGAGTCGAGCAGGTCGTGCACGGTGGTGGTGCCTTGGCTCAAAGCCGCCAGCAGCAGCACGCGGTTAGAGATGCTCTTGGAGCCGGGCAGCTGTACGCTGCCGCAGGCCGAGGCCAGGTGTGGAAGGTCAAGGAAAGCGGTGGTGTACATGCGCAAACAGGCAAAAAAAGAGGGGGTCAGGCGGCGGCGGGGTCGGGCGCGCCATGGGCAGCAGTTTGCGGCGCATTGAAGCGGCATTGCGCGCGTGCTGCGCTGGCCAAGGTAATCATGTCTTCCAAGGCCTGGGCATTGTCCGATTGCAGCACGTCTTCAAAAGCTTGCACGGCGTGCTTGAACTGTGCGGCTTGGGCCAGCACCTCGGTTTTGTTGGCCAGCAAAATGTCGCGCCACATCTTGGGGTCGCCCGCTGCAATGCGGGTGAAGTCACGAAAGCCGGGGCCTGCAATGCTCAGAAAGGCATCTGCTTGCGGCTGGCGCATCACGCTTTGCATCATGGCAAACGCCAGCATATGGGGCAGGTGGCTGACGGCGGCAAAGGCTGCGTCGTGCGTCTCGGGGGACATCACGCGCACATCGCATTCCAGCGCCGTCCACAGCGCCTGCGCTTTGTGCAAATGGCTGGTGAGGGTGCGCTCGGTGGGGGTCAATATGACTTTGGCGCCCCGGTACAAGTCGGCATCGGCATGGGCTACGCCTGCCACTTCTTTGCCGGTATTGGGGTGGGCGGGCACAAAACTGGCGATCTGGTTGCCCAGCGCATTGCGTGCCGCTTGCACGACGTCGCCTTTGGTGGAGCCGACATCCATGATCAGCATCTGGGGCGTGACCAAGTGCTTGATGGATTTGAGTGTGGCTGCGGTGGCGCCCACAGGCACGGCCAGCAGCACCAGGTCGGCGCCGGCAGCGGCCAGCAAGGCCGAGGGCGCTTCCACATCAATCACCCCCATTTGCAGGGCGCGGGCAGTGGTGGTGGGGGACTTGCTGTAGCCCACGACACGTTGTACCAGGCCTGCTTTTTTCAAAGCCAGTGCAAACGAGCCGCCCATCAGGCCGCAGCCAATCAGTCCTAACTGTTCAAACATGGCGCAGCGTCCTTAAGCCGGGGTCGGGTAGGTGCCCAGCACTTTGTAGAACGCCGACAGCGCTTGCAACTCGCTCAGTGCCGCCGCCACGTTGGGCTGGGCGGGGTGGCCTTCCAGGTCAATGTAGAAGTAATACTCCCACTGGCCGGTGCGCGCGGGGCGCGATTCAAAACGCGTCATGGACACGCCGTGCGTCTTCAGAGGCACCAGCAAATCGTGCACGGCGCCGGGGCGATTGGGCACGGAGATGACCAAGCTGGTGCAGTCCTTGCCGGTGGGCGCGGGCGTGGCCAGCGTGTGCGGCAGGCAGATGATGGCAAAGCGTGTGCGGTTGTAGGCGTCGTCCTGAATCGCGTGGCTGACGATGTGCAGGCCAAACTGCTGCGCGGCGCGTTCGCTGCTGATGCCGGCCCAGGTGGGGTTTTGTGCAGCCAGACGTGCGCCTTCGGCGTTGCTTTCGACCGGTCGGCGCTCGGCGTGCGGCAGGTGCTGGGACAGCCAGGCGTGGCATTGCGCCAGGGCCTGGGGATGTGCGGCCACCACCTCAATCCCTTCCAGCGTGTTGGTGCTGCGCAGCAGGTGGTGGCGTATCAGCAGGCTGACCTCGCCCACGATGTGGCAAGGCGTGTTGCGGAACATGTCGAGCGTGCGGTTCACCACGCCCTCGGTGGAATTCTCGACGCCCACCACGCCGTACTGGGCGCTGCCGGCGGCCGTGGCGTGAAAGACTTCCTCGAAGGTGTTGCAGTACAGAAAGTCTGCCGCGCCACCAAAGTACTGCACGGCGGCTTCCTCGGTAAATGTGCCTTCAGGGCCTAGCACGGCCACGCGTTGGGGCGATTCCAGCGCCAGGCAGGCAGACATGATCTCGCGCCAGATGGCGGCCACGTGCGCGCCTTTGAGCGGGCCGGGGTTATAGGTTTTGATCTTCTCGATCACCTGTGCCACGCGGTCCGGGCGAAAAAAGGTGGAGCCTTCTTTTTTCTTCAGCTCACCCACTTGCTCGGCCACAAGGGCGCGCTGGTTGACCAGCTCCAGCAACTGTTTGTCCAGACTGTCAATCTGGTTGCGCAACTGCAGCAGCTCTGGCGTGGCTTGGGGTTCTGTGCTCATGGCTTCCTCGAAAAAAGCAGAGCAGCTAGCGCTTGTTTTTAAAGGGTTTCAGATAGATTTATGTCTGAAGTCTTTGTGAAGAAAGCGCCGGCAGCTCTTAATTTTGAATGTCTGGTTTGCTGGGTGGGCTTCAGGCGCTGGTGCGCTCAAAGTCTTGCATGTATGCCACCAAAGCTTGCACACCTGCCATCGGCATAGCGTTGTACAGGCTGGCGCGCATGCCGCCGACCGACTTGTGGCCCTTGAGCTGCAGCAGGCCACGCTCCTTGGCGCCTGCCAGGAAAGCCTCGTTGCGGTTTTCTTGGCGCAGGAAAAACGGAATGTTCATGCGCGAGCGATAAGCGGCATCCACCTTGTTCACATACAGCTGGGAATTGTCCAAGTAGCTGTAGAAGAATTCGGCCTTGGCTTGGTTGCGTGCTTCCATCGCGGCAACGCCGGTCAGATCACCTTCGCGCTGGCGCTTGAGCCACTGGAAGGTCAAACCCGCCATGTAAATGCCCCAGGTGGGCGGGGTGTTGAACATGGACTGGTTGTCGGCCACGGTCTTGTAGTTGAAGGCCGAGGGGCAGATGTCCAGCGCGCGGCCCAGCAAATCGTCGCGCACGATGACGATAGTCAGGCCCGCCGGGCCAATGTTCTTTTGCGCGCCGCCAAAGGCCAGGCCCACGCGGCTCCAGTCCAGCGCGCGCGAGGCCACGTTGGACGAAAAATCAATCACCAGCGGCGCATCGCAGCCCAGCGCCTTTAAATCGGGTAACTCCTGGAATTCCACGCCGTGGATGGTTTCGTTGCTGCACAGGTGCACGTACTGCGCATCAGCGCCAATCTGCCAGGTAGAGGCATCAGGCACGCTGGTGAAACCACTGGTTTCGCCGCTGGCGGCCAGCCGGCTGCTGGCGTACTTGGCGGCTTCCTTGTAGGACTTTTGGCTCCAGCTGCCCGTGACCACAAAGTCTACCGCGCCACCTTGGGAGAGATTCAGCGGAACGATGGCGTTTTCAGCCAAGCCGCCGCCTTGCATGAATAGGATGTGAAAATTGCTGGGCACGGCCAGCAACTCGCGCAGATCGGCTTCTGCCGCTTCGTAGATGCTGATGAACTCTTTGCCGCGGTGGCTCATCTCCATCACGCCCATGCCCGAGCCGCCCCAGTTGAGCATTTCGGCAGCAGCTTGCTGCAGGACTTCTTCAGGAATGGCGGCGGGGCCTGCGGAGAAATTGAAAGGGCGGCTCATCGTTCTTACAGTCAAATCACGCGCCAGTGCAGAACATGTCCGCGCTGGCAGCTATCAAAAAAGCTATCTTAGGTGAAAAAACACCCCACGGCCTGCGCAGTGGGGTGTCGTGCTTTATTGCTCGGCGGTGGTATCTGGTGCCGCGCTGTTGTCGGCTTCACCGTCTCCGTCACCTTCTGCATCTGCGCCCGCGGCATCGTTTTCCGCAATGCGCTGCAGGCCAATCAGCTTGGCGCCTTCGTCCAGTGCCATCAGCGTGACACCCTGGGTGGCGCGGCCCATCTCGCGGATCTCGGCGACCCGGGTGCGCACCAGCACGCCCTTGTCGGTGATCAGCATGATTTCGTCTTCGGCAGCCACCAACGTGGCGGCCACGACCTTGCCGTTGCGCTCGGACTGCTGGATGGCAATCATGCCCTTGGTGCCACGGCCGTGGCGGGTGTATTCGCTGATGTGGGTGCGCTTGCCGTAACCGTTTTCGGTGGCAGTTAGCACGCTTTGTGCACCTACCACAGCTCCCTCGGAGCCTTCTGCACTAGGTTCACCTTCGGCTTCTGCGACCAACATCGCGATCACGCTTTGGGTGTCGTCGATGTTCATGCCGCGCACACCGCGCGCATTGCGGCCCATTGGGCGCACATCGTTTTCGTCAAAGCGCACCGCCTTGCCGCCGTCCGAGAACAGCATCACGTCGTGTTTGCCGTCGGTCAGTGCCGCACCAATCAGGAAGTCGCCTTCGTCCAGGCCCACGGCAATGATGCCGGCCTTGCGCGGGTTGCTGAACTCGGTCAGCGCCGTCTTTTTAACGGTGCCCATGCTGGTGGCCATGAAGACGTAATGATCTTCGGGGAAGGTGCGGTTGTCGCCCGTGAGCGGCAGCACTACGTTGATCTTCTCGCCTTCTTGCAGCGGGAACATGTTGACGATTGGGCGGCCACGCGAGTTGCGCGAGCCCGAGGGCACTTCCCAGACCTTGAGCCAGTACATGCGGCCACGGTTGGAGAAGCACAGCAGATAGTCGTGCGTGTTGGCGATAAACAGCTGGTCGATCCAGTCGTCTTCCTTGGTCTGTGTGGCTTGCTTGCCGCGACCACCACGCTTTTGCGCGCGGTATTCGGACAGGGGCTGGCTCTTGATGTAGCCGGTGTGGCTGAGCGTGACCACCATGTCGGTGGGCGTGATCAGGTCTTCGGTCGAGAGGTCTTGCGCGCTGTACTCAATGGTAGAGCGGCGCTCGCCCTTTTTGGACTGACCAAATTCGGCCTTTACGGCGGACAGCTCATCACCAATGATGACGGACACACGCTCTGGCTTGGCCAGAATGTCCAGCAAGTCTTCGATGGTGGACATGATGTCGCGGTACTCGGCCACGATCTTGTCTTGCTCCAGCCCGGTCAGGCGCTGCAGACGCATCTGCAAGATTTCTTGCGCTTGCGTATCGGACAGGCGGTATAGGCCGTCTTGTCCCAGACCGAATTCCTTTTCCAGCGACTCGGGGCGGTAGTCGTCGGCGTTGACCACGCCACCGTCTTCGCGGGTGCGGGTGAGCATTTCGCGCACCAGCTTGCTGTCCCACGATTTTTCCATCAATGCGGCCTTGGCCACCGGGGGGGTGGGGGCGTTGCGGATGATGGCGATGAAGTCGTCGATGTTGGCCAGTGCCACGGCCAAGCCTTCCAGCACGTGACCGCGGTCGCGCGCCTTACGCAACTCAAACACCGTGCGGCGGGTGACCACTTCGCGGCGGTGCTGCAAGAAGACCTGGACCAGATCCTTCAGGTTGCACAGCTTGGGCTGGCCATCCACCAGCGCCACCATGTTCATGCCGAAGGTGTCTTGCAGCTGGGTCTGCTTGTACAGGTTGTTCAGCACCACCTCCGGCACTTCGCCGCGCTTGAGTTCGATCACCAGGCGCATGCCGGACTTGTCGGACTCGTCCTGGATGTGGCTGATGCCTTCAATTTTCTTCTCGTGCACCAACTCGGCCATGCGCTCTTGCAGCGTCTTTTTGTTGACTTGATAGGGCAGCTCATCAACGATGATGGCCTGGCGCTGGCCACGATCGATGTCCTCAAAGTGCACCTTGGCACGCATCACCACGCGACCACGGCCGGTGCGATAGCCTTCCTTGACGCCGTTGATGCCGTAGATGATGCCGGCGGTGGGGAAATCAGGCGCTGGCACGATTTCCATCAAATCGTCCACGCTGGCTTCTGGGTGGTGCAGCAGGTGCAAGCATGCATCCACCACTTCATTCAGGTTGTGGGGCGGAATGTTCGTGGCCATGCCCACGGCAATACCGGCCGAGCCGTTCACCAGCAAATTGGGCAGGCGGGCTGGAAGCGTCAGCGGTTCGCTTTCGGAGCCGTCATAGTTGGGGCCAAAATCCACGGTTTCCTTGTCGATATCGCCCAGCATTTCGTGGGCGATCTTAGACAAACGAATTTCCGTGTAACGCATGGCCGCTGCGCTGTCGCCGTCGACCGAGCCAAAGTTACCTTGGCCATCCACCAGCATGTGACGCAGCGAGAAGTCTTGCGCCATACGCACGATCGTGTCGTACACCGCACTGTCACCGTGCGGGTGGTATTTACCGATCACGTCACCAACGATACGCGCCGATTTCTTGTAAGGGCGGTTCCAGTCGTTGTTGAGTTCGTGCATGGCATACAGCACACGTCGATGCACCGGCTTCAAGCCATCGCGCGCGTCGGGGAGGGCGCGGCCCACAATCACGCTCATCGCGTAATCAAGGTAGCTGCGGCGCATTTCCTCTTCTAGGCTGATAGGCAAAGTTTCTTTGGCAAACTGGGTCATGTAGTTGTGCAGGGTTATGCGATGACGACGAAGTGGATCATTTTAGATGCAATGCATTGTTGCGGCTAGGCAACAACTAATTGGCATTCCGCTTTTGTCCTACCTCAAGGCGTTGCACTAGCGCGCCATTCGAATATTCCGTATGGCACAATGATTTCCAGCGTTCTTGGTGATAGTCACTAATGACGTCCATGAATTTCGCAGCTTGACTGCGGCTTAATCCCCAAGAGGAGAACCATGAAGAAACTGAACAAAGTAGCGATCCTGTTTGCAACTGCGGCTCTGGCTACTGCTGCTGGCGCCCAAGTGAAGGCCGCCGACGGCGGTAAGACCATCGACAACTGGCAAAACGGTACTGGCGAATTGGTCTGGAAGAACGGTACCAATGAGCTGTGCTGGCGCGATGCCAACTGGACACCTGCTACCGCTGCTGAAGGTTGCGACGGTGCTCTGGTGAAGGCTGCTCAACCTGCTCCTGCTGCTGCAGCACCTGCAGCACCTGTAGCTCCAGCTGCTACAGCATCGAAAGTGACTTTCGCTGCTGACGCTTTCTTCGACTTCGACAAATCTGTCCTGAAGCCCGAAGGCAAGGCCAAGCTGGACGATCTGGCTTCCAAGGTGCAAGGCATCAATTTGGAAGTGATTGTTGCTGTGGGTCACACCGACTCCGTGGGTTCCGACGCCTATAACCAGAAGCTGTCCGAGCGTCGTGCTCAAGCTGTGAAGGCTTATCTGGAGTCCAAGGGCATCGACAAGAGCCGTGTGTACACAGAAGGCAAGGGCGAGAAGCAGCCTGTTGCTGACAACAAGACCAAGGATGGTCGCGCAAAGAACCGTCGCGTGGAAATCGAAGTGGTTGGTACACGCAAGTAATCTTTTATAGGTTGCCTCAAAAAAGCCCCGGTGACGGGGCTTTTTCATTTCTGCATTTAAGTCGTAGCACAATCATCACCATGACCGATTTGATCAATGTGGACCCAGCGGAGCTGGAAAAATTCTCAAACCTTGCGCATCATTGGTGGGACATGGACAGTGAGTTCAAACCGCTGCACATGATTAACCCATTGCGTTTGGCTTGGATTGATGAGCATGCGTCCTTGCAGGGTAAAGACGTTCTCGATGTGGGATGCGGCGGAGGCATTTTGGCTGATTCCATGGCACGTAAAGGTGCAAATGTGATGGGCGTAGATTTGGCTAGCAAATCATTGCGTGTTGCACAATTGCACGCTTTAGAAACTGGTACGCCCAATATTCAGTATCGCGAAGTTCCTGTGGAAGAGCTTGCTGCAGAGCGGCCTGCTAGTTTTGATGTGGTGACTTGCATGGAAATGCTGGAGCATGTGCCTGATCCTGCTTCAGTAGTGCGTGCATGTGCCGCATTGGTCAAACCCGGAGGATGGGTGTTTTTCTCGACGATTAATCGCAATATTAAATCGTATGGTCTAGCGATTGTTGCAGCCGAATATGTGCTTAATATGCTGCCTAAAGGCACGCATGAATTTGGCAAATTCATCAGGCCAAGCGAAATGGCTGCGTTTTGTCGCCAGGCAGGTTTAACTGTCACCCATTCCAAGGGTATGCAACATAACCCCCTGACAGGACGCTACTGGCTCAACGAAGACTGTAGTGTGAATTACATGCTGGCGACGCAGCGTCCTCTGGTATGAGTTGGCATTCCGGAGTCATACGTGCCGTGCTGTTTGATCTTGATGGCACATTACTTGATAGCGCGCCAGATTTAGGATTTGCTGCTAATCAATTGCGGATTGTCAGGGGCTTGGATGCTCTTCCACTGTCTCACTATCGACCTTTTGTCGGCACCGGAGCACGTGGTATGTTAAGGATTGCTTTGGGTGTAACACCAGAAGCTTCCGATTTTGAAGCTTTGAAAGAAGAGTTCTTCGTGGCTTATGAGCGTTGCATGGGGCAGCACTCTCAATTATTTGAAGGCGTACCTGCATTGCTGCAGGTTATTCATGATCAAGGACTGTCTTGGGGCATCGTCACCAACAAATCCGAGCGATTCACATTGTCGATAGTGCAAGAAATTGCTGTACTGGCAAAGGCTGGTTCTGTAGTGTGTGGCGACACGACGGCGCACTCCAAGCCTCATCCAATGCCGCTGTGGGAGGCTGCAAAACGCATTGGTCATGCGCCGGAATGCTGCATCTATGTTGGGGATGATGAGCGTGATATGCATGCTGCGCATGCTGCAGGGATGCAGTCTGTCGCCGCTGCTTATGGTTACTTGGGAGCAGGGGGCTTGGCTTCGGTGGCCTCATGGAAGCCCCATGCTGTCATCAATACTCCCCTTGAACTCACGAACTTGCTTGATTTGAATTAGAATCTGATTTATGGGGCTGTCCTGGTTTCGACGTGGGTTCGGGATCAGTGTGGTGCATGTCGAGCTTGAGTTACGCTCGTTAATCTCGATTCAAAAAAACTAACTGCAAACGACGAACGTTTCGCACTCGCCGCTTAAATCCGGTGAGCCTTGCAACAGCATGCTGATGGGCTGGGCAAAGGGGTAGCAATACCTCTCGGCTGCAAGGGAATTTTCATCAGCTGGCTTGGTACCGGGCGCCTTGGTATCGAGCGAGATCTAAGGACGCTGGCTTTGCGTGTAGCGTGTGTCTGCGCGGTATGCAAGGTGAGATTTAAATCAGAACACTAAACATGTAGATCTGCCTGACGAAGGCTTGCGGACGCGGGTTCAATTCCCGCCAGCTCCACCATCCACCACAAGGCCACACAGTGAGAAATCACCGTGTGGCCTTTGTTTTTGCCCGTTTTCTTGTGCTTCGTGGTGCTGAATTCACACCGATTTCACACCAGATTCACACCGGGATTCGCACGGAAATCGCACCGATCACTTGGCGAGTTGAGCTGCTGGCTTTGGCTTTTGGAAGTCTTCACGGATGAACTTGCCATAGGTTCTGAAGACCATCTCCACGTCCTCATGGCCCAGCTGGCTCGCTATGTACCAAGGGTTGGCACCAGCGGTCAGCATGGTTGAGGCATAGGTGTGCCGGATTTGATAGGGATTCCGGTACTTGATCCCGGCACGCTCCATGATGGGTAGCCATGCAGTTTTACGGATTTGTGCATCCGTGGACCAGGGTGCCAAGGTGCGTGGGTTGAGAAAAACACGCTGACCACGTTTGATGCTGATGGGCTTTTGTGCGATCAGCGCCGCTACAGCATCGGCATTTAGATCCACGACACGCAGCCCTGCAGCCGTTTTGGGGCTCTTGATCACACCTGCAACCTGGTTCAGCTCAATGCGAGCTGTCGCATTCTCAAGGTCGATGTGCTGCCACTCCAGAGCTTGAAGCTCTCCTGGACGCAGTCCGGTGTTGAACCAGAACTGAAAAGTGGGGCGTTCATCATCCCGGCAGGCGGCCAAAATAGCCTCTCGCTCTGACTGCGAGAATGGCTCAATGACGTAATCGCTCGACTTGCTGTTCTGTCGAATCAACTTGGCTAGGGCGATTTGGTCGAATGGGTTACTCACGACCAGCCCATCATTGAGCGCATCTTCGAACACGGAGCGCAATGGCGTGAGCATGTTTCGTATGGCCTTGGCGGTGCAGTCCATGTTGCCGATCCAGTCTCGCAGCAGGGCGGGAGTGACCTCGTGCAACTCCATGCCGTGCCAGCGCTGCATACGCTCGCCAGTCAGGCTTTTTTTGTAACCTGCAAAAGTCGCTGGTGACATCTTGCCGTTCTCCACCTGCTTTTGATAGAGCTGCAGCTGCTTATCAAGCAGCTCTTCCATAAGGCTAGAGTTGACGGTTTTCTTTTTCGCTTTGGTGCTTTCGGGGAAATACTCCTTGTAGACGAACTTTCCATCTGCAATCCGCCGCAGTATTTCGCCGCGAAGGTTAGCGGCGTACTGTACAGACGCTTTGTTGATCGGGCAGGGAGGCAGCAGCTCTCGACACTGTTTGCCCTCCCAGGTAAAGGCCACTTGGATACGTGGCCCTGATGCCATCTGCCGAATTAATACGCCCGTTGGCGTTGAGAGACTTGGTTTCTTATCCATTTGTCTGCTTCCTTCACATTGACATAAAGACGCCGCGCAATCACTGCGCAGTGAGTCCCGTCGAGCCACACGCCTTCTTTACGGCGCTGATGTACCGCATTCGGCGTGGTACCTGTGAGCTCTTGGTATTTGGAAGCCAAGACCCACTCAGGCTCAATGGAGACTCGTGTTTCAGGCGTGGCATTTTTGGATGCTGTGTCGTGGTGCTTCATAGTTCACCCAATAAAAAAGCCCCGGCTTAGCGGGGCTGTGGTTCGTCAAAATCAGGCCAAGGTGTGCGCTTGTCGCGGCGTTGACGGGCTCTGCGGCTCATTTGGCCTCCTTTTCTGCTGTGCGGCCGGCGCTTTCGTCCTCTTCCTGCGCGGCAATTTCGGCCAACTGCTCTTGGGTGAAATCGGTATCCGCTAGCACAT
Organism: Comamonas sp. UBA7840; assembly: GCF_002501455.1. Lineage (NCBI taxonomy): Bacteria > Pseudomonadati > Pseudomonadota > Betaproteobacteria > Burkholderiales > Comamonadaceae > Comamonas > Comamonas sp. UBA7840. The sequence continues at coordinate 50,026 of NZ_DLTI01000041.1, read as the reverse complement.
AAGGCGCGGCATTGGCGACTTGGTAGAAGCGTGGCGATGGGCATTCGGCAAGCCAATGCTCTAGCAGGGTCTGCAGTTTTGCCTTGTGCTCTGGCGACACTTCGGGGTAGCCCTCTGCGTATTCGCCACCAAAGTCGTTGGCCCGCACAGCAATGTCTTCAATCACGCTGTCGGCATCCGCAAAGTCCGACATGCTCGGGCGCTTGGCTGTGCCGCGCCAAACTTTGTGTCCTGGTCGGACTTCATAGCCTCGCTCGTCAAGCAGGTCGCCCAGGCTGTCGTGGTTGAATTCCTCGCCGTCTATCGACCAGCATTCCTTTTGTTCGGTATTGCTCATGACTTCTCCTTTAGTGCCCACAAGGCAGGCCTTCGCCTTCCTGGGGTTCGTGGTGGACAGGTGCGCCGCAGCTGGCGCAGCGCTTGGGTGGGTTCAGGGGCTGAGGTGTGGGCAGGGTGCTCATGTTGTGCTCCAGTAAAAAAGCCCGCCTGGCATGTGCCGTGCGGGCTTAGGTGAAGTGAGGTGGTTTTAGGCAACAATAGGGACTGATTCAAATATGGAAATTTTGTGAACCAACCTATTGCACACGCCGAACTCATCGCAAGTTATAAAAAAGTTGCTGCTGAAGCTGCCCAAAAAGCGGCTCTTGTACTGACCTTGTCTTCCAAAGGCCCTGCCACACTGAAAACGGCGGCTGAGACAGCATCTAAAGCCGCTCGTCGTCGCGATGTGATTGCATCTAAGCTTGCAAAGCTTGGGGTTGCGCTTCCTGTTTAAGTGCAGTGCCAACACATGGGTGCACTGCTGACCAGTCAGTTGTGAGCCCTTAATAACAAAACCCGCTTCTGCGGGTTTTTTGTTTAGCGTGCCCAGGTTTGGGGTGCTGCGTTGTATAGCAAACCGGAGGGAGGCGTTTGCGGCTTAGACTGCTTGAATGTCTAGCCTGTACGAATCAATGACCGGTGCCTTGCGTGAGCACTGGAAAGCCCACAACAACGCATACCCCCAGCGCTTTGAGCTGACTGCCAGCGCGCATGCGGCCTTGGTGGAAAACCGTGAGCTGGTGGTCACAACCATGAACTACAGCAACCGCAGTGCGCTGGGCGAGGACTTCTTGGGCGTGCCCATTGTTGTGTCCGACGCTGGCAATGTGATGGTGGCCGCTGATGGCGCACGCGTGTCGCTCAGCATCTGATTAGCAGCTTCGCTCTTCATGTGCAGGGGGATCAGGACAGCACCCAGTAGGGCGCTGTGCTCATGCCTCTGTGGGGCAAATAAAAATCCGTCGCCCTCTTGCTTCATGCGCAAAATTGATGTACTTGTATTTAGGAGTACACATGCTCAGTACAAGTACGCAAAAAATTCAAGCCTCCGGTTATGAGGCCACTCTCAGAATCAAGTGCCGCGATGGCGTCTATAGCGGAAGTCTTGAGGACTTGCCGGATGACCTTAAGACGGTTGAGCACCCGCTAATCAATGACTCCGGTGCGCATACCTTGCGTGAAAACGTGATAGCTTGGGGTAAGTTAAGACTTGCGGCGCTGGTAAAACTAAAAGAACGCCCGCACTAGGCGGGCATGTGGTTGCGGGTTAGTGCACAGCAGCCTCGGCCGCCACACTGTCTGCAAACGCCTGCTCAGGCGTCAGCGCAGGGGTGAACGGGCTCCCCACTTGCTTGTCTTCTGCGTCCAGGCTATAGGGCAGCGGGCTCTCAATGTCCTGCTGCTCATCTTTGACTTCGGGCGCCTCCAGCATGATGGGCACCTCGTGCTGCACCAGCAGGGCTAGCTTGCCCATGGTCTTTTCCGTCAGGTTGGTGGAGCACTGTACGCGGAACGTGAGTTCCACCGTGCCGCCTTCCTTGGGGTTGATGCGGAAATCGTTGACCTTGCAGTCAAGCAACTGGATGTCGCTGGCACCGCCCAGTCCATGTTCAATCGTCAGCGTGTAGCCTGCGTATTCCTTGCCCCACTTGATCGTGCCCATGAAAGGAAAACGCAAGTTGGGCAGGTTCACCAGCTCATCGACTCCATCGAGCTGCTGCTGGCCCCCTTGGCCACCGGCCTCGCTCTTGTGGTACAGGCTGGAGAGCAGGGCACCGTCTAAGTGGCTCAGTATCGTGTTGGGAGCATCGAGCTGAAATTTCAGATCGACTGCAGGGTGCAACTCATCGGGGCCGTGCTTTTCGCTACGGGCATTGATGCTGCACAGCTTGGCCGGTGTGAAGTCTTCTAGTTCGAAGGCCATGGTGTTCCCTTACTTTTTAGTTTGCTCTTGGATTGCGAAATACACACGCATGCAGGCCAGTGCATCACCGCGGGCGGTGTGCTGCCCTGGAAAGTCCTGCCCGAAAAAGTGCTGGTAAGCCTCCAGCAGCGTCGGCGTTTTGTTGCCACCGCGCATCTTGGCCGTAGGTGGCAACTTGCAGATCGGTGTTGCCAGGCGCGCGGTGCACTCTGCGGCAGCAGCCTTCCATTCATCGGACATGGGCAGGTCTTCGTCCGGCTCACGAGGATCAATAAAACGCTTAGCGCCGATGCGCACCACACGGGCATCAAACGGCTCGTTGTGGCCAATACGAACCGTTGCATTGCTGTGCAGTGCCAGCAGCATGTCAACAGCCTGGGCTTCAGGGATGCCGAAATCCAGTGCCTTCTGGGTGCTGATGCCGTGGATGGCGGTCATGTCATCCGGAATGGTCCAGCCTTGGGGGCGAACGATTACGTCCATGGAGGAGAGGGTTTCGCGGGTGTCCAAGTCAACCAAGAACGCGGCCAGCTGCACGATGTGTGGTTGATCTGGGTGGCTGCTGGGTTCTTTGAACAGTGGCAGGCCGGTCGTCTCGGCGTCGTAAAAGAGTGCGGTGCGCATGATTTCCTTATGGTTCAGGCAATAAAAAAACCCGCTGGGTTAGAGCGGGCCTGCGGTAGTAGCTATTGTTTTGATCAGTTCAGCGCATCCTTGAGGGCTTTGCCTGCGGTGAACTTGGGCACCTTGGCGGCCTTGATCTCGACTGCTTCGCCAGTGCGAGGGTTGCGCCCAGTGCGCGCTGCACGCTTGTTCACGGAGAAGGTGCCAAAGCCCACCAGCGAGACAGTGCCACCTTTTTTGAGGGTGGACTTCACGGCTTCAATGGTGGCATCCAGGGAGCGTGCTGCGGCTGCCTTGGAAATATCGGCGTTGTGTGCAATGTGCTCAATCAGGTCTGCCTTGTTCATGGATGGCTCCTTTTAGACGGTAAAAAGTTAGTCTAGCGCTTATCTGCAAAAGCACTAGCGCTATGTTTTATGCATTGACTGCTTGCAAGTCATCGGCTAGCTTGCGATAGCCCAAGGAAAGCAGGAGCATCAGGCGGCGGGCATTGGCTTCGGTAATTTGCACGGCAGAGCGCTCTTTGCTGAACGCAATACCGTGGTGCTCCAACGTGGCAGCGCTAATCTTGCCAAGGCCCAAACCTTCCATGCGCGTGTTCAACTGGCCCAGAGTCAAGAGTGGGCCACTGTCGGCTGCAGCACTGGCCTGCGCTGCCGTGATTGCTTCTTGTGCATCCACACCAGCCAGATCCTCTGCCGCCTTATGGGCTACCAGCCCCTTTAAGTCCTGGGCAACTGGCTGGGCCAGCTCCCCAGACTGCTGGGCCTGAGCGATGGCTGCTTGCTCTTGCTGTGCCTGCTGCTGGATGCGCAGGCGCTCCTGTTCAGCGTCCTGCTGGGCTTTGGCCGCCGCTTCGCGCTCCAGGCGTGCCGCTTCCTCGGCGCGGATGCGCTCGAGCTCTTTCTCCAGGCGTGCGGCCTCGGCCTGCTTGTGGTTGCCGATGCGCAGGGCGGCCAGGGCTTGGAAGTCTTCTTCGGCCTTGGTGCCCACGGTCGCAAAGTCAGCAAACAGGGCAATCCAGTCGCTATCCTCTTGCGCCAGGTGCTTGCGGTTAGCCTCCAGACGGGCGGCCAGCTGGTTGGCGTCGTGCTTGGCGTTGGTCAGGGCTACGGCCACCTTGTCGCGCATGCTGTCCAGCGACTTCAGCCCCTTGATCGTTTCCGCAAAACCACCCGCGACACGTGGCAGCCAGTTGGCGCCCAGGCGCTGGTTCAGAGCTTGAATGTGCTGGTCAAGCTGCGCTTGTGCACCAGTGACGATTTCTGTGCGGCGTGCTTCCTTTTCTGCCGCCACCAGCTTCTCCGTAGCCAAGCGGGTAGTGCGTGCCAAGTTCTTCAGGTCAGCGACCGTGCGGCGCATCAATTCCACGTCGCTGATCTGGGCCAGTGCGCCATCTTCGGCTGTGGCCAAGGCTTCTTCGGCCTTTTTCAGCGCCTTGGTTGCGGCTTCAGCATCGGCAAACTCTTGGTCAGTCGCAGGCTTGGCTGGGATGCGGGCAATGAACTGGCGCAGTGCATCGCCAAAGGCATCCAGATTGCCACCCACTGTCAGAGCACCGTTCACCTGTACCACCACAGCGGGCAGGCTCTCCACGGGGGCAGCCACAGCAGGAGCATGGCGCTCAGCTGCTGGGTCATAGGCGGCCACATCCTTTTCCAGCTGCTCCCAGCCAGCAATGATCTGGGCGCGCAGCTCTGCATCGGGCTCGTACCAGCAGTGGCGCTCTTCGACCAATTGGCCGTCTCCCGTCCACTCGCTGGCCATGAACAGGATGCGCTCGCAGCCTGACACCATGGCTTGGTGCTCCATCTGGACTTGGTACTGCAGAGGAAGATCTGTGCCCGTGCAGCCTTTGTGCATGGCTTCGCGCAAGCTCTTGTTGAGAGTCTTATGCTCCAGAGCCTGGTCGTTCATGAAGGTCAGACCGTCAAAGCTGGCGCTGTACTTGCCCTTCACCCCCACGCATGGCGACAAGTCCTCGCCAATGATTTCCTCTGCCAGTGGACGGGCCAAGGCTTCAAAGCGGTGGCCATCATCAAAGCGGCGCTGCGTTGCTGCATCCACTTCGCCAGTCAGGCCGGTGGCCAGTTCCTTGACCAGTTCTGAGCGGGTTTTGTAGCTGCTGCAGCCCATCATGGCTGGGGCATCGCTGGCGTTGAAGTGCTTGGCGCGGTGGGCATGCCATTCGGCACCACCTTGTACGAGGGATACGATTTGCATGCTCATGCTTGCTCCAACTCCGCCTGCTTGGCGGCAAAGATTTCATTGAGACGCAGCGCGGCGGCTTCATCAGTGATGGCTTCGATCAGACCTGTCAGCTCATAGAGCTTGTCCAGGTCGTTGCAGGCCTGCATGTCGGCGGCGAGCTTTTCGGCGTCTACTTGCGGTGCGTCAGTGGCAGTGGTTGAGGCGGGCTGCTGCAACTTGGCAACCTCGTCGCGCAGTTGCTTTTCCTGGGCGGGCGTGACTGTTGCTTTGGACTTGAGCCACGCCAGCACGTCTTCAATCGTCTTTTGGCCATCCACCACTGACTTGGCCCACTTGCCCACGTTGTGGTCAAACTTCGCCTGGTCGTAGTCGGGCAACACCACCTCGGCGGGGCCCATGTTCTTTTCGACGCCAGTTGGTTGAGGGGTAGCCGCCATGTCCTGTAGCTCTTCAGCAATCGGCATGCCGCGCAGCACATCAGGAAACACATCGCGCAACGCAAAAGCACGGGCACGCATCTGCCGCATGCGCTTTGGGTACTGCGTCCATGGGCCTTGCTTGCCTGCCAAGCCAGCCTTGATTGCGTCATCCATGCTGAAGCTGCGCACCTGCTCTGGTGCTCCCTTGCGCTTGACGCGGCAGTAGGCAGTTTTGCCGTCATCGTCTTCGGTGACGTATTCGCAAACGGGGCTGGCCAGCACCAGGGCAATTACCGCATCACCCCAGAGTGCAGGGCGACCGTTGATCACAGCTAGGTTCTGCAGCGATTGCAGAGGCTTCAGGCCCAGCTCGCTGCCCCACTGCATGGCAATAAGGCAGTTGCCTGGCTTGCCCTTGAAATCCTTGGGCACCATATCGCTTTCGGCCAAGTAGTTTGAGAAGGTCAGCGCCTGCTCAAACGTCTGGGGGCTCAGGTCAAACTGACCAGCGGGGCGCAAGGCCGTGCCTGCTGCCTGGGTTGTTACTGAATTCATTCAAGCCTCACAGTGGAAAAGCAGGGTTGGGGGTGCACTTGGCTATGACGCCAGCGCAGAAGATGGCAAGGCAGATCACGCCAGCCACCCAAAACAAAGCCCGCACAGTGGCGGGCTTGAATCGGCGGCGTTTGGGCATGCGCTGCAGTTGCAGGGGTGGGCTCATGCTGGCCTCACAGTCACGGCGCACTTTGGCGTGCCAGCAAACAAAAAGGCCGCTGCAGTAGCGGCCTCGCGGGAGGGGAAAGAGTCACGGCTCGGTTGGCCGTTCACTTTGAAGATGTATCGCATGGTCTTGTCTCCTATAGCGCATCCGCGCTGTGCTCGGAATCCGTGGGCCCCAGCAGCTCGCGCACCTCTTCGGGTGGCGCTGGCGGCGGGTAGGTTGGAGGTGGGGTGTACTCAGGCTGCATCCGGCCACCCCGCAATGTCTCGCCATCTGTGCTTTGCAATAAAGCAGGCCAGTGCCTCGCGCAGCTTTTGTGCCGCTGGATCTGTCATCAGCGCATCAAAGGCATCCGTCACGTCCGTGTCGTTGCCAATGGCTTCTGCCAGTTCGTCGTCAGGCGTTATCAGCGCTTCGCCCATGTCGTGCGCCTTGAACCAGCTCGTTTGTTTGGAGCCTAGAGCGGCCAGAGCGATGCCGTAGGCTTCAATCTCCAGCGCTTCAGCCTGTGCGGCGCGGCGGTCTTGTTCATCCTCCCAGCGCTCGGCATCGGCGCAGGGGTTGCTGGTGGGGCCGAAGTAGCCCACTGGGTGACGTGCGTTCATACGACCTCCAGAAATAAAAAAGCCCGCTGGACATTGCTGCACAGCGGGCAAAAGTCCACGGAACGTGAACCCCACAAAAAAGAAAGCCGGCGCCTTTCGGCATGTCATGGGAATGCATGAGAGGGAGGGCGGAGATACCCGCGACCCGGCTGGAAATTTGAAGTTATTGCTTTTGGTTGTTTATGCTCGCAAGCATGAAAAGCAAATTTACGAAGCAGGAGTTATTAAAGAGGGCCTGTTTCAGGGCTGCCTTTTTGATTCATGGGCGCTGGGAAGAAACGGGCTTTTCAGATACTGCCTACTTGGATTATTTGATCGTTCGTGACGAACTGGTGCATGTTGGCAACTCCTTGAAAGGAACAGAGTGTCGAGAGCATGTCGTGCCACGCGTTTTGATTTGCTACGAAGCACACTCAATGTTTGCTGATGGTGCCACTGTCGAGGACGTGGCTAAATTCATCGAGCGGCACTTGAAAATCGTTCGAATTAGCAGACCTGAGAGAAAGTGCTTGGATGGCTCTGCAGGCATGAATCTAAAAGAAAAAATGCCGTCAGGGTGGGCCTTCAATCGGGACAGCATCTATGCACGTCTAGATGCAGCTGGAATTGAGTACCGCCTATTTGATGAGCGCGGCTAAATTACAAGCCGCAACCCTCTGTCACAAGGCTGTGGTTTTCCCTCTGATGTCGCTCAGAGGGCAGCGCCGATTGTTCGGGACGTGTTTTGCAAGGCTGGTTGCTGCGGTAATGGATCGCCACTCCAAAAGTGTTGACTGCCAAATTGGCTACTTCCGCCTTTACTCGCCTTGGAAGGTTTTTGGCCGTGTCTTTCCGGCCTGTCAGCGCATAAGCGCCGGACGTTGCTGTTCTTGGCCTTCCGATATGCCTCACCGCCGTATAGATCCCAGCGTTTGGATTTCGCGTGGCCTTTTGATGTTCCTGTTGCTTGTCCCATCCGGGGGCAGAGCAGTACTGACTTAGACGACCGATGGCCTTTTATGACTCGCTACCACCTGCGAGGGTGCTTTATTTACCCAGCCTGCCAAGCTGCAAGAGCATAAGGTGCTGGCTCGATCACTTGGCACCAATCGCTTTGGCGCACCTGCTGCTGCGCTCCTGAGAGCTAACCCCGCCTTTGCTTCCTGTCGGCTTCGGCCCCGGATCGCTGGGCCTTGGGTGTTTCGCGGTTTGGTGCTGTCGATGGGTGAATATTACTAAACGGTAATTTAAAAAGCAATACCAAAAAGTAATTATTTTTACGATCCTGTGTACCATCCCCCCATGACCACACACCGCACAGACGAAAAAAAGCCCGCTCGGGGCGGGTTCTGGAAGAAGCGAGAGCTGGAGAAGCCGAGGTTCCGGCGCACTTTTGGGTTCTACTGGACCTGTGAGGGCATGGGTTTCACTGCCGGCGGACGTTGTCCCAAGGATGTGTATCTGAAGTGGCGCTACTGTGTTGGCCCTTTGTCGATTAGCGAGCGCCTGCGCCTGGTGTTTGTGCCTTGGTCTCTTGAGTGGGGCTGGGCGAACGCAGGGACTTCTTAAGCTTGAAAGTGCAAATGAATGATTGGGACGAGCAAGAAGGCAGTGCCGACAACCGAAAGCCCTGATGCCGTCCAGCCCATCGCGTAAATCCACTTCCAACGGCTATCGAACTTAGCGCTGGATTCAGGGCTCATAAACAGATCCTCAAGTGTCTTGCTACCTCCCCAGAGCACACCTTCAAAGCGGCGCTTGGCATCGTTTGCAATATCCTTCATAAGGATTGCTGTGCAATGCATGCGATAGATGCAAAGTGCAAATGCGATGAAGAAAATACCGCCAGCGATCGAGTGCCATAAAGGGGAACTGATCTTTTGAATCTGCATGGCAGCAAATGACCCCGCCATGCCGGTCGCGCAGAACAGAGCAATGTGCTTGATTGTCTCCATGGACCACTGCGCAGCATTTGTTCTGGACAGATCCTCAGACTTCACAAGTCGGTGAATTATTTCGCGAGCCTGCTCTGGGTGATCGGCAATGGTTGGCTTGTGTGGTGCTGGCGCGGCGGCGGGTGCGAATGTCTTGCGCGCCTGTTTATTGACGTTGTTCATTGCACCTTGCGATTATTCACAGAACCCACACCCAGAGGGATAGGCGCGACGTGGAAGAGGTTCATTGGTTATTGAACGTATGTATTCTGTACGCGCCTTGATCGAATCAAATAAGCGCTCCAGATGAATGCGCTAATGCATGATCCCAAAATCCCTCCCAGCACTTCATGATTAACTACTGTAGCGAGTGGTTCGTTTGAGATATACGCAATAGCCAGCAAGCCCAAGATGGCAGTTAGTGGGCCGCCAATCCATAGCATCGTGATCACTCGTTTTGTGGTGCTTCTTAATCTAGTTTTCCAAAGCAAAAATCCAGCGCCAATCAAAATCGCTGCTTGAACAATTCCAACTGTCCACGATACTTCTTTCATTTGATTCCAAAGTGGAAGATTTATAAGATTTGGAAATTGCGATTCAGCGGCTTGTATTTCTCCAGTCACCCTTCCAAGGATGGCCAATGGCGCGAGAATAGTTAATGAAACTATCAAAAACCTTAACCACCCTCCGATTCCTGCTAAATGCTTATGGTTGGCGGTGCTAATGTTTGCACTGTCGTTTTTGTACTCCATGCATCCCTCGCATTAAAAGTGTTAGTGAAATGGGTTGGTTATTTACGTCGAGATCCCCTGTGGCGCTCGGTCACGCAAAGCTGCGAAGCGACCATGATCCCAGCACACGCCCTTGAATGTGCAAACGGTGCGGCACCTCTTTCAGCGGCAACTCTTCCGCCTTGCGTCCATCGTTGCTCTCAATCAGCACATTGCCCGTGGCTATGGACACGCTGAGGCGTTTGACGCGCACCAGATCATCTAGTGTCAGGATGTAGATGCCGTCATCCGTGAACTCGTTGGTGGGCTGCACAAACATGATGTCGCCATCTTCGATCACGCCGGTCATGCTGCTGCCTCTGGCGGTCAGAACCTTCAAGGTGCGAGGGTTTGCGTTCAATCGCTGGCGGATATAGCTCTCCAGCACATCAATGTGCTGAACAACCTCTTGCGCTGGGTACCTGCCATGTCCAGCCGCAGCCTCAGCCAAGACTGGAAGGCGGACATAGCCTTCGACAACTTCTCTATCAGCACGCAAAAGCTCAATCGGCTGCGCTTGAGGTGCGGAGTCTCTTATCTCTAGGTACTGCTCTGGCATTCCTGTCTGAGCCTCAAGGTTGCGCGCCTTGACGCTACCGAAAGACTTGTCTTTCAGCAGTGCTGAGATTTCACCTTGATTAAGTTTGTGTGCACTGACAAATGCAGCCTGCGAGCCGTTGAATTTTTCGTCAATCCATTGACGAAGGCGTGCTCGCCTGTTTTCTGCATCGCGGATAGCTGCTTCGGATCTATTAACCATCGGGTGATTCTCGATTACTGCCAGGTAAATTACCAAAGGGTGTTGTCATTGCATTACTAAACAGTAATAATGCGGACATGCAAACACTCCTCAACTACTTGAACGGCCTTGGTAAAGCAGATCGCGCTTCATTCGTGGAGCGTTGCGGCACCAGCGAGGGTTATCTGCGCAAAGCGATCAGCAAGGGGCAGCAGCTGGGAGAAAAGCTGTGCATTGCGATTGATCGCGAGTCCAAGCGCGCAGTGACATGTGAAGAACTGCGCCCTGACGTTGACTGGGCCTACCTGCGCGATTCCACCCCAGCCCCCCAGGAGGCCTGACCCATGACCTCCATCCAAATCCCTGCAGGCCAGGACGAGCAAGAGTTGCTTGAGCTGATCCATGCCTGCGGTTGCTACGACGGCAACAAGACCCGCATGTACCGCGCTGCGTTGCGTGAAGGCCTGAAGAAGTTGGTTGTAAAGCATGGCCTCAGTGTCATGGTGGCCAACCTGCCTGCCAATGAGCTGATGGCTGAAGCTTTCGCCCAAAAAGAAGCTGGCGAGGTGCGCTTGTGAGAAATCCAGCAGCAGCACAACGTCCTACACAGCGCAGCGCCTGGGACATTCCAGCGCGCTCCATCGCCCAGGACTTTCATCAAACCACCCGCCTGGCCCACGCCCCCAAGCCCAGCCAGTATTTCCAGATCACCAAAGCCGCTGACACGCACCGCACACAGCGCATCTCGAAGGCAGCGATATGAGCACCATCATCATGTCCCAATGCTGGCCGCTTGACGGCATGTCTGCAGCGCAAAAGGCTGTGCTGATCTCTTTGGCCGACCAATCCAACGATGACGGCGTGTGCTGGCCATCCGTTGGCACGATTGCCAAGCGCACATGCCTGTCCGAGCGCGCAGTACAAGAAGCGCTGCAGTGGCTGCAAACCACTGGGGCGGTTTTCCGCGAGTACAAAGCCAACCGCTCAACGGTCTATACCGTCACGCCGCTGCGCTTTGATCCGACCAAGGCTCCTGCGCCACGCAGCCGAAGCAAGGGTGCAGATGGCGCACCCCCCGCACCAGGCGCACCCCCCGCACCAGGCGCACCAGTGGGTGCAGGAGGCGCACCTCTAGGGGTGAACCAGGCGCACCCCACCCCCGCACCAGGCGCACCCAAATCATCATTGAACCGTAAAGGGAACCATCAAGGAACCGCCAAAGCGCAAGCGCTCGGCTTCGATGGTGTGAGCGATGAGCTTTTGGCCGACTGGCAAGCAGTGCGCAGTGCAAAGCGCGCCGGTCCATTGACAGCCACTGCGGCGAAGGGGTTGCAGCGCGAGGCACGCAAGGCTGGACTGACAGACAGCGAGGCAATCGAAATCTGCTGCACCAACGGCTGGCAAGGATTCCGGGCGGCCTGGCACCAGCAAGACACGCGGCCAGCGGTAAGCCGCACAACCGCCAACACCCACAAGCACGCCGCCGCTTACGCGACGATTTTGGAGGCCTAAGCCATGCAAGCAGTCTCAACACTCGTCCAGCCTGGCATGCAGCAGGCCCAGCAGCAAGAACAAAAAGGCATTTCCGCAGGCGTGAAGAACCTGTTTCTGATGCTGCAGGGCAGCTACGGCGCTCCGTTCTTGGCCAAGTTCTCGTCCGGCGTGAAGGACGACCAAGGGCGCGACTTGGGCATCCGCTCAACCATGAAGGTGTGGGACGCGCGCTTGGCGAAGTACCCGGCTGACGTGCTGGCCACGGCTTATGAGCGCGTCATTGTGGAGTCGCCGGAGTTTCCCCCCAGCCTGCCCCTGATCGAAAAGATTTGCCAGGCCGCCATGCCGCGCAAGACCTACGCGCAAGAGCAGGGGCTGCCAGCTCTGCCCGCTCCGCAGCGCCAGGCCGTTCGGGTTGAGGTGCAGATGCGCAATGACGGCAAGGACTGGGCGCGAGAGCTCAAGGCGCGTCATGAGCACGGCGAAAAGCTGGGCCCCCACCAGATCACCGCATACCGCCAAGCCCTGGGGTTTGAAGGCCGCCAGTCGTGGCAATAAAACAGGAGCAAAGAACAATGATCGTTATTGGAATTGATCCCGGTTTGACGGGTGCTTGCGCTGTGATGGACCACAACGGCGTTCGCGCAGTGTTTGACCTGCCCATCATGAAGGCGCCGGACGTGGGGCCCGATGCCATGGTGCAAAACAAGATCGACGGCCGCGCGCTCTGCCAGTTGCTGCTCAAGCACTGCCCAGCCTCCGAGGGCAAGCCTCACGTCATCCTGGAGAAGGTCGGCACCATGGGCGGAAAGAACAACGCCGTCCAGACGCAAGGTGCGTTGCTGCGCACGCTGGGCGCTGTGGAGACAGTGCTGGAGTGCTTGAACTACAAGATCCAGTACGTGGCCCCCCAGTCCTGGAAAAAGCGCTTCGGCCTGAAGTCGGTAAAGTCGAAGTCTCTGGAGACTGCCCGCCGCTTGCACCCCGAAGTGCTGGCTGAACTCAAGCGCGTGAAGGACCACAACCGCGCCGAAGCCGTGCTGCTCGCTCACTTTGGACGCATGGAGGTGGCCTGATGGACCGCGTCACCCTCAGCCTGTGGGAGCCAGTCCAGGCGCATAAGGCCATCATGCACGCCTGGTCTCATGCCAAGAACGCAGTGATGGCCGGTCACCGCCTGACCCTGGAGATTCGCCCGGAGAAGCGCAGCGATGCGCAAAACCGACGCCTGTGGTCCATGTTGAGCGACATCAGCGAGCAGGTGGACTGGCATGGCCATCGCCTGCCCCCTGCAGAGTGGAAGGACGTGTTCACCGCGGCGATCAAGCGCACCAAGGTCGTCCCCGGCCTAGATGGTGGTTTTGTGGTCTGCGGCCAGTCCACCAGCCAGATGACCAAGCGCGAAATGTCCGAGCTGCAGCAGCTGATGGAGGCCTTCGGCGCCGAGCATGAGGTGGCATTCAGGGCCTACGGGGAGGGCGATCAATGACCACCTGCATCGACTGCCAGCACTGGAGCCCCAAGGCCACGGACGCCAACATGCTGCGCTTCGGGTTCGCCCACTGCGACAGGAAGGCACTGCCCGGGCACACCTTGAGCGCCAAGGCCCAGGCTTGCGCTGAGTTCAAGCCTCTGGAGGCAGAGAAGGTGCAGGCCCGTGTGGTCTGGCTGAAGCAGCGAAAGGCCATCGCGTGAACAACCAGCTGACCGCCAAAGAGCGCGAGCACCTTGCCAAGGTCAAGGACTTGCCTTGTTCAGTGTGCGATGCGCCCGGCCCGAGTGAGGCTCACCACACAAAACAAGGGCAGCAGTACACGTGCGTGGCGCTCTGTACCGAGTGCCATAGAGGCGGGAATGGCTGGCATGGCACCCGCGCCTACTGGCGAATCAAAAAGATGGACGAATTGACGGCGCTTAACGTAACGATCAAGCGCCTTTTGAGTCGCTGAAAAGCAAAAGGCCCACCGAAGTGAGCCTCCCGCCGAGCTGTACGCCCTGGACACGCAGCAGTTTAACGGAAGGACGCATCGATGAACACCCCGAGCAAAGACACCCGCACCAGCCGACAGATTGTTCTGGATGCCATCCATGAGTTGGTAGGCCTGGATCACGCCATCACGCGCGAGAACCTGCAGGCGACCACCGGCCTGACGCAGCACATCATTGACGACCACGTATCCCGGATGGTGGACGAAGAGGGCACGCTGCGGCGCGTGCGGCCAGGGGTCTATGAGTTGGTGCGAGGGGTCGGCAAGATGCCTAACGTGTATTTCACCGACATTGGGGAGGACAGCTCACTGGTCATCGAGGTGGACGACTGTGGCAAGCTGGTGATCAATGACGCCCGAGTGGCGCGAAAGATCGCGGAGCGGCTGTCCGGCAGCTATGCCCAGGTGGCCATGCTGGAGATGAAGTACCAGTTTGGGGTTGTGGCCCAGGACTTGATGCTGGAGCTGAAGCAAGCAAAACGGGAGCTGGCCCAGCGCGTCACTGAGCTGGAGGCCGCCAACGGGAAGCTGATGCGCAAGCTTGCAGAACGCTCGCCCCAAGCCAGTCTGGGCTTTGATGTGGAGAGCGTGACAACGGTGAGTTAAGCCCCAGTTACCCCAGCACCAACCCGCACCCACCATGGGGCAGGTTTTTCTTTGTCTGGGGTTTGGGTAGCATGGCGCGACACAACTACAGGAGAGGGAATGTCGCCAGAAGAGATTCAAGCCATGGCCAAAGGGATGGCAGAAGGCCAGGCAATTTGGTATGTGTTGTCAGCCATCATTGGTGGGGTTCTCGCTGGTGCAGGCGCTTACGCAGCAGAGAAGGCGAAAAATCGCGCCACAAAAGAAGACATCAGGGAGATTACCCGGGCCGTCAAAGAGGTCGAGGCCGGATTCAACAAGCAACTGGCAGATTTACAGGCGCATCATCAGCTAAGGATGGTGGCCGCAGAAAGACGGATTCAGGCCCACCAGGAAGCATATGACTGGATCATCCAACTTAAATTGGCTATTCGTTTTTCGACAGAAAGCTGGAGGCCATTGATTCAAGAGGCACACATTTGGCAACGACGAAACAATCTCTTTATGGGAAGAATGACCAGAGAGAGCTTTGCATTGGCGCTCTGCGGTTTTGAACGCTTCAGGGGGCAAAAAAAGCTGATAGAACGCAGCCCAATCAGTTCGGAGAATTTTGATGTCGATAAAGAGTACGAAACGCTAAATAAAATTTGGAACGAAGAAATCCTTCCCGTCTTCCAAGTTATTGCGTCCGAAGTTGAGCTTCCACCCCTTGGTGAGTCATCTCAAATACCACTCCCCACCTAAGGTTCGCTCCATGCCAACGTTCCCGGAACACTCCAGGGCATGGCAAAGAACACAGGAACCAAATCTCAAAACGATAAGCCCCAGATCGACTGGGAACGTATAGAGCTGGACTACCGGGCTGGCGTTAAGAGCTTGCGCGAAATTGCAGAGGGCTCTGGCACCAGCCACGTCAACATTGCCAAGCGTGCCAAAGCCCAAGGTTGGGTGCGCGACCTCACAAAGAAGATCGAAGCCAAGGCCAATGAGCTGGTTAACAAGGCTTCGGTTAACACGCCTGTTAACAAAGCCAGCCCCGCAGCGGAAAAGGCGACGGTCGAGGCGGTCGCCAATACGCAGGCCACGATCCGGCTGGCACACCGCGCCGACATCGAGCGTGCCCGCCGCCTGTGCATGGGCATGCTTACTGAGCTGGAACAGCAAAGCGCTGACCCTGCGCTCATCACAGAGGCAGCTGACATTCTGCGCAGCACGCCACCCGAGGAAATGACCAAGGAAAAGCGCGCCAAGCTGGCTGAAATGGCGGCTAAAGCTGGCTCGTTGCAGTCGCGCTCGAGCACCATGCGGTCGCTGGCCGAGTCTTTGAAGGGATTGATTGCGCTGGAGCGCCAAGCGTTTGGCATCCGTGAAGAGATGCCAGAACCCCCGCCACCTGGTCTGGAAGCGTTCAGCACCAAGGAACTGCTGGCTGTCGCCTCTGCCCTGAAGGGCGGTGCAGTATGAATCTGTCTTCTGAGTACCTGTCTCCGGACAAGAAAGCCGCTGTGCTTGCGATGGTAGAGCGCGAACTGCAAGGCAGGCAGCTGGACCAATACGGTGCGTACGCCAAGCAGCGCGAGTTCCATGCTGCGGGTGCGCAGTACAACGAGCGCCTGTTCATGGCTGGCAACCAGCTGGGCAAGACCAAAGCGGGTGGGGCGGAATGGGCCATGCACCTGACTGGCCGTTACCCGGACTGGTGGAATGGCGCGGTGTTCAATAAGCCGGTGGTGTTCTGGGCCGGTTCGGTGACCAGCGAAGCCACGCGCGACAACCCCCAGCGCATGCTGCTGGGCCCACCAGCCATTCAGGACATGTGGGGCACGGGCATGGTGCCGCGTGATGCCATCAAGGATTTCACCCGGGCGATGGGCGTGGCCAACTTGCTGGACAGCGCGGTGATTCGCCACGGCGGTGGGGGTGATGTGCAGGCTGGAGAGAGCCTGATTGCCTTTAAGTCCTACGAAAAAGGCCGCGAGAAGTGGCAGGGGCCCACGGTCGATGGCGTCTGGTTTGACGAAGAGCCGCCGCTGCCGATCTATGGCGAAGGCTTGACCCGCACCAACAACGGCCAGCGCGGGCAGTTCGCCCTGACGACGTTCACCCCGCTGCTGGGCATGTCGGATGTGGTCAAGCGCTTCTTGATGCCCGAGGCCAATGACTTGGGTGCCAAGACCCGCAAGGTCATCAGCATGACGATCTGGGATGTGGATCACTACACCCCCGAGCAAAAAGAAACCATCGTGGCCAGCTATCCGGCGCACGAACGCGAAGCACGCTCCAAGGGCATCCCCACGCTGGGCAGCGGCCGCATCTTCCCGGTACAGGAAGAGCTGATCAAGTGCACACCGTTTGCTGTGCCTGCACACTGGCCACGCATCAATGGTGTGGACTTCGGCTGGGATCACCCCAGCGCTGCGGTGCAGTTGGCCTGGGATCGAGACAACGACTGCATCTATGTCATCCAAGGCCACCGACAAAGCGAAACGCTACCCGTGGTGCATGCCGCCACCATCAAGGCTTGGGGCGACTGGGTGCCAACTGCCTGGCCGCATGACGGTTTGCAGCACGATAAAGGCTCTGGAGAACAACTGGCCATGCAGTACGCCAAGGCGGGCGTGTTGATGCTCAAAGATCGCGCCACCTTTGAAGATGGCAGCAACGGCGTGGAAGCTGGCTTGATGGACATGCTCGAGCGCATGCAGACCGGGCGCTGGAAGGTATTTAGCCACCTGGAAGACTGGTTTCAAGAGTTCCGTCTGTACCACCGCAAGGAAGGCAAGGTGGTCAAGAAGGTCGATGACTTGCTCTCAGCCAGTCGCTACGCCTTGATGATGAAGCGCAAGGCCATCACCAAACCCAAGCCACAGCGCCCAATTACGGGGAACTGGGCACCACTGGATCAAGAAATGGGGTATTGAAATGCAAGCAACCGCTAACAACGGGGGCGTGCAGCCCCAAGGTGCCGATGCGCCACCGATTGATGACCGTCAGACCCTGCTGCAAAACCTGCTGGCCAAGCGTCGTGAGGCGATTGCAGGCCGCGCTGGCTCGGGCATTGAAGAGGAGTGGACGGAAGATGAGGAGCATTACCAGGGGATTGACGATGCCAACCGGGCGTTCCAGTCGGCCAACATGCTCTATCGCAGCCGCAGCAAGGCGCTGCTGTCGGGCCAGCAGCAGGGCCAACAGCCCACGCGCTCCGTGGTGTTCCTGAACATCACCCGTCCGTATGTGGATGCGGCCAGCGCCCGGGTGGCAGACATGCTGCTGCCGACTGACGACCGTGCCTGGGAGATCAAGGCCACGCCGCTGCCGACGCTCAGCCAGCTGCAGCTAACCAAATTGGCAGAGGCGATGCGCATGCCCAGCACGGATGCTGTGCAGGAGGCGATGGAGCAGCAGGCACAGCTGGCCCAGGAGGCGGCCACCAAGATGCAAAAGGCTATCGAGGATCCGCTGGTGGAGAGCAACTGGCACGGAGAGGTGCGCCAGGTCATCGAGGATGCGGCCCGCTGTGGCTCAGGCGTGCTCAAAGGGCCGTTTCCCGTGATGCGGACGGTGCGCATGACCCGTCAGGATCCGGTGACCCAGCTCAAGACGCAGTTCAAGGTGGACGAAATCAAGCCTGGCAGCAAGCGCATCGACTTCTGGAACTTCTTCCCCGATCCTGCCTGTGGCGAGAACATCCACGCTGGGAGCTTTACTTTCGAGTGCGAGTACATCGGCAAGCGCCAGATCATGGACTTGCTCAAGGATGAGAGCTACGACCGCGCCGAGCTGCTGGCCGTGCTGCGCGAAGGCCCCGCCAAGACGCGCGAGGGCACAGAGTCGGTCTATCGCCACGGTGATGATGAGTTTGAAATGTGGATCTTCCACGGTCACTGTATGCGCCAACAGCTGGCAGCCATGGGCGTAGAGCTGGATGAGGGGGCCGAGGAGCAGTTGCCCGCCATGGCGGTGATGATCAATGACCGCCTGGTCAAGGCCGTGCTCAGCCCCTTGGAAAGCGGCGAGTTTCCCTATGACGTGTTGGCTTGGCAGCGCCGCCCTGGCATGCCCTGGGGGATTGGCGTCAGCCGCCAGATCCGCACTGTGCAGCGCATGCTGGTTGCCAGCACACGCGCCATGATGGACAACAGCGGTCTGTCTGCAGCCCCGCAGGTTGTGATCAGCAACGGAATCACGCCCGTAGATGGGGTTTACACGCTTCGCCCCGGCAAGCTGTGGCGCGCTGAAGCGGGCAGCGATGTGCCGGATGTGACCAAAGCCTTTGCCAGCTTTTCGGTGACCAGCGTGCAAAACGAGCTGATGAACATCATCAACTTCGCTTTGAAGATGGCCGAGGACACCACCGGCATGCCTGCCATGCTGCAGGGTATCCGTGGTGATGCGCCGCAGACCCTGGGGGGCATGCAGATGCAAAACAACAATGCCACCAGCGTGCTGCGCCGCCTGGCCAAGCGCTTTGACGACTACATGACGCGGCCGCACATCCAGCGCTATTTCGACTGGATGATGAGCTACAGCGACGACGACAACATCAAAGGGGACTTCGAAATTGAAGTGCGGGCCTCGTCGGCCCTGGTGGAGCGGGACGCCCAGCAGCAGTTCCTGATGTCGCTGCTGCAGGCTTCGGCCAACCCCGTGTACGACTTGGATCCGGCCAAGCTGGCGGCCGAGTTGTGCCGTGGCCAGCGTCTGGATCCGAAGAACTTCCAGCTGACAGAGGAGCAAAAGGCCCAGCGGGCACAGCAAAGTCAAGACCCGACGCTGCAGGCCAAGGCACAGTTGCTGGGTGCACAGGCCATCAAAGCGCAGGCCGACGCCGAGCGCGCCCAGGCGCTGACCGTGGGCGCCCGGGTGGAGGCTCAGTACAGCGCTGTGCAAACGGCTCAGGTGATCGAGCAGATTCCCGGCACCGCCACCACAGCCGATGCGCTGCTGCGCTCTGCAGGGTCCATAGACATGGATGCCGCTCCCATCGTGCCGCAGGCCAGCGGTGCAGGGGAGGTGCCACCGGTTGAAGTGCCTACTAACACCAACCCACTGACGCCAGCCAATCCGGCAAGCCCAGCTGTTGGGATGCAGGCTGGCATCGAGACCCAGGCGGACGACGGCGTGCGGTCCTGATCGATAAGCACAGCCCTTTACAGCCCTCCCGGTGCACAACCTGGAGGGCTTGTTTTTTTGTGATCGCGGCATGCCCACCCGGCTAGGGATTCGTCTTTGTGGCGCTAAGCCAGAAACTGTCCCCCATGACGAATTCGGCCATCGACTTCCACTCGCCAACCTGGCGTGCCATCGCAGACAAAGCGCAAGCACAGCTGGCTACGTTGCGGGAGAAGAACGACAGCCCAACGCTGGATGCAACCCGGACTGCGGAAGTCCGTGGGCGTATTGCAGCGTGGAAAGAGTTACTGGCGATGGCGGATGACAAGCCAGCCCCAGTGCAGGAGACCCCCGCCTATTGAGGCCGAGGTCGTTGAAACCACAGGAGTGCATGACGCATGAACGTAGAAGACCAGCAAGCAGAGCGCGCAGCGTTCGAACAGGGATTTGCACAAGCTTCCGGGCAGCCCGCACCAGCCCCCGCCGCGCCTGCGGCCGAGGCGCAAGCGACCTCCCAGACAGAGCAAGCCCCTGCCGCACAGACCACTGAGCAGCCCGGTGAAGCACCAGGCGCTGTCAGCCTCCCCGCTGAGGGTGCTGCTGCACCCAGCGCAGAGGCTGGCCCAGCCGAAGGTGAAGACCCGGTGATGTTGGGTGGCTACAAACGCAGCGAGCTTGAACGCTTGGTGGAGCAGGCCGGCAAGGTGCCTGAACTGGCACAACAGCTGCGCAAGGCTCAGGGAAAGATTGGCGAACTCAACAGCAAGCTGCAATCCCAGGCCCCGGCGCAAACGACAACTCCGACGCAGCAGCAGGTTGCGCCCGAGCTGCCGCCAGAGCTGAAGCAGTTCGAGCAGGACTTCCCGGAGTTTGCGACATACGCCAAGGCGTTGATCGGCACCCAGCAGCAGCCCACACCGGCAGCCCCGCCCGCCCCAGTGCAGCAGTCCGTGGCCACGGATGCAGCACCGGCGACCGCCGCGCTTGACCCCGTGGACATTGAGCTGGCTGTCATGGATCGCATGCACGCAGGGTGGCGAGAGAAGGTGCAAGGGCAAGAGTTCAACACTTGGTTGTCTGCCCAAAGCGAGGAGGTGCAGGCCGCGTTTGGCACAGCAGACACTGCGGACTCGCTGGCGGCCGTCATTGGTCAGTTCGATCAGTGGTCGAGCGCCAAGCAGGCTCGGGCGCAAAAGGCCCACAAAGGCCAGCAGCGCCTGGCAGTTGCGGTGACACCCCAAGGTAATGCGCCCAAGCCCCAAGCCGCGCCCACCGAAACCGACGATTTTCATGCTGGCTTTCAGTCAGTGATGGGCCGACGCTAGGCCCGAGGAGAAAACCATGGCTCAATTTACCTCTGGCGCTCCGGCGCCCCGTATCGGCAAGATCAAGGGTGAAATCCTCGCCCATGCGATTGCCACCGAAGTGCTGGGCATTTGCGGCCAGCAGCGCCCACTGCCCAAGAACCAGGGCAAAACCGTGGTGTTCCGCCGCTACCTGCCCTACGGTGCTGCAAATACCAACTGGGACACGCGCAACCGTCCTGCGGTTGATGCCGCAGCGCATGAGCTGGTGGAGGGCGTTACGCCTACGGCCGATAGCTTGACGCCGCAAGACATCACAGCGGTGATCAAGCAGTACGGCTGCCTGTACCAGTTGACCGACCAAGTGGCTGACACCTACGAAGACGACGTGCCTGCGGAGATGAAAAAGCAGTGCGGCGAGCGCGTAGGTCTGCTGCGCGAGATGATCCGCTACGGTGGCATCAAGGCCTGCACGAATGTGTTCTTTGCAGGTGGCTCCAGCCGTGCCACGGTGGCCAGCAAGATCACGCTGAACCTGCTGCGCAAGATCAGCCGCAACCTGCAGGCCAACCATGCCAAGCGCATCACCGGCATCCTGGCGCCTTCGGCAGAGATTGCCACGCAACCCGTGGAAGCGTCGTATATGGTGTTTGTACACACCGACGCGGAAGCCGACGTGCGCGATCTGGCCAACTTCGTACACGTGAGCGAATACGGCAGCCGCAAGCCCGTGCATGCCCAGGAGCTGGGCTCTTGCGAGAACTTCCGCTTTGTGACCTCGCCCGAGCTGGCACCTTACCTGGCCGCCGGTGCGGATGTGGCTGCGACAGCCCTGATGGGCACCGGCAAGGTGGACGTGTATCCGTTCATCGTGGCTGGTGAAGACGCTTGGGGCCAGCTGGCACTGCGCGGTGTGGACTCCATCGATCCGACCTACATCCCTGTGGGCCAGAAAGACAAGTCCGACCCATTGGGCCAGCGTGGCTACGTGGGCGCCAAGTTCTACATGAACATGACGCTGCTCAACGAAGGCTGGATGGCTATCGCTGAAGCAGGCGTCTCCTCCCTGTAACCCAAGTCCCAGCGCACCCCACACGGGTGTGCTGGGCAGCTATTCCTCCCAAGCAGGGCCTGGCCCTGCGACAACTCCACAGGACGAAAGACATGGCAACTCGCAACCCCCGTACATCCAGCCAGGTCGATGCTGGTGCTGAATACCTTGGCCACGAGCAACAGGGCGCCATCGGAGAAATCCGCACGACAGCCGGCATCGACGTGGTGGACAAGCCTATGCCCAAGGATGCCTTGGATCTGGAAGCATTCATGAATGAACCAGTGACCATCATCGTCAACCCTGCGACTGACCCGGATGAGCCGCGCCTGGTGCAAGTGGGTGTGAACGGCGTCAACCAGTTTCTGCCGCGTGGCGAGCAGATTACGGTCAAGCGCAAGTATGTGGAGGTTCTGGCCCGTGCCAAACGTACCAACTTCACGCAGACTCTGGATGAGCGTCTGGGCGAGGGAATGAACCACCTCAAGGCCATGCACCTGCTGCGATTCCCATTTTCGGTGATCGAAGATCGCAACCCCAACGGTGGCCCGTGGCTGCGCGGCGTCTTGGCTGAAGCACGCTAAACAGAAAGCTGGCTGCGATGAAGCTCAAAGACATGATCGCGCTGTACCGGGCGCAGTCCTGCGACACGGCGGACCCACCGCTGTGTGGGCCTGAACTGCTGACCCTGTATGCCAATGAAGCCCAGGTGGAAGCATGCCGCCGCAGCCACCTGTTGCTGGATTCCGAAGGCAGCATGTGCAGCCTGCAGGTGACGGCTGGCCAGCGCAGCGTGTCTTTGGCGCCCGGTGTGTTGTCCATCCAGCGTGCTTTTATGGGCCATCAGCCTCTAGAAAGCGCAACGGCTGACTGGATGGATGCCAAGTTTCCGGGGTGGCAAGCAGATGGGCGTGTAGGGACACCGCTGTATCTCGTCAGTGGACTCACCAGCGGGAAGCTGCACTTGTACCCACTGCCGCAGCAGGATGGCACCATCGCACTGACCGTGAGCCGCATGCCCGCGCTGCTCGAGGGTGATGACAGCATTCCTGAGATTCGGGAGGAGCTTCACCCAGCGTTGGTCGACTGGATGCTGTACCGCGTCTACAGCAGCCAGGACACGGACCTCTACAACGACGCCAAAGCGGCGATAGCGCTGGGGCGCTTTGAAGCAGAGTTCGGGCGTAAGACCAGCGGGCGCAATGAGCAGTGGCAGCGGGTGGCGCAATCGATGCCCGGGCCGATTGCATGACCCCGGCTAAGGTTCGCGGATAAGGCGACGCTCCCATGAAATCAAGGCTCCCAATACGGAGCCTTTTTCATTTACAGGAGTACCTATGACCCGTACCACCAAAGCAACCGGCAAAGCCAAGCCCAGCACGACTGCCAAAGCAGGTCAGCCAACCAGCACAGCACCAGCTGCAAAAGCCCCGGTAAGCGAAAAGGCACGGCTGCAAGCTGCCAAAGAGCCAGCAGGCCGCAAGTTCGAAAGCACTGAGGCACTGGCGCATTTCATCCAGCACAACCCGGAATTTGGCACGCTGACCCTTGAGGTGCAGGACAAGCTGCGTGGGGAGCTAGTGAATGCCAAGCGCGTGGAGGCCGAGCATGATGGCTATTGGTCTGATGGCCGCAAGCGTTTGACGCTCTCAGAAAATGATGCACTGGCTGACCTTAACGGGACACGCAGGCCAGATAACCACGTCGATTGAGCTGAGTCTTGAAGTGTTGGATTAGACAGGTCAGTAGATATGTCTTGAGCGGCATCGCTATGTCCAAAACCGCCAGCGACAGAAAAAAACGGTCACTCAAAGTTCACCATGAACCGCAGCTATAGGCTGCGCCTTCAATGGTGGTAAGTCTGGTTGCGCTAAAGACATTTTTAGCAGCTTTCGCTCGACATTCTTAGCCAAGAGAACTGATCTCGCATCGCGTCCGAAAATCCAAAAAATGCCGAAAGTTATCGATAGCAAAACCAATGCCGTAAGAAAAGCGGGAATGCTCTTGAGACTTAGAACCGAGATCACCGTAGCAGCAGAGTAAAGAGCTGTCGCAACGATGAAAAAAATCGAAAAACCGAGTGTGATTACGCCAGACTTCCCTGGAGTTACTACAAGAGAACCATCATTCCCAATCTTCGAATATTGATAGCTAGCTCGTAGTTCTTTTAGCGAAAAGTTCCCAGATTGGTAGGCCGCCATTATGGCTGCCGCCATTCGTGGCGATGCCGGCCTACCGAATGTGGAATGAAAGACGGCCTCATGTCTAACAGCTTCGATAAATGCGGTTAACTCTTTATGCTGCTCTGCTTCGGCACGCAGAAATGAGTGCCGCTTGAATTGCCGCTTGCTGAGATATTCATCATTAAACTCGAGCAGTGTTTTGATCGCTTTGTATAACGCGCCAGCAACTGCAACGACTGCCGCGGCCACTGCAGGCGTAGACTTCCATAGTTCCGAGAGATCCATAGGTTTAAAAGAGTTACGCTGTTAAGTAGGATTGGCTTGCATTAGTTTGACTGCGTAAGTTCGAAAAGTGACACTAGCAGACGGGCTAAGAGTAGCCAAAGACTAAATAACAAGCAGCCACTTAACATTTGAGTTGAACGGCAAGTGCTAGCTTTGCTCGCTAGGCGAATGATGTCTTACGGCACACCCCAAGCCAAATTGGCCAAGGTCTTCTTGAGAGAAGGTTTAGGCACCGCGCTCGTAAAGTTGTGCCACCTTGCGACCGGCGATGCGAATTTCTGGGGTCGATCGCCCGACAATATGTCCGTGAATGTCGAACCCTTGTTCATCCACAGTTCCTGTCAAGTCGAGAGTGAAATTGCGCAAGGGGCCGAAGACAGAGTTGAGAGGTCCACGATAGTGAGTAACTTCTATGCTTGCTTTGACTTGCTTACCATAACTGTCAATGTGGCCCCGGTACAAATACGTTTCGTCCCCCCCATTGACGTCTCCGTTACTGAGGACGGCAAGGCCTGCTCCGACGTCTTGGGGACCAACGGAAAACTGAACAAAGAAGATGCCTGAAGTCATGATTTCCTTTGATGAGATGACAAAGCTAGCTTGAGACGGTCAAAGTCTGAGGCCGCGCTTGGAAATGAGGATATGAGACCCGTGAGCCTAGCCGCCTTTCGGCGGTCTCCAAGATCAACCTCCATAAGGCGCGACAGATCAAGTGCATCCGTCGCTGAGGTTATCAACCGTTGAGCTGTGTCATGGTCAACACGAAGATCACCCACAATAAATGCATACAAAGGGTTTAGCTCAAGCTCCTGACGAAGCTCAATTAAGCGGCGGAGCTTTACATATTCGGCCTGCTTGTCTGTGCCAATACTGGCCTTCGAAAGGAAGTCTTGAATGACGGAAAGCTGCTCTTCTATGGCGCGCATGCGTTGCTCTGTAGCTGCGTCCGGTGCATTCAATCCTATGGATGCAACGTACAACTCCTCCTTTTTGTAGTCCCCAGGCGCAAAGAAGACTGCAGGCTTGTGATATAGGACAAAAAAGAACAACAGGATCAGTAATATGGGGAAGCCCATCACGAACCAGATAAATATCTCCTGAAGCTTGTCAGAAAGCTTGGTAAAAACTACTGCCATGGCGACTTCAGAGATCGCGGCAAATAGCGCCACCATAGCCAGAGGGTTTTTTACACGAGATAAGACTTCGTCTTTCATTCTGCCTAGCGTAATGTTGGCCGCACTGGATCACAGGCCATCTAGCGCCTGCTAGCCTAACTTGAGCAGCTAAAAGTCGTGAAAATGGTTTACAACCTAACTTTACTGCATACGACATGAATGAATTTAATTACTGAGGCTTATACAGGCCTGCTGACTACTTGTCGCTATTACTGACTTCGAGTCAAAGACTAGCTTTCACGAATGTAATAGAGTAGTCCGAACGGCCTACTTTGGGATACACAGCCTGAAAGGCTGCTGCTGGTCGATTTTTGCCAAGCAAGCAGTTTAAATTTGTTGAAGCCTAGTTGTCAGGTCCCGGATGATTACGCACGTTCTTGACGAATAAATCAGGTGCTTTCATCTTCCATTTTTTGAGTGCTTGGACTGGGGCTTCATGCCCCAGTGCCTTTTGTGGCAAGTGGTGGTTGTACAGCCAGACAAACCTGTGCAGTGTCTTCTCCAAATCCTCTGCGCTGTTGAAGTGATGCGAGCGCAGCACCTGGCTCAGGCGGCCATTGAAGCGCTCAACCATGCCGTTGGTTTGTGGCGTCTTTGGCTTGGTCAGCCGATGCTCTATCCCCAATGCTTGGCATAACTGGTCGAATTCGTGCTTGCCTGAGGGCTGACGTGTGCGGCTTCCAAACAATCGGTCTGTGAACTCTTTGCCGTTGTCGGTGAGGATGGTGTGGATCTTGAACGCTGCAGCTTTGCGTACGGCAGCCAAGAAGGCTTTGGCGGATGCTGCCGTCTTGTGTTGCTTGACATCAATCAACACCCAGCGTGTAGCTCGATCGATGGCAACAAAAACATAGCGGCGTTTGTCCTCATCGTGCATCTGGGGCAGGTACTTCACATCTACATGTACATAGCCAGGCTCATACGCCTTGAAGGGTTTGTGCTCGCCCTCAGGCTTGGGCTGTACGGGCAATCTGGAGTGGCCTCGTCTGCGCAGCAAGCGATCCAGCGCAGAACGGCTCATGGCCGGCTCAATGAACTCTCGCACCACCGCCAATAAGTCATCCAGAGGTAGCCGCAGCTGGCTGCGCAGATAAATAACCAGCTCTTCCTGCCCTGCATTGAGAGTCGTTTGCAGGCGGTGGGCCGTGTGGCTGGCGTCATGCACCGTGGCTCTGCCCCGCCACTTACGCACGGTCCCTATGCCAATGCCGTATTGCTGCGCCAACTCTCGATCAGTACCACTGGCTTGCTGCAATGCAAAACGGGTGGCAGGTGTGGTCGTAGCGTTCTTATGAAGGCTGATCAGCATGGCAACTCCTTGGCACGGGATTGCCATGTTGCCAGAACTGCTTGCAGTACCTCTCGGCCATGCAGCAACGGACGCTTGTTTTTAAGCAGCCAATCGTCCGGGACCCGACACCTAGTCAAGCCCCCTCTAAGGCTTGGGACGCTGGTTACATTGCGCGAGACTTGGCTCAAGTAACCAACGAGGTATTCCCATGGCCACGTCCGCCCCAATGCGCCGCAGTCTGGTTGACCAGATCCCCACAGAAGAAGACCGCCAGGCGCCGGCGGCACGACCACAATCGGGCATCCATTCTTCGGAGCTGGGCCGACAGTTCTACAACACGGCCATGGCCCTGCCCGGTGTCGGTGGTGTTGGCAAGGTGGCCCAAACGGGTGGTTGGGTCAGCCGGGCGTTGAACTCTACCGCCGGTGTGGTCAACAAGGTTGCAGCCGGCACTGCGGCGCTGGCTGCACTGCCTGCAGGTGCTGAGTCGCCTGAATCGACTCCTGCCATCCCGCGCACCAGTGCAGCCGGTGCTGGCCGTGGCACGGTCAATCCGCCCACGGCAGGGGCATCCAATCCTCTGGTGGACGCGTCCCGACAGGTTGCCCCGGGCATTTACCGCACCGGCAATAGCTATGCAGGCACCGGTGAGGCAGCTGTGAACTTGAACAGTGAGCCTAGAGGCACGCCGTCTGCCCAGAACATGGCCGCCGCTGACCAGCTGGCCGCGAACCAGCAGATGGACAGCATCAGCCGGGTGGCTACCAGCGGCAGTGTGCCTCAGTCACCGCCCCAAGGGCTGATTGGCCGCATTACAGCCACGCACAGTGGCAACGACTGGACAGCGCGCGAGATGCTGCGGCGCCAGAAGATGGGTGCCAACAGCTTGATTCATCAAAGTCATTGGGCCAAAAAAGGCTCAGGCCAAGCTGCGCAGAAGGCTTATGGGGAAGCGCTGCAAGCCGACTATGCCGCGATGACAGGTGGGCAGACAGGCGCTGATGTTGAGGTCATGAGACAAAACGCGGGCTTGCAACGCGAGGGGATTCAGCAGGCTGGCGCCGATCGCCGCGAAGGCCGACGCAGCTTGATTGATGCCGCACGCTTGGGCATGGAGCAAGAAACACAGGGCTTTGCCAACCGTGCTGCAGGCCAGCAAGAGCAGCTGCGCAACACCTTGCTCGATCCGAAGGCCACGCCTGAGCAGCGTGCGATGGCCCAGCGGTCGCTTGCGGCATTGGCAGGCAAGACGGCTGCTGACCGCATGCAGACGGTGACGCTGCCCGATACGACCAATGACATGGGGCAGGTGGTGCGCGGTGGGCAGGCTTTGGTGCGCCTCATGGAGGACGGCTCTGTGCAACAAGTGCCGGTCTCGGCTTCACAGCCAACGGGCGGCGCCTCGAAGGCGCAACGTGCGGTCGGCACTGTCTCGCGTGTGGGGGACAAAGAGGCGGTGTGGGACGGCAGCAAGTGGGTGCCTAGATAGTAAGCTGTCAGCGAGGTTTGACGCACAACCCGAGTCGCTACAACGTTGGCAACCCCGGCATCTTGTCCATGATGCATGGTGGCACTTTGCTACCATCCCGCAAGATGGAGGCGTCTTTATGTTCGACTGGATTCGCAAGCTAGTTCTTAATGCCAAGGCGCGGGGGGCTCTGCTAGAAAGATTAGAGCAGCAAGCGCATGCAGCAAAGGAGCAGCTGAACGAATCTCTTAGCTTGGCTTGCAGCTCTGCTAGACCTGATGTGAAAGTTTCGTACCTGAAATGTGCGAAATCAAAATTTGCCGAGTTGCAAGCTATTGCCGCAGAGCATCCAAGGATGCGCCTGACAAACGAGGAAGAAGTCGATGCTGCCATCAAGCAGTTGGAGCAAGATTTTTCTCGAGCTGGTTATTACGCTATTCGTAATCAGTCTGCATCAGCGCATGTAAGTCTCAGCCCAAAGGCTAAAGAGCTGTTGCGATAGCGTGTTTGTGGAGTGCTGGAGAGTAGGTTTGCTCCCATCACTCCATCGATATACGCAGGCGTGATGCCTCAATTGACACAGCCTTTGGTAGAGGGCTTTGCACAGTGACCGCTTTGGCGGTTTTTTTGTACCCCGGCCAAGGTTCGACCGTTTGTGACTGGGTGGGCAAAGTGCCTTCATGGCACAAAACACCGACTGGGATAAAGGCGTTCTATCCCCACCATCGAGCGCCGCTACTGCAGCAGAAACAGATTGGGATGGCGGGGCGCTAACGCCGCCTGCACCTCGGCGCTCGATCGTCGGGGCCATCAACGATGCGGTGATTGAGACCGCTAACGCCGCAGCAGGCACTGCATCAGCGGTCGCTAACTTTGTGCGCCCTGGCAATGCTGCCTCAAAGTGGATCGATAAAAACATCATTGAAGCTGGCGAGGCCAAGCAGTCCGATGTGGTCAAGGCGGAAAAGGCGCGGTTCAGCCAGGAGATGCAAGACTCCCAGGGCATGGGCGACGAGGTGGGTGCCACCCTTGGGTATGTGGCGCGCAATCCTTTGCTGGCTGCAGCGCAGGCAGCTGGTTCATTTGCTGCCCCAGGCCTTGCCATCAAGGGGGCAGCGGTGGGGGCGCGTGCCTTGGGCTTGGGAGCCAAGAACACCACCCGCGCTGGATTGGCCGCTGGTGCTGGTGTGGGTGCCGCAGGCGCTGGGGGCGATGCTGCGGGCACAGCCTATGACTTGTCCCGTGAAGGTGGTGCCACTGACGAGCAAGCCGTAGCGGCTGCCCGTGGTGCCAGCGTGCTACCCGCCGCCATTGGTGCTGCTGGCGGCTTGGTGGGCGCTGAGCGACTGGTGGCAGGCGCCAAGGGCTTTGGCGGCGGTTTGGTGGCCCGTGCCTTTAAGACTGGCGCTGTTGAAGGCGCACAGGAAGCGCTGGAAGAAGGCGTGACCCAGTACGAGGGCCAACGCGCGGCTGTACCGTTCAATCCAGACCTTGACCCCATGAAGGGCGTGGCCGGTGCTGCCACCATGGGCGGCGTGCTGGGCGCCGCCACGGGTGCAGGTACTTCGCTACTGACTCGCGATTCACAGGTGCCAGTACGCAAGCCCAGCGAAGATTTAGGACTGGACCCGAGCAATGGTCCGTTGTCCAAGGTGGCTGCTGCTGCGGTAGATGCCGCTGCCAGTGGGCAGCCGCAGCAAGAAGTTGCACCAGACAATGGCCTGAGCCTGCAGCCTGTAGAGCAACCCCAGGCACCCATGGTCCCCAGCATGGCTGAGCGCCTGGAGTCTTTGCCACAGCAGGCCCGCGACCAAGCCGATCAATTGCTACGTGAGATTGCGGATGAGCGCACGCCAGAGGGTGTGAAGCGCTTTCGTGCCAATGAGCTGCAGCAGTTGCTGGATGCCAACCCCATGCCGCAGGCGCCCAGCATGGACATTCCAGAAGAAGATCGCATCGCCATGCGCCCCATAGTGCGCGGGTTTGATCCGTCCACAGGGCAGGCGCCAGCGCAGCCGTTGGGATTGGTGGACGCCCAGCCGCAATATGAAGGCGGGATTGACTTTGAGCAGCAGCCCCAAGCGCAACCATCTTCGCTGATTCAATTGGCCGAGTGGTATGAGCGCAGCGCCCAAGGCAATAGAGATGCTGCCAACCCAGTGGATCAGGTTCAGCAGCAGGTGCGCCAAGGCACGCAATACACGGATGCTGCGCAGGTGCAAGCTGCCAGACAGGCGGTAGAGGATGCATGGCTGTCCCTGAACGTAGGCGAGTCCGTCAGCCAGGCGCAAGCTGATGGCGACCCCGGAGTGGAAGCGGCACCTGCTGACCTGACCGCAGAAACGAACGC
This sequence comes from Comamonas sp. UBA7840, assembly GCF_002501455.1. Lineage (NCBI taxonomy): Bacteria > Pseudomonadati > Pseudomonadota > Betaproteobacteria > Burkholderiales > Comamonadaceae > Comamonas > Comamonas sp. UBA7840. The sequence continues at coordinate 19,493 of NZ_DLTI01000041.1, read as the reverse complement.
CCGCCTGCGCGCCGGCCGTGTGGCCAGTGGCGTGCGCAATGCATTCGATGATGGCGCTCCCAACACCTTGCGCGTGATCCAGCACGTGAACCAGGGGCTGCGCACGATTGGCGAGCAGCAGCTAACTTCGCCAGAAATCGCTCGCATTCGCCGATTGGCTGACGCACGAACCGCTTTTGAAGGCCTTAACCAGCCTGCTCCGCTGCCTGCAGATCGCGTGCCGCAAGCCTCACCCACAGATGCCGCAGCCGACAACAGCTCCATGGAGTCGCTGATCCCCGAGCGCCGTGCTGCTGCCCAGTCAACCACCACCCAGCAAGGAAAGTCCAATGGCACCACCGCGCCTATCGACAATGCACCGCAAGCAGCTGCGCCGAGCCCAACGCAAAGCCAAGCGCCTGAGCCTGCCTTACCCCAGCCAACAGGGGTAGCCAATGCCATTGAAGCCACTCAAGCCCAGCAGACAGGCGCGCTGCCTCAAGCGCAAGGCGCAGCGCCTGCAGAAGGCGCTGGCCAAGCTGCGCCTGCAGAAGGCGCTGGCCAAGCTGCGCCTGCAGAAGGCGCTGGCCAAGCTGCGCCTGCGCAAGCCACCCCCGTAGAACGCAAGCGTTCCGCTGGTGACCACGCCCGCAGCCGCTCCTATGCCGCCAACCCCATGCGCGCCTTCTTGGCCAAGCACGGGGTGAATTTGGATTCCCGCAGCGAGTTTGCCCCCGGCCTGCAGGAGATTCGCGGCACGCTGGTGCCCGGCTATGGCCCGATGTTCCGCAAGAGCGGCAAGCCGCTGGACACACTGGTACAAAACGCGGTCGAGGAAGGCTTCTTGCCTGAAGGAGCCACCGAGTCGGATCTGTACGAATTCATCGATCGTGCCGTGCGCCGTGGCGAGCGCGTGGCCCCCATGTATACCGAGAGCGCTGCCGAGTCAGAGTTCGAGGCTATGGCGGCACGTCAAGCAGAATTTGCCCGCGAGGACTACGAGACTGACCGTGCCGCGCAGGATGCCGAGGCTGCTGAATATGATGCAGTGCTTGCGCAAAAGTACGCGGGCATGACCGACGAAGAATTCGCGGCGCTAGAGGCAGGTGTTCCAGATCTGGACGCTGGTAGTAACATGTCCACCGAGGACGCCATGCGCGCCCTTGGCTTCACCGAACAGGAAATCCAAGATGCAATTACCCAAAAGCAAGGAGTCGCGCCAGAAGGTGGCCAACGCACTGGTCGAGCTGTCGAAGCTGACACCCGAGGCGCGCAAGCGCGTACTGGAGCAAGCCAAGGCGATGCGCTCCAAAGCTACACCCAAGCAGAGCTAAAGCAGCGCCAAGAGGCGCAGGAAAAGGCTGAGGCTGAAGCAGCCAAGGCCGAGCGCGAAGCCGCTGCCAAGGAAAAGACCGAGCGTGAGCGCAAGGAAATTTCAGCCCGCCAAGCAGCCAGCGCCGAGAATTTCCAACTGGGCCAAGACCCCATGGCTAGTCTGTCGGGGCAGGCAAGCATTTTTGATGCGCCACAAGAGCTAGCCAAAGCCCAAGCCAAGGCCGCGCCAAAGCAAGAAACCGCAGCAGGCAAGGACGGCTACTTTGATCGCGCCAAGGCTTTAGGCATTAAGGGCTTGCGTGTTGGCATGAAGCAAGACGCCCTCAAGCAGCGCGTCAAGGCTTTCTTGGCTGGAGAGCGTGCAGCCAAACTTGTAGAGGCCGGCAAGAAAACGGACTTACCTCAGTACCAGGGTGTTCCTGATGCCGCAGTGCGCGACTTCGCAGAGTTGGTAGATGCTAACCAGTACAGCATCGACACTAGCGATGCGGCGTGGGTGCTGGATGCCCGCGGCATGTCTGGCATTGATGCCTTGGTGGAGGCGGACCTGCTCAACGAAGGAGATGCCAAGTACAAGCACACGCTGACACCCGTAGGCAAAGAGATTGCCCGACGCCTTCTGACCAAGCCTATCGGCGACATGTCTACCAGCGACATGCTGGATGAAATCGACGCCGGGAATGCAGCGAACGACGACCAGGCCGAAACCGTAGCACAGACAGTGCGTGCAGCCAAACCCGCCAACCGTATTGAGGATGTAGGCGAAAAGATTGGCGGGGCCCGCAAGGATGTGTGGACCGGGTTTCGCGATGACATGGGCGCCGTGCCGGACGAGGCCATCGCCGCTCAACCGCTGTCCAAGGTCTGGCCACAGCCGGATTATCAGAAACTGATTGAAGCAGGCCACGATGCCAGCACGGTAGCCATGGTGCGCTCACTGCGCGATGCCATCCCTACCAAACCCCGCCAGAGCTACAAGGTCAAACGCTGGGCCGAGCAGGTCAAAGAGCTGCGTGCCTTTGCGCTGGAGATGATGGACGGCCAACTGCCGCACCAGAAGCTGCGCACTGAACTACTGAAAGCGGGGAGCCGGGATCTGCGCGGCATCGTAGGCCGGGCGCAGCTGTATGAGGCGGTGGGCCATGGCCAGAGCCTGGAGGGCATCAGCTTTGCCGAGCACTTCTACACGCTCTACAAAGGCAAGCCCAACGTCACGCTATGGGCTGTGGAGCAGGATGCCAAGAGCAGCACCTTTGGCAACTGGCCCCGTGAGCTGGCCACTGGCGACACCAAAGAGCAGGCGCTGGAGGCGTTCAAGAAGTTGCATTCCAACCAGGCCAAACAAGAAGCCAAGGCCAATGTGCCCAGCTTTGATATTTGGTCCATGCGCCGCACAGGTGACATTTATGTGGGCAAGAAGATCGGTCGCAACTACGCCGAACTGGCAGGCCCATTCAAGACCGTGCGCGAAGCCCGTGAGTACCGGGACCAGCACTTGGACGAGCTGACCAGCAAGCTGGAGAAGTACAAAGAAACTCCAGCGGAGCGCGCCGACATCAACCGCCCACGCGTCGGCCAGGACATGCGCCAAGGCCTGGATGTGACGCCCGAGCAGTTCCGCGAGGCCTTTGGCTTTCGTGGCATGGAGTTTGGCAACTGGGTGGAGCAGGGTCGCCGCCAGCAGGATCTCAACGATGCGTTCGACGCGCTCATGGACATGGCGGCAGTCTTGCAGCTGCCACCCAAGGCCATTTCCCTGAATGGCGAGCTGGGCCTGGCCTTTGGCGCCCGGGGATCTGGCGGCAAGAATCCAGCGGCTGCCCATTACGAGCGAGGCAAGGTGGTGATCAACCTCACCAAGAAGTCGGGCGCCGGCAGCCTGGGCCATGAGTGGTGGCATGCCGTGGACAACTACTTTGCCCGTATGCGCGGCCAGGCCGATGGCATGTTGACGGAAGCCAGCGATGTAAGCGTGCTCTCCCGTGGCCCAGCCAAGACGTTTGCCCCGAATGCGAATGTTCGGCCGGAGATGGTCCAAGCGTTTGCCGAGGTCATCAAAGCCATCAACAATACCAGTTTGCGTGCCCGCGCCGCGGTGCTGGATGCCCGGCGTACCAAGGAATACTGGGGCACTGACCCCGAACTGAGCGCCCGCGCCTTCGAGAGCTACCTGATCGCCAAGCTGGAAGACCAGAACGCCAGCAACGATTACCTGGCCAACGTGGTGGACGAGCAATTCTGGGAGGCGCAGGCCGCCCTGGGGATGCGGCTGGAAGGCAGCTACCCCTATGCCAAGGCCGGCGAGGTGCCAGCCATCCGCGCCGCCTTCGACCATTTCTTCAACACGGTGGAAACCAAGGAGACGGACAAGGGCGTGGCCATGTTCAGCCGGACAGAGCGCCCGGCTGTCTCCAACACCACGGCCGTCAAGATGCGCCGCGCCATGGTGCAGCGCACGGTCGGCAGCTTGACCAAGAGCTGGGGCCAGAGCCCCCGCATCACGGTGGTGGACAGCATGAATGACCAGCGCGTGCCTGAAGCTGTACGCAAGGAAGATGCAGCCCAGCGCTCACAAGGCGCTACGGGCGAGCCCGAAGGCTTCTGGTATCAGGGGCAGGTGTACTTGGTGGCCAGTGCATTGCCCACGTCCGCGGATGCTGCCCGTGTTCTGTACCACGAGGTGCTGGGCCACCACGGGCTGCGCGGGCACTTTGGTAAAGACTTGGACCGCGTGCTGGATCAAGTCGCCAAACTGCGTCCCAAGGATGTGGCTGCCAAGGCCGCCGAATACGGCCTAGACATGGGCAACCCCGAGCATGTGCGCTATGCCTCGGAAGAGGTCTTGGCCGAGCTGGCGCAAGGTCGCCCGGACTTGGGCCTGGTGCAACGTGCCATTGCCGCGATCCGCAACTTCCTGCGCACCCACGTTCCCGGCTTCAAAGCGCTGGAGCTGACGGATGCCGACATCGTGCAGGGCTACCTGCTGCCAGCCCGTGGTTGGGTGGAGCGCAGCGATACCTGGGGCAACGATGTCGCTCAAGCCCGTTTTAGCTTTGCCGGCCAAGGCGCCGCTACTGCCGACCTTGGCAACCTGCAAGAAGCCCAGCGCCGCATTGCCGCTGGCGACAACGCCGAGCGCGTGCGCCGAGAAACTGGCTGGCACCAGGGGGTAGATGACAAGTGGCGCTTTGAAATCAGCGACCATGAGGCTGCATTCCGTAGTGGTGATGCTCCATGGGATTTCAGCATTGACCGCGTGCTAGATGGCGATGTGCGTGCTTTGTGGGAGGTAATCAGCCACGACAAGCTGTTTGCGGCATACCCCAGCCTGCGCAGCCTGCCGGTCTCGTTTGCCAAGGCTTACGAATTCCGCGGAGGCTACTACCCTGGTACTGACCGGATTGCCATCAAGATCAGCAACGACCCCAAGCAGATGCTGTCCACCTTGCTGCACGAGTTGCAGCATGCGATCCAGCATCGTGAGGGTTTTGCAACCGGTGGCAGCCTGTCGCCAGAGTTCATTGAGAACGTGCGCCTCGCCCTCAACGAGTTGCCCAAGGCAGCCAAGGAGGTGGTGGATGGTTGGGTCAGCAACAACCAGCAATTGGTCAACGAAGCCAATGCGGCCGAGCAACTTGCCCGCCAGGCGCTGATGTATGAATCAGCTCAGCGTCTGATGGCCTACGCTAACCGCGAATCGCCTTCTGGCGTGATGCGCTTGATCCGCAATGAAATGCAGTGGCTCTACTCGGAGCATTTGCGAGATCACCCCGATGCTATCCAGCTGCAGCGGGACTTTTGGAGCATCCCTAAGCCCAGCAACTTGCCCAAGCGCAACGCCTTTTTGCGTGACTTCGCCTACCGTGGGGCGCAGCTGCTGCAAAGCTCCATTAATACCGAGGTTCTGCAACAGTTCCGCAGTGATGCACGGACGATGACATCGCTGGTGGCCTCACTGCGCCGGGCTTCGGATCGCGCTCGCGCCAAGCTCCAGCCACTGCATGGCCTCAAGCGCGAGGCAGCGAACGCACAAAGCCTCAAAGAGGCTCACGACTTCTCGGGCGCCTACGACATTTACCAGTCCATCGCTGGAGAGATTGAGGCCCGCAATACGCAGGCACGCCAGGGCATGACCGACGAGCAGCGCAAGGCGATGTCGCCTTGGGAAACGGCCGATGTCAGCAAGTCCAAGACCATTGTGGTCTACAACGGCACGGAGATTGCTGCGCCGAGCATGGAAGCGGTGCGCTTTTCTCGGGCGCCATCCGAGCAAACGGAGGCCTTTAAACAGTGGTATGGCGACTGGCAGAATGCAGGGCATGAAGCCTCTCAAACAGATTCCACTCCCAACGCCGCGCTGGACTCCAGAGACAGAGCAGACCGTGTTCGAGCCTTACGAGGATCGGAAAATGTGGACGCGACTGTTGATCGCGGAAATGATGAAGTTCGTCACATTGGGGGAGCCGCGACGTTTGATGGGGCCAGCGGACCTACGGGAGCGGGTGGAACGCCGCTTCGGCTGTACCACGGCACACGCGACGACATTACCGCCTTCAACCTGAATCACCCTAATCGCAAGGACCACGGGTGGCTGGGTGATGGCGTTTACCTCACCAACGATCCAGACACTGCTTTCGCGTACTCGCGCGCCAAGCGTGGCCCCCATGGCTCCAATGTGATGCCGCTGTATGCCAACGTGCGCAATCCGTATGTGGCTACAGCCGCCGAGAAAATCGCCACACGCAATAGCGGTACGGTGGCAGCCAAAGCATTGACCGAGCGTGTAAAAGCACTGGGCCACGATGGTGTGGTTCTGGATCTGGGTGGCGGGGTCATCGAGTTAGTGGCGTTTGAACCCACTCAAGTGAAGTCCACCACAGGCAACAACGGCAATTACGACCCAGCGAACCCGGATATTCGTTACAGCCGCAGCCAGCCCGCCGACGCCATCCGCTCCAGCATGGGCAGCCTGACGCCCGACCAGGAGCGTGCCTACCTGGCCGTGGCCGGGTATGACAAAGTTCCCACGCTGCGCGAGCGCTTTGACCGGCTCAAGGCCAACTTGGGCCTGCGCATGAAACAAGCCTTGGTGGACCAGTTTGCACCCATTGCCCAGCTGGATCAGCAGGCGTACATGCTGGCGCGCATGTCCAAGGGCAGTGACGGCACGCTGGAAGCAGCGTTGCTGTATGGCCGCCCGTTCCTGCGCGATGGTGTGCCGGATGTGGATATGAAGGACGGCGGATTTGCCAATGTGCTGGCCGATCTCAAGGGTGAGCATGACCGCTTCTTGATGTGGGTAGCCGCCCAGCGTGCCCAAAGCCTCAAGGCCCAGGGCAAGGAAAACTTGTTCTCCGAGCAGGACATTACCAGCCTCAAGACCTTGAACGATGGCCAGATGCAGGACGGCTCCAGCCGCAAGCAGGCCTATGCCAAGGCGCTGATGCAGCTCAATAGCTTCAATGAGAGCGTGCTGCGCATGGCCAAGGAGTCGGGGTTGATTGACCAGGACGCCTACGATCTGATGAAAGACCAGCCCTATGTGCCGTTTTACCGCCTCATGGAAGAAGAGGGCGGCTTGCAGGGGCCGAGTTTTTCCAAGGGGCTGACCAATCAGAAGGCTTGGAAGAAACTCAAGGGTGGCACTGAGCAGCTTAATGCCGATCTGCTGCAGAACATGCTGCTGAACTGGGGCAACCTGTACGCAGCATCAGCGCGCAACCGCGCTGCGCTGGCCACCATGGACGCAGCCGACAAAATGGCGGTGGCCTACAAGGTGCCAAGCGACACCAAGGGCGCTGCCAAGGTGATGCGCGACGGCATGACCGAGCATTGGATGGTGGAGGATCCGTACTTGCTGGAAGCGATCAGCGCACTGAACTACCAGGCCAGCCCTCTGATGAAACCGCTGGCCAAGGCTAAGCAGTGGCTTACGCTGGGGGTAACGGTGAACCCCACCTTCAAGGTGCGCAACCTGATCCGTGATGTGGTGTCCTCGATGGCCATGGCGGATCTGAGCTACAACCCGGCAGCCAACGTCGCCAAGGGCTGGAAGCTGACGGCGCGTGATTCTCAGGTCTATGCCTCAATGCTGGCCTCTGGCGGGGTGATTAAATTCGGCACCCAAGAGCAGACTGACCGCGCACGCAAGCAGGTGGCCAAGCTCTCTGGGGTGGTGTTGGACCAGAATGGCGCCCAGAAGCTATGGGGCCAAGTGAAGGCGCTGTATGCGGTCTATGACGAGTTTGGCGACCGCACGGAAAACATCAACCGTACAGCGCTGTATGACCGTCTGATCGCCAAGGGACACAGCCACGCAGAGGCTTCTTTCATGGCGCGCGACCTGATGGACTTCTCCATGGGCGGCAGTGCTCCCGTGGTGCGATTCCTGACGCAATCGGTGCCGTTCTTGAATGCCAGATTGCAGGGGCTGTACAAGTTGGGCCGCGCAGCCAAGGAAGACCCGCGCCGCTTTGCCACGGTAGCCATGGCAGTGAGCGTGGCTTCGCTGGGACTCATGGCAGCCTACGCCGATGATGAAGATTGGAAGCGCCGTGAGGACTGGGACCGCGACAGCTACTGGTGGTTCAAGATTGGCGAGACTGCCTATCGCATTCCCAAGCCTTTCGAGGTAGGGGCGATTGGCACGCTGGCCGAGCGCACAGCAGAGGCCATGTTCAGCGAGGAGATGGATAGCAAGCGGTTTATGGGGCGTATCAGCCACATGGTCAGCCAGACCTTTGCGTTTGACCCGGTGCCCCAAGCGTTCAAGCCGTTGCTGGACATTTATGCCAACAAGGACAGCTTCACGGGCCGCGCCATCGAGAGCCAAGCGGACCAGCGCTTGCGCCCTGAAGACCGCTACAGCGAGCGCACTTCCGAGGTGGCGCGCTTCTTGGGACAGCTCGGATTGCCAGACCCTGCGCAGTTGGTGAAGGGTGAGTACACGGGACTAAGCCCCAAGCAGGTTGACCACTTGCTGCGTGGCTACTTCTCTTGGATGGCTGCGGCGGCAACCACCGCGACCGACTACCCGCTGCGCGCGCTGGCAGACCGAGGCGATCGACCTGACATGCGTCTCAAGGATGTAATCCTGGTGGGCAACTTTGTGGAGAGCTTGCCAACGGGGGGTAGCCGCTACGTGACAGCGATGTATGAGCAGTCGCGGCAGGTTGAGCAGGCCTATGCCTCTTACCGTGACGCATTGGCATCGGGCGACAAAGAGGCTGCGGCAGACATCATGGACAGCGATGGCGACAAGATTCGCAGCCGCGCATCAGTGGCAACGGCCACCAAGCTGCTGGCCCAACTCAACCAGCAGGCCAAGCGCATTGAGGCCGACCCCAGTCTGAGCGGCAGTGTCAAACGCGAGCGCTTGGTGCAAATTGAGCAGCGCAGGCATACCATTGCCCAGCGTGTGATGGGTGCTAGCGCATCTTTTCCCAGCAAAACTGAAGGAAGCTGACGAAGAATACGAGGCAAGCAATGGATAGCGCCCACGAATAGGAAAAGATCAGGTATCCCACAAAGAGGCAAGTGAGCAGGCACCGCCAGCCCTTGCCTCGACTTTCCTTGAAGCCGTCGCGCACGATGACGTACACCAAGAAAGCGTAGAAGAACAGGACTATTCCCAGCGCATCGCCCTGGCCATATTCCAAGTCAGCTTGCCAACTGGCAAAGGAGGTAGTTGGCAGAAGTGCTAAGGCAATCAGGGTATGAGGCATTGGCTGACTTTGTGGTGGCAATTGCTTAATTGCAGTGAACCATGTCGCCTACACGAACACATGTGCCGCCGGAGGGGCTTGTCATAGTGACAGAGCCTGGGCCGTGGCCGTGATAAGTGCCGCCTTGGTTGTCGTAGCAGAAGCCGCCTGCGCAGTGCGTCATAACAGATGGCGGAGGCGGAGGTGACGCTCGCCTCTGGGTGCTTCGCTTCTTCCGGTCATCAATACTCCCGCCGTTGGGTAAAAGTGTGGAGATTGTTTTTCGCCCTGCCGGGTTTGAAGGGGATCGCGAAAAAGCTGTGCCACCACTTCTATTTACCGAAACGTCGTTTCCTGAGTAATCGTTTTGATAGCTTGTGGAGGATGAGCCGTAGTTAATGATTTGGCTGGGCATTACAGATACAGCGCCTTTTTGCATAGTTGCGCGCTCGCCACTGCATGGCTTGTCGGAGTAAACGTTCCGGCCATTTTCAATGCATTTGAAAACTTGCCCGTAGGACTGCTGACCAACACCAAGCGTGAATGCTGTAGCCAAGAAGATCTTTAGGACAGCTGCTTTCGATTGCTTCATAACCTCTTGCCCCCATGTGTTTTCTTTGAATGTACCAGCTGTCGCGCCCAAGGCCTTGCGCCAGCAGTTGCGGGACATGGCGCAGGAGGAAAGTCGGTGATAACTGTCGGTTGAGTCGATGGCCGTCTGCATACCGTAAGTGGCAGACGGCTTTCGACCGAGGCTGTGTGGAAACGCATTTTTGCTGAGTCAGCTATCGACACTCCATTGCACAGTCGGTCTTGAATGGCTTCGCCTATTTTTTGGAACATGGAGGCACTCAAGGCATTTGGGTGCCAAGCCATGCCGCTTTGCAGCTAAAAATTGAGCCACAAAGGCTTACGCCGGCACAGATCGCACCGCTTGCATCATGTTTTGCGCACCGAAGATGCGCATCACACGTTTGAAGTTGTAGGCCAGCACATGCAGGCTCATTTCAGTACCCACATGTGCCAATGTCTTAGTCAAGAAGTGGGTGGAGCCCATCCAGTGTTTGAGCGTCCCAAACACATGTTCTACCGTGCGCCTGCGCACGGTCATAGCATCGGTTTTTGTATTCAACCGTTCCTGCATGCGCTCCAGTACATCTTCATGCTCCCAGCGGCGAATGCGTCTGTTCTGACTCGTGGTGCATTCGCTCTTTCGAAGGCAGCCAATGCAGGCACTGCTCCAATACACCCGCACATTCAGGCCACTGCGCTCCACCGTGTTGCAGCGGTAAATCGCAATCTCGCCCGCAGGGCAGCGGTATTCATCCGTTTCAGGTAGATAGACAAAGTCAGACTTATCGAAGCGGCCCTCCGCCTTGGCATTCGATGTCAGCGGCTTGGGCACAAATGCCTCAATGTCCGCATCCTCACAGGCTTTGATTTCCGGCCCATTGAAGTACCCACGGTCTGCCAGTGCCTGCAGGCTTTCTACTGCCATTTCATGCTTGGCAGCTTTACCCATCTTGCTCAACTGCGCACGGTCATTGCCAATGTTGGTTACTTCGTGGGCCACGATCAGATGGTTTTGCGTATCAACAGCAGCTTGCACGTTGTATCCCACAACTCCTTGGCCTTTGGAGATCATGACCCGTGAATCAGGATCTACCGTGGATATTTGGCCATCAGGCTGCTGCTTGAGTTGCTCTTGTACTTGCTCCAGTTTTTGCATCTGCAAGCGCAATAGCTCAATCTTTTCTTTCAAGCGCTTGGTTTTAACCTCGACCTCAGCAGGCTGCGTACGGTCTGCAGTTTCTAGGGCATCCAGGTAACGCTGAATGCTTTGCTCGATCTGACGCTTGCGACCTTCAATCTTGCCGTTGCTGAAGTTGTTATCGCCGTTATTAACCGCTTTGAATTTGCTTCCATCAATGGCAACGATGGCCTGGCTAAAGAGCTTGAGCTCCCTGCAAAGACCAATGAAGTGGCTGCAGACCTTGCGAATGCCAACTCCGTTGTGATGGCGGAAGTCCGCAATCGTTTTAAAGTCTGGAGCCAAGCGTCCTGTCAGCCACATCAACTCCACATTGCGCTGCGCTTCCCGCTCCAGCCTGCGGCTGGACTGGATGCGGTTGAGGTATCCGTAAATATAAAGTTTGAGAAGTACTGCAGGGTGATACGCCGGACGCCCTGTACTTGCAGGTGCAGCCCTGTTGAATCCCAGAGCACGTAAGTCCAACTCATCAACAAAGGCGTCTACGACACGTACTGGATTGTCTTCACCAATGAAGTCATCCAGGCACTCTGGCAGCAGCGTGACCTGATCTCGACATTCACCCTCGATGAAGCGCTTCATATGGCATCGACCTCAATACAGATGCCACGATTTTAAATTTGAGACGCCGCCAAAGCAGGGTTTTCACACAGCCTCGACCCATTGCAGTCAGTTAGGCATGTGAACGTGGGCCAAACATGATGATAGCCATACCCAGCAGACTCACCGCAACCCCAATCCAGTCTGTGCTGGTGGGGCGAACCTTGTCTACGACGAGCAACCAGACCATGGCTACGCTGATATAGACACCACCATAGGCGGCATAGACACGGCCTGCTGCGGCAGGATGCAAGGTTAGGAGCCAAGCGAAGATGGCCAGGCTGGCTGCTGCTGGCACTAAGATCCATACCGACTTGTCTTGCTTAAGCCAGAGGTAGGGGAGATAGCAGCCGATGATTTCAGCTAATGCAGTGGCGACGAAAAGGCCAAGAGTCTTGAAAAATTCCATCATCGGATTCTCACGGTCTTTGGCTGTTCCTGGCCGATCTGCGACTGCCGCTGCTCGACCCGTCGCGGAATTTCACTTCATGGATAGCTCGCCGCGAAGCAGTCATTCGTCACCGACGTAAACCCTGACCGAGATTGCGCAGGTTACGCGAAATGCACTTGCCTTCCTTCCCTTGGGCGAAAACTAGGCAGCATTCCTTCACTCGCGTGGCCGCGACGCTCGCTCTGATGGACGAGGGCGAAGCATCAGTCGAAGAAGTCCTCGTCGAGTTTCTTGATGTAAACCACCTCTTCAACCCGGCAGCCTATGTCGAATCGGATCATCAGCCGGGTGAGAAGCAGCCCGTCGATCAATACGATGCGCTTGCTCAGCATGTCTGCCGTTTCTTTCGCCGCTGGCGAGAAGGTCGACGTCGTGACGAACAGGCCCTTGTTTGCTTTGAACCGATCTAGCGACCCGAAGAAGTCTCGTATCTCGCCTGATGACACCTTGCTGTCCGTGTAGCGCTTTGCCTGGACGTAGATTCGATCCAAGCCCAATGCATCTTGATCGATGACGCCGTCAACGCCACCATCGCCGCTCTTGCCCAGGGCCTTGCCGGCTTCAATGGCTGATCCACCGTAGCCCATGGCGATTAGGAGTTGCACGACGAGGCGCTCAAAGAAGTCTGGGGGAGAAGCGAGGATCTTCGCAAGTAGCTCTGCACTGAGTGATTGCTGAAGCTCGTCGCTTGCAGATCTGATCACCTCATCGGGCGCTAGTTCCTTTAAGTTCGTTGGCTCCAATTTCGGCGTGGTCTGGTTCTCAGATGCTGCCTCTCGGAATGCCTTGAACTCGGGAAAGGATTCGAGAAATTTGATATTGATAGTTTGTGGCGGATTGGCCAGCACAGCTCGGCCTCGTTCACTAATCTCGAAGTACGCGCGCTTCGTGAGCTTGATCAGTCCGGCCTTACCGAGATAGCTCTTGGCCCAGTTCACGCGGTTTGCGAACGTAGTCTGCTTTCCCGAAGGTAGAAGCTCTGATAGCTCTGCCTCAGTCAAAGCCAGCTTGTCTCCCAGCACAGCGACGACATCAGAGATACGCACCTCACCGGCAGCAGACTCCTTGAGCACAGGAAGCATCAATGACTGAAAGTCCGGAATCGCCATAACCTTTCCCCCTAGTTACCTTGTTATAGGAGGATTCTATGGGACCATTTCAGATGCTTAGGAATAGTCTGTATCTGGCTCACGACGCAACCGAAAAGCAGTCGCCTCTGAATGCCCGTTCCTGGCCGTTAGCCGCAATTACGTAAAAGTCCTTCAGGTCGTGGTTTTTTCTCAAGCTCGCGCAGTCGGGATCTCATTGAGGTTGGTGGTGTACCTTGGCGTGCGCCGGTCCTGCTTCATTCGCCAGCCTGACTCATCCTCTTGGGTTTGTCCTGTGCTGGCCACATGCACAGTGGCTTTGCCATAGCGCGCATTGATGCGATCCACGGCTTCCATGAGTTGGCTGTGATCACGCTTTGTGCATAGTGCCTCAAACAGCAGATCGCTTTGCTGTTGCTCAGTTGCAGAGCACAGATCCAGCAGCATGACGCCTGCTTTTGACAGCTGAAATCCCGTCTCATAGATGCGGCGCAGGCCAGATACAGCTGCGCTAACCAGCACGGTGGTGTCCGAGGTTGATGGGTGCAGCTGGATGGTGGCTGATTTATTGAATCTTGGACCAGGCCTAAACGGCGAGGTGTGGACAAAAACCTGCAGAGCGCCAGCACGCTGATTGCCATGGCGTAGTTTCTCTGCGGTACGTGAAGCGAACTCGCTCACGGCCTCTATCAGCGGGGGCAATGTGGTGATGGGATGGCCAAAGCTGCGCGTGCAGGCTATCTGCTGCTTGGGAGCGGGGGCTTGATCCAGGCTGATGCAGCTGATGCCTTGCAGCTCGCGCACTGTGCGCTCAAACAGCACACTCCACTCGTCACGTGCCTTGGCGGCCGGCATCCGAGCCACATCCAGTGCAGTGAGGATGCCTTGCTCTTCCAGCCTTGCTGCAATTCGGCGGCCGATGCCCCACACATCACCTGCTGGCGTGCGACGCAGCAGGTCAATTCGCATCTCTCGCGTCAACTCTGTCCAGTTACAGACTCTGGCCAGCTGGGACGGGTAGCTGCCCGGCTTGCGCTCGGCGTCCTTTGCCACGTGGTTGCACAACTTGGCCAACGTCTTGGTTGGTGCAAGCCCGATGCAAGTCGGGATGCCAATCCACTTGTCAATCCGTGCACGTATGGCCCATGCCCTGCGCGTCAGGTCGGGGATGCCATCAAGATCCCCAATAAAGCTCTCGTCAATGGAATAGATCTCTTGCAAGGGACCAAGGCCTGCAGCCAGGCTCATCATGCGGTCGCTCATGTCACCGTAGAGCTCAAAATTGGCCGATAGGCAAACCAGATTGCTTACTCGCTCCAGATCCCGAAACTGGTAGTACGGTTGGCCCATCTTGATGCCCATGGCCTTGGCTTCATCACTGCGCGCTATGGCGCAGCCATCGTTGTTGCTTAATACAACAACAGGTAGGCCTTGCAGCGACGGCCTAAATACGCGCTCACAAGAGACGTAGAAGTTGTTGCCGTCAATGAGCGCGAACATGGCATCACCGTGTGAAGCGTTTTATGCACGAAGTGACTACTCCCCAAATTTGCAGGGTCTCGCATTCTCTGGGGATGATGTCGGGGTAGGTGGGGTTGCCAGCTTTCAGACGCACGATGCCGCCGACCGAGTAAAGCGACTTCACCGTGAACTCGCCCTCGATCACAGCGACAACTATGTGTCCGTGCCGGGCCTGAATGGAGCGATCCACAACAATCATGTCGCCGTCTCCAATCCCGTGCTCCACCATTGAGGTACCAGCCACGCGCAAAACAAAAGTTGCCTGCGGATGCTCCACCAGCATGGCAGAGAGATCGAGGCGCTTGCCTGTGAAGTCCTCAGCAGGGGATGGAAATCCAGCGCGCACTGAGCAGTCTGCGAGAGGCAGATACATTGGTGACGCGATTGCAGGCACAGGCTGGTCTGCTTGAGGAATGGTGCTGTACATGCATACAGTTTACAGCGAGAGAAGTCGCAGCCTTGTAACGGCTCTGGGTGCTACGGTTGGGTGGCTCCTGAATGATTCCCTAGGACGGAAAATTGTTTTATGAGCAGCGCCTCTCAGACGCTTTTTATGAAAAGCATTGCGAGAACGTGAGATTTTTTGGGTAAGCCGGTTGGTTCAGACATCTGGCAGCGAACTTGCTGTGTTTAATTAAACAACCTCTGTGATGTATTCACGAAAAAACCCAACCTATCCTATTCATGCATCAAGGCGCATGTGCGGGCTGCATTCTCAAGAATGTCGTTCTTGATAATTTCTACAGCTCTCTCGGCATCGCGGTCTTTCAGCGCCTTCAAAAATTGA
Source organism: Comamonas sp. UBA7840 (assembly GCF_002501455.1). NCBI lineage: Bacteria > Pseudomonadati > Pseudomonadota > Betaproteobacteria > Burkholderiales > Comamonadaceae > Comamonas > Comamonas sp. UBA7840. The sequence continues at coordinate 4,258 of NZ_DLTI01000041.1, read as the reverse complement.
GAGTGAAAGTGGTTGTCCATCACCGTGGTAACACGATGCTCTCTAAGGTTGCTCAGGATGGGTCCCGCGATAACGCAAATGTTTTCAACGAAATCAGCGACTTGGGGAATTCCTGACCAGCGTAAGTAGTGACCATGAAAGTCTCGATTAAGAATTAGCCCCTGTCCATAGTTGCCGGTGTCCATGGCAATGCGCTGCTTTTCGAATATTGCCGCTAGGGAAGGCAAGTCAAGATCACGGTCTTCGCTAAGAAGCGTCCTAACGATCCTGACTTCTAAGTCAGCGCGTATCTCCGAGAGCTGGAGGTATTGCAACTTGTTGAATTGCTTAATCATGTAAGAACGCGAGCCGTTCTTCTCTACGTAATCTTTTTCGGCCAGGCGGATTAGCGCTTCACGAATAGGCGTTTGGCTCACTCCCAGCTTTGGGGCGAGAGCCGTTGCCTTCAACACTTCGCCTGGCCTGAAATCACCAGCGGTGATTTTGTTGCGCAGAATGGCAAATGCTTGGTTTGTATAGTCGAGCGCTTCCACGCTCTCAGTCATTTGCATTCTGCACTTCCCTAGTCGTTAGATTTTTAGGTCCAGCTTTTTGATCAGTGCGGACCATCGTTTTTGTTCGCTCAATACAAACGAGGTGAAATCCTGACCTGTTTTCAGGACAGGCTCGGCGCCTACTTGCTTGATAGCCTTCTGGAATTCAGGCTTGGCATAGATCTTAGCAAGCGCCTCGTTGATTTCCTTGGCCATAGCCGGATCTGAATCTTTAGGCAGCCAGAAGCCGAACCAAGAAATGACCTGATAGTCCTTGAACCCTGATTCGTCCATGGTTGGGATGTCTGGAGCAAAGTCGCTACGCTTCAAATCAGTCACAGCCAAAGCGCGGAGTTTGCCACCTTTCACCAAGGGCAGAACGCTAGAGATGTTGTCAAAAACGAAGTCGATCTGACCACCCATCAAATCGGTGTTCGCAGGACTTGCACCTTTGTAAGGAATGTGGGTTGCCTGCATGCCGCTAGACATCACCATCACTTCAGAAGACAGGTGTGCTGAAGAACCAGTACCCGCTGAGCCAAAGCTCAGAGCCTTTTTCTTGCCCAGCTCAACCAGATCTTTCACGTTGTGTACCGGTGTCTTGGGGTTCACGGCCAGCATGTTCGGCAGGCTCAAAACCATAGCAACGGGTGTGAAATCCTTGTTCGGGTCGTACTTCAGATTGCCGTACAGGTAGGGATTGATTGCGTGCGTGCTGATAGTCCCTAAAAAGAGGTTCTTGGTGTTCTTGGGCAGTCCAGCAAACGCTGTTGCAGCAACGCTTCCGCCTGCACCTGGCTTGTTTTCAATGATGAACGGCACGCCCAACTCTGAGCTGAGCTCCTTGCCAACGATGCGCGCATAAGAATCGCTGGCACCACCTGGAGAAAACGGCACTGTCAATGTGTAAGCGGCACCTGCCTGGGCAAATGCAGTTGTCATGGCCAAAGTAGTTGCCAAGCCCAAGATGACTTTGAGTTTTTTCATTACGCGGTCTCCTTTTTGAATACATCGCGCATCAGCGCTTTTTTGGGGTGTGTGAACACTTCTTCCACCATGGGAGCGAAGAACTCCAAGGGGTAAAACTTCGCTTCGCTGTCAAAAGCGGGAGCGTCGTATTTCTCACAGAACTCGATAGTGGGCAGGTAGAAGTCCGCGTCCTTGAACTCTTCACGCTTTCCGGGTTGCAAGCCAATGTGATGGCCGTAGTAATGCGCTTGGAAGATGCCGTGGTGCTTCACGATGTTGTAGTTCAGCTCTGAAACAAAAGGCTTGAGCAGTACGGCGGCGTACTCCGGATGGTTGAAGCTGGCCAGCGTGTCGCCAATGTCGTGAAGAAGTGCGCAAACCACGTACTCCGTGTCACGGCCATCGTCATAAGCCAGAGTAGCTGTTTGCAGCGAGTGGGTGAGGCGATCTACGGGGAAGCCAGCGAAGTCACCTTTCAGTTCCATGAGGTGAGCCAAGATCCGCTCGTGTAGCTTGTACTTGTAGGGAGTGAGAACCGAAACGATTTTGTCCCAGTCTTCTTTTTGACTTTCTTGAATATTTTTGAAGTTTGTCAAAGCTTGCTTCATCGTTTTGCCTTAGTGGTTTGAATGCAAGCAATTTGATTTGATAATTTATAAAAGATACATCTGGTAAACCCTTGTTAAGGGTCTGGGTGAGTGAAAACCATTAGTCCGGTGCTTCAAATAGAGGAGCAACGAAGTGATCATTTCTCATGCTGGGAAGCATGAAAAAAATATATGGAACCTCATTGCAAGCTGCGAAGCAGGCATGTCAGATAGTCGTGCTAAGTAAGTGCAAAAGGCTTCAGTTTGGGATCAGTGTTGTGCCAGTGCCGAACTACCTAGCAACGTGATCTAAGATTTGAAGATCGCTAGGGGTATGGTGGTCAGAGGTGTTGTGCTCAACAACAAACCATGCCTTTGAGATGCCTGTGCAGCTTTTCTCTGGCGGCACCAATTCCACATCTGCAAACGCAAATAGGCGGCATTCATCGGGCAGCAATCACTGCTGTTAGTCGATAGAAGCCGCTGACTAGCGCACACCTCGGCGCCAGTCCCATGGTGCGATCGGTGTAGCATCACGCCACAAACCTACTTTTCGGGCCTTGGCTTCCTGCTCAGCAAACTTGTACTGGCCCCTCTCTTGGGGTGATTGTTCTTTGGCGTAGTGCCGGTACCACCATGCCATACCCACTGAGACCATGGCCAGGCCTGCATCCAGAGTGCGCGGGCCATCAGCTGCAGAAGCTGGTGCAACCCACACTGAGCAAATGTGCCGCTTGTACCGGTCAATCTTGCTGCAGCGCAGCTCAGCCTCTTTCATGTAGACCAGCTCGGACAGGGCTTCGCGCGAGCGGTTGCCAAAAGGCTGCTTGCGCTCAGGCGCATCAATCCCTTGAAAGCGAACCTTAATTTGCTGATAGGGGTGAGCTGCATCCTGAGTAGGGCAGCGGGCAGAGATGGTGTCGCCGTCACTGATGCCGACGACAAGGCAGAGGAGGGCGGCTGCAAGCATGCGAGCAAGTCTATGTAAGCTGCTGCAAGTTGCAATCCTTTGCTGTTCAGCGAATCTGCGGACGAGGGTTCAATTGAGATTTGCGGATTTGAATTGAGACAGGCGGTGTGACGTGGTGCTGTCTTGTGCGACTCTTTCTAGTGCGTTCACACCAAAATCACACGGATTGATTTAAGCTGTTGTTATAAATAAGAAATGCGCGGGTTCAATTCCCGCCAGCTCCACCACTATCCAAAAAACCAACCGTTCTCGGTTGGTTTTTTTTCGCCCGTTTCCCCCAGTGTTGGCGCGGTTTTCGGGCCTGGCCTCGCGAGCGCCACCCCTGCGAAGTCGGCGTTTTTTCCCCCGCCGACGCCTCTCTGTTCTCCGTTTTCTCTGGTGGCCACGCGAGCGGTCTCGAGGCCATTTCCTTTGCTGGCGCGGGTTTAGAGGTGGTGGGTTGTGGTTGGTAACTCCTGTAGCGGTGGCGACCGAGTGCCGAGCGGCCGCAAAAAAACCGCCCGCAGGCGGCAAGCTGGCGCTGGGTGCGACGCGCTCACCCGGGTGGCGCGAGCACGCGCATCTGGTCGCCCCAGCCGTTTGGCCAGGGTCTGCGCATCACCTTTTCCAGCACGGCATCAGGCGAGCCCACCAGCCGTTCCACGACCTCCGGGGCCAGGAGCGTCAGCCGCATGACCCGGCGCACCTGTGTCACGTCCATGCCTTCGGCCTCGGCGATCTCGGCTACTGATGCCGCCCGCTGCTCATCCAGAAGGCGTTGCCAGTGGTGCGCCATTCCGAGCGCCCGCATCAACGCGGTGTCCTGCGCGGCCGACCGGGCTTCCCGCTCCCGGGTGGCCTCGGACAGGAATTCCTGTGGCGCGTCCAAGGGCGTGATGACCTGCTTCTTCAGCCCCCGCTTCACCAGCGTCCAGGGCACGAAGGTTTCCAGTTGCACGCCTCCTGCCGGGTTCGGCAGTTGATAGGTGACCGGCTCACCCTTGAACCGGCCCCGGTGCTTCTTGCTCATGCGTCCTCCTCAAAGCGCTTCACGATCTGGCGTTGCGCCTCCCAATCCACCGGCAGCGGGTTGCGCTGGAACCAGATCAGGTTCATCCGGCGAGGCTGCCGCCCGGCCATCAGCAGTTCGAGGATGTCAGGCGCGAGCAGGGTCAGGCGCATCAGCTCGTTGGGCACCGAGGGTGTTGATTTCCATCCAG
>NZ_DLTI01000040.1:0-12111 GCF_002501455.1 Comamonas sp. UBA7840 | reverse complement strand
CAAGGCCGACCCCGCCTACGGCGCAGGCGTGAAGGCAGCGCTGGAAGCCCTCAAGGCTGGCAAGCTGTAAGCAGCGACCGCTGCACTGCGCCGTGTTGGGATATGCGGCTCACTGCAGACTAAGCCCTCTTTGCCTTGGCAAAGAGGGCTTTTTACTTGCCGTCATATGCAATACCTACGCCTCCCCTGCGACTGGCCCCAAAGCTGTTTAGGAAAAGCTGGTCGATTCAAACGCAGCATTTTTGCGAAAACGCTATTAGTAAAAGCAATTCAAAGATGAAACAATTAGCTAATTGCTAAGCCGACGAAGTCGGCACCTCCAGACCCATCTAGAAGGCTTCGCCGCTCATCCCTCGTATGTTCAGTTTTTGGCCTTCTTTGCAGCGCGCCTTTCTCAATCCTAAAAATTCGTTCTATTGGCGTAGCTTTTTGGTATTGATCCTGCTGTTTGCCTGCTTGGCGCTTTACTGGAATGGCCTGCTTGCGAGTCAGAACCAGAAAAAGGCAGACCTCCACCAGCAAACCATGCTGCGCTCCGCCCAGTTGACCAAAACATTGGCTGTATTGAGCCAGACGCTGTTCGCGGGGCTGGATTTCGTTGCTCAAAACTTGGTGGCGGAATACATGGGTGGAAATTCCGAAGGCTTCGACCGTGCGGTGCATACAGCCATCAGCAGCTATCCTGCGGGCTCCATCTTGCAGGTTGCGGTTGCCGATCGTGAAGGCGATATCGTTTACTCCAACCTGCAAGACCCGCCAAGGCAGCCCACTTCTACGTCGATCCGTGATCGCGCACATTTCAGTGCCCATGCTGAGGCAAGTAGCGATTCCGGGCTCTACGTCAGTCAACCGGTAATGGGCCGGGTATCCAAGTTGTGGACCATCCAAATTTCGCGTGCTATACGATCACAGGGCCGCTTTGAGGGCGTGCTCGTGATATCAGTAGCACCCTCTTACTTGTCTAAATTTTTTCGCGAAATTCTCAGAAAACCCAATGACTTGGTAATGCTGCTGCGCCATGATGGCGCCTTCATGGCCAGTTCAGGGGAAGAAAGTGCGTTTTTGGGCAAATTCGTCTCTGAGGAGCATGAATTCCTGCTCCAGAACGGTGCCATGCATGGCGAGTACGATTCGACGTCAAGTGTAGACGACGTGGCCCGTCACAATACTTGGCACCGTGTCAACGGCTTCCCGCTACTTGTGTTGATTGGACTGGACAAACAAGCACTTTGGGAGCCGCTGCACGAAGAAATTCAAACCTCCTTATTACGCCACGGTGTGGGCAGCGTGCTTTTGGTTTTGATAGTGCTAATCATCGGATGGCTGTCTTTGCAACGACGCAAAGCCCAGGAGCAAGCTACACGCAGCGAAGAGTTGCTGCGCAAGTTGGTGACCCAAGTGCCCGGCGGACTTTTCCAATTGCAGGTGCGCGCCGATGGCAACTTGCGCCTGCCGTATGTCAGCCCAGGCATGTGCAAACTGCACCAGATGTTGGGCAAAGCGGGGGGAAGTGATGGTCAAGCTTGGTTTGCTTTCATTCACCCGGACGATGGGCAGCGCGTGCGTACCGAGCTGCTCCAAGCCTCTGCCGATCTGCAACCCTGGCAAGGCCGCTACCGCATTGTCGATGAGGAGGGCCACTTACACTGGGTGCAGATAGTAGCCCAACCGGAGCGCCATGGTGACGATGAAGGTGTGCTCTGGCACGGCTACGCTCAGGATGTGACCCTTCAACACAAAATGCAAGAGGCACTGCGTGTCAGCGAGCAGCATCTGCGCCTGACGATGGAGGCTGTGCATGATGGCATGTGGTCTTGGGACTTGGACACAAACTTGGTGCATTGGGATGCGCGCTGCTGGGAAATGCTGGGATATCCAGCCCAGGCCAAACAACTGACGCGCGAAACCATGCTCGCATGGATGCATCCAAACGATTTGAAAAAATTCCAGCAAAGTGTGCAGGCCCACCTTGAGCACGGTGAAACTTACCACTGCGAGTTCCGCCTGCGCACGGCCACTGGGGACTGGTTGTGGGTGGAGGCTCGCGGAGATCTTGCCGATACTGCCGCAGGCGAGTCCTTGCGCATGCTCGGTACACATACCGACATTACCAAACGCGTAGCGCAGACGCAGTTGGTGCGGGCTCTGCTCGACGAAAACGCCTGCGCCATACTGCTGGTCTCACCAGATCGCTGTATCACTCAGGCCAACCAGCGCGCACGCAGCATCTTTGGTGCACCCGGCACCTCTTTGGTGGGACAAAGCACCCAGATCATCCACCCCGATGCCACTAGCTTTAAGTCCTTCGAAGCGTGTTATGCCGAACTGCGCGAGCAGGGCCGCACACACCGAGAGTGGCTCTTCCAATTGGGTGACGGAACCTCGCGCTGGCATGATGTGCACGGTACCTTGCTCGACCCTCAAGACCCCCAGGGCCAGGTGATCTGGACGATCGTGGACGCTGACGATCGCCACCGTGCCGAGATTGCCCTGCGCACAGCACAGCAACGGCTGACAGCCATTATCGAACGCTTCCCCAGTGGCGTGATGCTTCAAGAGCGGATTTTTGGCTCGATCGTTGCCATGAACCAGAACCTGTGCAATCTGCTCGAACTGCCTGCCCCCATAACCAGGATACCCAGGGGGCTCGAAGCGAAGATAAACCGGTTACTGCCCGCAGACATGCTTGCCGAGCCGGCTGCCCCGCAGCACCTTCATCTGTCCACCGTGCAGCGTATCGAGCTGCCGTTGCCTAGCGGACGCGTTTTTGAAGTCCAACGCATTCCCCTGTGGCATGAAGATCGTCAACTGGGGCTCTTTTGGGTGGTGGACGACATCACTCAGCGCAAGCAGCGGGAAACGCTGCTGGAGCAGCAGGCCACCACGGACACGCTGACCAAGCTGCCCAACCGGCGCGCCTTCATGAACAGAATCCAGCAGGAATACAACGCCATCTGCCTCTCCAACCACAAGCCAGGCATCCTGCTCATGATCGATATCGACTTCTTCAAGAAAGTCAACGATACCTGGGGCCATGGCATAGGCGATCAAGTGCTGCAGCACTTGGCCTCGGTGCTGCGCCAAAACCTGCGCTCGGGCGATATGGCTGCACGCTTGGGTGGCGAAGAATTCACCGTGCTGCTGCCCCAGACTGACCTGCATGACGGGCTGCAACTGGCCGAACGCGTGCGAGCCGCCATTGCCAGTGCCCCTGCCACCACCGAACAGGCGGCCATTACCATCACCGTCAGCTTGGGCGTGAGCGTGCTGGATGCATCACTGAGCAGTATTGATGAAGCTCTGAACAGATCGGATACCGCGCTCTATGCTGCTAAACACCAAGGCCGCAACCGTGTCTGCACCTGGAGTGAAGTCAAGGAGGGCACTTAGTTCATTGCATAAGGCTGGTTTGGCCTCTGAAAATGGAGTTCTTAGCGCTGTTAAAAATGTAAACAAGTTGCTAAGAAACTCTGGTCGATTCAGTGCGGACATCTCAGAGGCACCTCTGTAAATGTGACTACAGGGGGCCGCGAACATAATCAATTTTTTTGAATCGGATAAAGCTCTGATGAAAACTAAATTTTTCGCCCCACAAAGTGCGGCTGTACTGGTTGCAGGTACTGCCATGTTGTTTTCTTCCGCCGTATTCGCTCAGGAAGATGAACAAGACGTGTCTGAGCGCTGGAAGTTTAGCTTGGGGGTTGGAGTGGTCAATCAGGCCAAATACCCCGGATCGTCGAAAGAAAAAACTACTGCATTCCCTATCTTTAGTGCGAACTACGGCCGCTATTTCATTGGCGCGCTTCCTGTTGCAGGCATTCCGGCAGGCGTGGGCATGTCTTTTTACAGGGATCAAAACTGGAATGTCGGCGCGGGTGTGGGATACGACTTTGCGAAACCCCGCGAAGAGTCCGACTCGGCAAGCTTGAGAGGCATGGGTGATATCGATAGGACAGCCTTGGGATCATTTTTTGCCAGCTACACCCAGGACTGGCTCAAGGTGACAGGCGCTGTGGTGACTGACCTCGGTGGAAAAGGCCAAGGCGTCCGTGTGTTGCTGGACTTGCAAGGACGCTACCGTGTGTCAGACCGCTTAATGCTGACCGCAGGCCCAGCATTGGTCTGGGCCAACAGCAAATACACGCAGACCTTCTTTGGTGTGACTGCAGTGCAAAGTGCTAGTTCTGGCTTGCCCCAGTACAGCGCATCGTCTGGGCTTAACTCTGCGGCCTTTGCCATCGGCGCTAGCTATCAGTTGACACCTCAATGGGGCATTGGCGCACGCTTGAGTGCAAACCGACTGCGTGGAGATGCGGTTAATAGCCCAATTACAGAGAAAAAGAACCGCAACACCTTCGGTGTCTTTTCTAACTATCGCTTTTGATGGGCGTTGTCGCATTCATAGGGTGATGCAGGCCAAAAAATGGTCTAGTGGCTCGTTGGGGGCGATAGAACCACGTCATATCTCGTAATAACGAACTTTCAGCCTCGCTTCGGCCTGCCTGCCATTCACTGCTACTCCCCTAAAAACAGACATTAAGGATCGACTGCCGTGATACACGGAACGACTGCAATCTGGCTGAGGCTGTGTGAAAACACGTCCAAGCATGAAATTCAGGGGTCTTCGCACCATTAGCCCGGTCAAGAAAAACGCATACAGAGCAATCTGAGAGGTCGATTTTTTGCCGAGGTCAGTGCCCGATGCGTTTTCACACAGCCTCTGGCTGACTGCAGTCGTTTAACTTAACAACGCTAATGACCCTGATGCCCTAAGCAGTCATTGCGCAGCGGCTTCTCCGCACGTCTATTCAGATCTCAAATCTCTCTAGAAAAGGCGGGGCGATCCATACACTATTTAAATGCTGTCCACGATTCCGCCTTCGACTCGCAGGGAGGCACCAGTTGTGGCAGAAGATAGAGGTGACGCCACATAAGCCACCATGTTCGCCACTTCTTGCAGTTGTGCAGCGCGGCCAATGATCGAAGAAGGGCGATGCTTTTTTACGAAATCCATACCCGCTTGCTCTAAGGTTTGACCTTCGGGTGCACTGGCCAGCAACATGGCGGCAGCACCTTCTGACAATGTGGGGCCAGGCAGGACGCTATTGACGGTGACCCCGGTGCCGGCCGCAACCTTGGCCAAGCCGCGAGCCAAACCCAGCATTGCTGTTTTACTCATGCCGTAATGAACCATGTCTGCAGGAATGTTGTAGGCCGACTCAGAGGCGATGAAGATCACACGTCCCCAGTTGCGCTGCAGCATTTGCTTCATATAAGCGCGTGACATGCGCACTCCGGACATCAGGTTCACATCCCAGTAACGCTGCCATTCCTCATCACTGATTTCAAAAAATGGAACGGTGCCGTAGATGCCTAAGTTGTTCACCAAGACGTCGCAGTCAGGTACTTGGGCAATCAAATCTTGGCATCCGCTTGCTGTTGCCAAGTCCGCAGCCACGCCTTGAACGCGAGCAGCGGGGGCTGCGCTGAGCACTGCCGCAACGGCCTTATCAACGGCTTCCTGTGATCGTCCATTCACCACGACATCAGCATCCGCTTGCGCCAAAGACTTGGCTATCGCCAAGCCAATACCCACTGTGGAACCAGTGATGACCGCTTTTTTGCCTTGAAGATCAATGTTCAGCATGAGAGTCCTTTGAAATCAATATGTTGCAATGCTCTAAATATAGAGTGATGGCCATATTTAATAAACATCTACATAATTTATTCATTAAAAACTATTGGTTTTGAATCATGGGCAAACTCAGCAGCATGGCCGTGTTTGTGAAAGCAGTGGAGTGCGGCTCATTTGCCAGCGCTGCTGATGAGCTTGATCTTTCCGCCCCCATGGTGGGCAAGCATGTGCGCCAACTGGAGCAACAGTTGGGCATCACTTTGCTCAATCGCAGCACACGCAGGCAAAAGCTGCCCCAGGTCGCAAAAGTCGGCAACAGGCTGATTTGAGACTTTCAGGGCCAGTGCTTGTCCACGCCAAAGAGCAAAACCAGCTTTGTCATGAGCAGCCGCCACTGCGCCCCTATGTTGGATGCAACCATGCCGATACAAAAACCTGCAGCGGTATCAGTGATGAGCTAAGAAATACAAGTCGCATGTGGTTTGCGTCAGACATTATTTTAACACTATATTTCAATGATTGATGTAATATCGATCTATGAAAGAAGACAACGTCATCCGTTCCCTGTCCGCCTTGGCTCACGAAGCTCGGTTGAGAGTGTTTCGTGCATTGGTAGTAGTTGGGCAGCAGGGTCTCACTCCAAGCGCTTTGGCTGAGCAGTTAGGCGTTGCACCTAATGCACTGTCTTTTCACCTGAAAGAGCTGGCTCATGCCGAGCTGGTCACGCAGGAGCGGCAGGGGCGCAATCTGGTGTATCGCGCCGCCTTCTCCACGATGAATGACCTGCTGACCTATCTCACTGAGAACTGCTGCCAAGGCGCTGTCTGCATGCCCAACCAGGCTGCCTTGTGCAAATGCGACTAGCTAGGCCTCAACAGGTCTTAATGCCAACCCATCCTCACTGCTGCTGAGAAAGCAAACCATGTCCACAGACGCCACTTACAACGTACTGTTCATCTGCACCGGCAACTCTGCCCGCTCCATTCTTGCGGAGGGCATCCTGAATGAACTGGGCAAAGGAAAGTTCCGGGCATTTTCCGCCGGCAGTCACCCCAAAGGCGAAGTTCATCCGCAGGCACTCGCAACGCTGAAGCGATTGCACATGCCGGACACGGGTTATCGCAGCAAGAGTTGGGACGAATTTGTGGCGCCTCAAGCACCTGTGTTCGACTTCATTTTTACTGTCTGTGATAACGCAGCTGGCGAAGTCTGCCCGCTTTGGCCAGGCAACCCAGTCTCGGCGCACTGGGGTCTGCCAGATCCAGCGGCAGTGACAGGCACCGAAGAGCAGCAGGTCAAGGCATTCAGGGACACCGCAATGATGCTGCGGCGCCGTATTGAGCTGTTGTTGTCTCTGCCGCTTCAGCGGCTGGACTCGATGTCGTTGCAAAGCGAGCTTCGCAAGATCGGCCAGCAACAGTAAGCCCATCCAATCTGGAATGAAAGGACATCCCATGCCAAGTATTCAGATATTTGATCCTGCGCTGTGCTGCAGTACCGGCGTGTGCGGCGTTGAAGTGGACCAACAGCTGGTGAGTTTTGCGGCTGACGCGGACTGGGCCAAGCAAAACGGCGCGCACATCGAGCGCTTCAACCTTGCCCAGCAACCGATGGCTTTTGCGCAGAACACCATCGTTAAAGGCTTTCTGGAACGCTCAGGCCAGGATTCGCTGCCTTTGGTGCTAGTGGGTGGAGAGTTTGCGTTGGCAGGTCGTTATCCCACGCGTGCTGAACTTGCACGCTGGGCTGGTATCGAGATCTCCTCTCCGTCTTTCAACCAGAGCGGTTGTTGCTCGGGTGGCCGTTGCTGCTAACAAAGGAGGCCTGATGAATTTTCTGAAACAACCACCACGCTTTCTCTTTTTTACTGGCAAGGGCGGCGTAGGCAAGACCTCTATCGCGTGTGCAACAGCCGTGCAACTGGCGTCAGAAGGTCAGCGTGTACTGCTTGTGAGCACCGATCCGGCTTCCAACGTAGGCCAAGTGTTTGACGAGCGGATCGGAAACCACATCACGGCCATTGGCGCGGTCCCCAATTTGTGGGCGCTGGAAATTGACCCGCAAGCGGCAGCACAGGCTTACCGTGACCGCATTGCCGGCCCGGTGCGCGGCGTGTTGCCAGATGACGTAGTCAAAGGCATTGAAGAGTCGCTGTCTGGGGCATGCACCACAGAAATTGCTGCCTTTGATGAGTTCACGGCGCTGTTGACTGATAGTGCACTGACCCACGATTACGCGCACGTTATTTTTGATACTGCGCCCACGGGGCACACCATTCGCCTGTTGCAGCTGCCAGGGGCATGGAGTGGCTTTTTGGAAGTGGGTAAGGGCGATGCATCGTGTTTGGGGCCTTTGGCTGGATTGGAGAAACAACGCAGCCAGTACAAAGCCGCTGTTGATGCTCTGGCAGATCCTCAACGCACGCGCCTGGTGTTGGTGGCACGTGCACAGCGCACGACTTTGCGGGAAGCAGCACGTACCCACGAAGAGCTGGCCGCCATCGGTCTGACGCAGCAGCATCTGGTGATTAACGGCGTATTTCCTGCAAACGAGGCGCAAACCGACCCGTTGGCCGCAGCGATTTATGCCAGAGAGCAAGCGACACTGGCTGCCATTCCCCAGGCGCTGCAGGCCTTGCCACGCGATCAGATTGAGCTCAAACCTTTCAACCTTGTGGGACTGGATGCCTTGCGCCATCTGCTGACCGATGCTGGCCCAGCACAGAATGCTGAAAGCATTGAGCTGCCAGAACGGCTGAATGCGCCAGATTTGTCAGCGCTGGTCAACGACATCGAGGCCGATGGTCATGGGCTGGTCATGGTGATGGGCAAAGGTGGCGTGGGCAAGACCACGCTGGCTGCAGCCATTGCTGTGGAGCTGGCATCCCGAGGCCTGCCTGTGCATCTGACCACGTCTGACCCTGCTGCACATTTGGCTGACACGCTGGATGGAGCGCTGCCCAATTTGGCCCTCAGCCGCATTGATCCTCATGAGGCCACCGCGCGCTACCGACAACACGTAATGGATACCAAGGGCGCGAAGCTGGATGCCGAAGGTCGAGCTTTGCTGGAAGAGGATCTGCGCTCGCCCTGCACCGAAGAGGTCGCGGTGTTTCAAGCTTTTTCGCAAGCCATTCGCGAAGGGCGCAATAAGTTCGTGGTGATGGATACCGCTCCTACGGGCCATACCTTGCTGCTTCTGGATGCCACGGGGGCCTACCACCGCGACATCACTCGGCAAATGGGGGAGACGGGGCTTCACTTCACAACCCCGATGATGCAATTGCAGGACCCCAAGCAAACCAAGGTGGTGATTGTGGCCTTGGCAGAAACAACGCCCGTGTTGGAGGCCGCCAACTTGCAGGCCGACTTGCGCCGCGCCGGCATTGAGCCCTGGGCCTGGGTCATCAACAACAGTGTGGCAGCCGCTCACCCGCAGTCTCCCTTGTTGCGCCAGCGTGCGCGCAACGAGCTGCACGAAATCAAGGCAGTAGCTACGCAGCACGCGCAGCGGTATGCGGTGGTGCCACTTTTGACCGAAGAACCTGTGGGGGCAGAGCGCCTGCGAGCCTTGGCTAACTGGAAAGCGGCATGAATCGATCCACCTCACCTATGGGCATTTTTGAGCGCTACCTGACGCTTTGGGTGGCACTGTGCATCCTGGCTGGACTGGCATTGGGTAACCTCATGCCCGCGCTGTTCACCACACTTGCGTCCATCGAATACGCCTCGGTCAACCTCATCGTCGCTGTACTCATCTGGGCCATGGTGTACCCCATGATGATTGCCATTGACCTGAACTCGCTCAAAGCAGTAGGCCAGCGGCCAAAGGGATTGGTCATCACGCTGGCGATCAACTGGCTGATCAAACCCTTCACCATGGCCGCGTTGGCGGTGCTTTTCTTTGAGTACGTGTTTGCCGGAGTGATCCCGTCAGGTGATGCCCAGCAATACATCGCAGGATTGATCTTGCTGGGCGCAGCACCTTGCACCGCCATGGTATTTGTCTGGTCGCAGATGACCAAGGGTGATCCAAACTACACACTGGTGCAGGTGTCGGTCAACGATTTGGTGATGGTGGTGGCATTTGCCCCCATCGTGGCGCTGCTGCTGGGCGTGACCGAAATTGCCATCCCTTGGGAAACACTGGTGTTGTCCGTGGTGCTGTACATCGTGCTGCCGCTGATGGCTGGCTGGTGGACGCGCAAGCGCTTGATCGCACGGGGTGGAGAGTCTGCAGTTTCGGACTTCACATCACGCATCAAGCCAGCCTCGATGCTCGGGCTGCTGCTCACCGTGGTGTTGCTGTTTGGCTTTCAGGGGCCTGTGATATTGGCGCAACCCACCTTGATTGCAATCATCGCTGTTCCGATCCTCATCCAGTCTTATGCCATCTTCGCTCTAGGCTATGCCTGGGCCTGGTTGTGGCGCTTGCCACATGCGATTGCTGCACCCTGCGCCATGATTGGAACGTCCAACTTCTTTGAATTGGCAGTGGCTGTAGCTATTGGACTGTTCGGCCTGAACTCAGGCGCGGCCTTGGCTACGGTGGTGGGCGTGCTGGTTGAGGTGCCGGTGATGTTGTCCCTGGTGGCATTTGCCAACCGCACCCATGCACGTTTTCCGGCTTGACGGCCCCCTGGCAACGACTACTTGTCCCAACAGCCCAGATCCTTTGCCACTTACCTTGAATGTCTCAAAGAGGCCATTGTATGAGCACAATCACCATTTATCACAACCCTGCATGCGGCACGTCGCGCAATGTGTTGAGCCTGATTCGTAACAGCGGCGAAGAGCCAACAGTCATTGAATATCTCAAGACGCCACCAGACCGTGAAACGCTGGAGCAATTGATAGCAGCCATGGGCTTCCCAGTGCGCGACGTCTTGCGCCAAAAAGGCACTCCGTTCGATGAGCTGGGACTGGCAGACACGCAGTGGACCGATGCACAGCTGATCGACTTCATGCTGCAGCACCCGATCTTGATCAATCGCCCGATTGTGGTCACGCCACTGGGAACCCGTTTGTGCCGTCCTTCCGAGGCGGTACTGGATATCCTGCCGCAGCCCCAGCAGGGTGCCTTTTCCAAGGAAGACGGAGAGGCCGTCATCGACTCGAAAGGACAACGTGTTGCTAAACCCTGACTTGCCCAATATCGACAACGACTTGTTTGATGTCCCGGATCTTGCCCGGTTGCTGCCCACTGCGCGAGCGAGTCATCCGCCGCGCATTTTGCTGCTGTACGGGTCGGCACGTGAGCGTTCTTACAGTCAACTGCTGACCGAAGAGGCTGCGCGACTGCTGAGCAAGATGGGGGCTGAGCCCAAAATCTTTGACCCCCGCGGTTTGCCCTTGCCTGACGATGCCCCTGAAAGCCATCCCAAGGTGCAGGAGCTGCGGCAGCTTGCGCAATGGGCAGAAGGCATGGTGTGGACCTCGCCAGAGCGCCATGGTGCAATGACCAGCATTCTTAAAGCACAGATCGACTGGATTCCACTGTCCGTGGGCGCCGTGCGTCCGACCCAAGGCAAGACCTTGGCTGTCATGCAAGTGTGCGGGGGATCTCAGTCCTTCAACGCGGTCAACCAGATGCGTGTGCTTGGCCGCTGGATGCGCATGCTCACCATCCCGAATCAATCTTCCGTGGCAAAAGCATTTATGGAGTTCGATGAAGCTGGCCGGATGAAGCCCTCGTCATATTACGAGCGCGTGGTGGACGTGATGGAGGAGTTGGTCAAGTTCACGCTTCTGACCAGAGATTGTGCGGACTATCTGGTCAATCGCTACAGCGAGCGCCGGGAAAGCGCAGAGCAGCTGTCCAAGCGGGTCAACCAGCGCAGCATTTAATGCGCGGCTCGGATTGCTCTGGGTTCAGTACTGGCACAGCCATTTGAAAAACTGTATAAACAGTATGTATAGTTTATTGAGGAGCAATCAATGCCAGTTCACAAAACCAAACCCGTCGCATCCAAGGCTACTGTTGTTGTCGACAAGACCCCAAGCGAAAAAAAAACCAGCTACTAAATCAGCAATTGTTCCCACCGCCGCTCCTGCTACAACTACGGCTACCGTCGACGCCAAATTCAAGAAGCCCAAGCTGGTGCGTGACAGCTTCACCGTCCCCAAGGACGAGTACGCTGCAATTGACGAGCTGAAATTGCGTGCAGCTCAACAGGGGCATATCGTCAAGAAGAGCGAGCTCTTGCGCGCAGGGCTCAAGCTGTTGTCCAGCCTCAATGATCAGCACTTGCTGCAAGCTCTGCAAGCCGTGCCTTCCATCAAAACCGGACGCCCTGCCAAGACAGAGGAAACGCAAGCAAAACCGCGCAAACCGGCTTCACGGTCGTCTGCCAAGGTTCAGAAGGCAGCTAAGGCGTCTTAAGTGTCCGCAGATTGAAGGCAGCGTTAGCACTTGCCACACCCCATGTGAGCGAACGCTTGGTCTTTCAGTGAAGGTGGTGTTGATTTCCATCCAGA
>NZ_DLTI01000007.1:0-23500 GCF_002501455.1 Comamonas sp. UBA7840 | reverse complement strand
CGAGTCCCGTCCACTCCGCCAAATTACAAACCACATTAATGCAAGTTAATGTGGTTTTTCATTGTGCAAAAATTATTACGTTGAATAAAAAAACCGCCCGGAAAAGCGGTTTTTTTATGTGTAAATGTATTCGTGCTGGTTATTTGGGGGCCAAGCGAATAGCGCCATCAAGGCGGATTACTTCGCCGTTGAGCATGTCATTTTCAATAATGTGCTTTGCCAGTTTCGCATAGTCTTGGGGTGTGCCGAGACGGCTGGGAAATGGAACGCCTGCAGCCAGTGCGTCCTGTACTTCTTGGGGCATGCCAAACAGCATGGGGGTTCCAAAGATGCCGGGAGCAATAGTCATGTTGCGGATGCCGTTGCGCGCCAGGTCACGCGCAATCGGTAAAGTCATTCCGACGATCCCGCCCTTGGATGCGGCGTAAGCAGCTTGACCAATTTGACCGTCATAAGCAGCGACGCTGGCGGTAGAGATGATCACGCCACGCTCGCCAGTGGGCTCTGGGGTGTTTTTGCACATGGCTTCAGATGCCAGGCGGATCATGTTGAAGCTGCCAATCAGATTCACTTGAATGACTTTCTGAAAGAGCGACAAACTGTGGGCCCCATTTTTACCGACAGTTTTTTCGGCGGGTGCAATGCCCGCACAGTTCACCAATCCCATGAGTTTGCCTAGCGAGGTCGCCTGCTGAACCACTGCTTGCGCATCAGCTTCGTTGCTGACATCGCATTTCACAAAGACGGCGCCCAGCTCATCGGCTACGGCTTGGCCTTTATCGATTTGCATATCTGCAATCACTACTTTGGCTCCATGTGTTGCCAGCATGCGGGCTGTGCCTTCGCCCAAGCCTGATGCTCCTCCCGTCACAATGAAAACCTTGTCATGAATTTCCATGTTGTTGCTCCTTGATTGTTGTTGACGTAAACGTCAATTATGAAGGGGCTTGCTGGGTATTGCCATACATGGTCGCTGTGTATGGATGAAAAAAAACCCGGTCTTTAAACCGGGTTTAAAAGGATCCAAGAAACGGGGGTTTCAAGAGGATCCAAGGAGACAACTGGAGATCAATGAATTGATCGATATGCGTATTCTAGGGTAAACCCTAGACTTTGTCTAGATCGCAGCACAAAGGCTGTAAAAAAATCAGGCTTTGTTGCGTGCCGCAGGGGCTTGCGCTGCTGCGGCGGCAGTGGTGGTCACTGCTTTCAGGTTGGCTTCAGCCAGATCCGAAGCTTGCTTGACTGCCTTTTGTACGCTTTCGAATGCGTTGTTGGCAGCAGACACAGCGCTTTTCATCACGGCCACGGCTGTTTCAGAACCAGCAGGTGCATTCTTGGCAGTCGATTCCACCAAGCTGTTGAAGCTTTGCTGGAATTCGCCAGCTTTGGATTCCAAAGCCTTGGTCACTTCAGCAGACGTGCTTGTGGCGATGTTGTAGAGGTGGCGGTTGTAAGCGGCGGTTTTCTCGGCCAAAGGCTGGAAAAAGCTGCTTTGCAAGGCCAGCAATTCCTGGGCGTCTTTCACGTTCAACAGGGCTTGGGTATGGGTGGCGGCTTCGGCCAAAGCTGCACGTGACGCAGCCACGTTCAGTTCGACAATTTTTTCCACGCCTTCAAAGGCTTTGGTGGTCAAACCAAACAGCGTTTCGATGTTGGCTTTGTGTGCAGCGGTGATTTGTTCAGGTGTCAGTGCCATGGTGTGCTCCAGCAGTAAAAAAGGGAGGATCGGGATAGCAGCTGCACTCTGTCAAATTTCATGTTGCAGCGCAGCATGGGGCGTATTTTTGAGCAAGCCTCACTTTGGTGCAAGTGATTTTTGTGCACTGCAGCAAAAAAACTGTAAAACACGACGAACGGTAGTGAGTGCGCCAAAATAAAGGCCGCCTGTCGCCTTGGCGCTGTCGGCCTACGCTGTCACCTGGTTGAATGCGTTTTTGCGTGTCACGCCGCAAAATGGCGCGCTATGACGCAAACAGCCCTCCAAGCAGCATCCCCATCTTTTCGGCCTGTGCCGCAGCCGCGCAGTGCATTCCGTGTTTTTCGCGACATTCCCACGCGATGGTCGGATAACGATGTGTATGGTCATGTGAACAACGTTGTGTACTACAGTTGGTTTGATACGGCGGTGAATGCCTATCTGATTGCCCAAGGTGCTTTGGACATTCACCACGGTGAAACAATTGGCTTGGTGATCGAGACCCAATGCAATTACTTTGCACCGCTGGCATTTCCGCAAACGGTTCAGGCGGGATTGCGTGTTGCCAAGCTCGGGAGCAGCAGCGTGCGCTATGAAATTGGCTTGTTTGCGCAGGGCGAGCCGATGTGTGCCGCCATCGGGCATTTTGTACACGTGTATGTAGGCAAGGCCACGCGCAAGCCTTGTGCTTTGCCGGCGAATCTGCGTGCCGCGCTGGAGCCGCTGCAGATACCCGCGCATCAACAAGATTTTTCATAGCGCTTAGCGCTTGCGCACCAACGGAGTTAATGGGTTTTCATGCTGGAGCCTTGCGGCGCAATGCCCGCAGATTGGCCTACACTGTGACTTTCGCCCCTGCTTGCCAGCCATGATCATTACCAGTTTGTTGGATACCGACCTGTACAAGTTCACCATGATGCAGGCGGTGCTGCACCAATTTCCGGGTGCGCAGGTGGAGTACCGGTTCAAATGTCGCAACCCCGGTGTGCGTTTGGCGCCTTTTGTGCATGAAATTCGGGAAGAAATTCGCGCACTGTGTCAGTTGCAGTTCCAGCCTGCGGAGCTGGAATATCTGCGCTCACTTCGTTTTATCAAAAGCGACTTTGTGGATTTCTTGAGCCTTTTTAAGCTCAATGAAAAGTACATCACTGTCAGGGCATTGGACAGCGGTGAGATTGACATCGCCATTCAAGGCCCGTGGCTGCATGTGATTCCTTTTGAGATCCCGGTGCTGGCCATCGTCAATGAGGTGTATTTCCGCAATACCCAGCCGGTGCCTGATTTTCTGGAGGGGCGCCGTCGCCTGGAAGAGAAAATTCAGTTGCTGCGCGGCGATACGCTGGAGGGCCTGAAGATTGCCGACTACGGCACGCGCCGCCGCTTTAGCCGCGCTTGGCACGAAGAGGTGCTGCGTGTGTTGTGCGCCAAATTGGGAACAGGCAGCAAACGCCCGACACCCGGGCATGGGCCAGGGCAGTTCGCTGGCACCAGCAACGTGCTGTATGCGATGCGCCTGGGAATTACGCCGCTGGGCACCATGGCGCATGAATTTTTGCAGGCCTGCCAAGCGTTGGGCCCACGGCTGCGTGACAGCCAAGTGTTTGGCTTGGAGTCATGGGCCAAAGAATACCGTGGAGACTTGGGTATTGCCTTGTCCGATGTGTATGGCATGAGCGCGTTTTTGCGCGACTTTGACCTGTATTTTTGCAAGCTCTTTGACGGAGCCCGCCATGACAGCGGAGACCCGTTTGCCTGGGGTGAGCGCATGCTGGAGCACTACCGCGCCAACCGCGTAGACCCCTTGAACAAGACGTTGATTTTTAGCGATGCGCTCACCATCCCTAAAACGATTGCGCTGTACCAGCGCTTTCATGGCCGCTGCCAGCTGGCATTTGGTATTGGTACCAATTTGACCAACGACTTGGGCTATGAGCCCTTGCAAGTCGTGATCAAAATGACGCGCTGCAATGGCCAGCCCGTGGCCAAGCTCTCCGATGCCCCGGGCAAGAGCATGTGTGACGATAAAAAGTACCTGGCGTACTTGCGCCAAGTATTTGAAATTCCAGAGGAGACTACTGCATGAAGATGGTGCGTTTTGCAGCGATCACCGGCCTGCTGGCCATGCTGCCCGCTTGGGCCCAAGCCGCAGAATTGAATGGCGCAAGCCTGGGGGGGGCGTGGGCCATTCCATTTGCGGGGCTGTTGTTGTCGATTGCGCTGATGCCTTTGCTGGCGCCCAATTTCTGGCACCACCACTTTGGCAAAGTCACCGCAGCCTGGGCGCTGGCTTTTTTGATTCCGCTGGTGCTGTTTTATGGCATGGGCGCGGCCGTTGCCAACTTTGTGCATGCGCTGCTGGCCGAGTATCTGCCGTTTGTGATTTTGCTCACGGCTTTGTATGTGGTGGCGGGCGGCATTTACATTCGCGGCAGTTTGACGGGCACGCCGTTGCTCAACACCGCCATCTTGGCGATTGGCGCCGTGCTGGCCAGCTTTATGGGTACGACCGGCGCGTCCATGCTGCTGATTCGCCCGCTGATTCGCGCGAATGCGCACCGCAGCAAGGTGGTGCACATTGTGGTGTTTTTTATCTTCATCGTCTCCAACGCGGGGGGCTCACTCACACCGCTGGGCGATCCGCCGCTGTTCTTGGGCTTTTTGAAGGGCGTGGACTTCAGCTGGACGCTGCTGCACATCTGGCCCCAGGCACTGTTCCTCGTGGGCGTGCTGCTGGCCATGTTCTTCGTGCTGGATACCTGGCTGTGCAAGAACGACAGCAACCAGTTGCCTGTGGCACAGAGCGCGCAGGCCCGCGAAGCGATTGGTTTTGACGGCAAGCTCAACTTTGCCTGGCTGGCTGTGGTGGTGGGTCTGGTGCTGCTCAGCGGCATGTGGAAGTCGGATGTGGTGTTCACCATCGCGGGCACAGAGGTGGGTTTGCCCGGTGTGGTGCGTGACGTGGGCCTGATCGCGGTGGCGGTACTGTCTTTGTTGCTGACACCTCAATCGGTGCACGCCAACAACCAGTTTGGCTGGGGGCCGATGCAAGAAGTGGCCAAGCTGTTTGCCGGTATTTTCCTGACCATCATCCCCGTAATTGCCATGCTCAAAGCGGGTGTGGATGGCCCGTTTGGTGCGGTGGTGCGAGCAGTCACCAACTCAGATGGCACACCCAATGTGGCGATGTATTTCTGGGCGACCGGTACGCTGTCTTCCTTCCTGGACAACGCTCCCACCTATCTGGTGTTCTTCAACACGGCGGGCGGTGACCCTGCGGTGCTGATGACCGCCTTGGCGCCTACGCTGGTGGCGATTTCTGCGGGTGCCGTGTTCATGGGGGCGAACTCATACATTGGTAACGCACCCAACCTGATGGTCAAAGCGATTGCGGAAGATCGCGGCGTGGCCATGCCCAGCTTCTTTGGCTACATGCTGTGGTCGGTCGGCATCTTGGTGCCGTTGTTTGTGGTGATGACATTTATCTGGTTCTAAAACTATGCGCAAACCAAGCATCCTGGTCGCACGTGCCATCCACCCTGAGGTGGTGGCATTTTTGCAGCAGCACTTTGAAGTGCAGGCCAACCAAGACGACACCGTGTGGTCACCCCAAGAGCTGGTGCAGCAGTTGCAAGGCAAAGACGGTGTACTGACCACCGGCAGCCAGTCGATTGACGGTGCTTTGCTGGCGGCGTGCCCGCAACTCAAAGCGGTTGCCAATATGGCGGTGGGCTACAACAATTTTGATGTGCTTGCACTCACGGCGGCGGGCGTGCAGGCCACCAACGCACCAGATGTGCTGACCGAAACCACGGCCGACTTTGGCTTTGCCCTGCTGATGGCTACAGCCCGCCGCGTGACCGAAAGCGAGCACTACCTGCGCGCAGGCCTGTGGAAGGAGTGGCGCTACGACTTGTTTGCGGGCGCTGAAGTGCATGGCAGCACGCTGGGCATTATTGGTATGGGCCGCATTGGGCAGGGCATTGCCAAGCGTGGGGCATACGGTTTTGGCATGAAGGTGGTCTATCACAACCGTTCGCGCCTGACGCCAGAGCTGGAGGCGGAATGCAAGGCGGCCTATGTCAGCAAACAAGAGTTGCTGCAAACGGCAGACCACGTGGTGCTGGTGCTGCCTTACACACCGGAAAACCACCACACCATTGGCGCGGCAGAGCTGGCGCAGATGAAGCCCACCGCCACGCTCATCAATATTGCGCGCGGCGGCATTGTGGATGATGCCGCGCTGGCGCAGGCGTTGAAAGAGCAGCGCATTGCAGCGGCGGGCCTGGATGTGTTTGAGGGCGAGCCCCGAGTACACCCTGACTTGCTGACGGTGCCCAACGTGGTGCTTACCCCGCACATTGCCAGCGCTACCACGGCCACACGCCGCGCCATGGCCCAGTTGGCTGCCGACAACCTGGTGGCAGTGCTGGATGGCCAGCAGCCGCTGACCCCTGTGAATACGCCCAACGATGCGGCCAAAGCCCAACGTTGGGCGGTGTAAACCATAGCTGCTTGCGTATGCCAAATAAGGCTTTCAAATAGAAAACTATTTGAAAGCTAGTGTTTGCTTGCGCTAGCAGCTATTTATTTTGAAGGAGTCTGTGTGGACTGGATGCCTTGGCTGTTGCTGGGTGGGCTGCTGCTGGTGCTGGTGGTGCAATTGCTGCACTGGCTCAAGCCCCGGCCAGCGCCTGCAGATCTGGACATGTTGGAGCGGCTGGAGCACCTGGAGCGCGCGCTGCAGCTGACACAGATGGCCATTGCCAAAAGTGACGGTGCGCTGGGCAGCATGGGCCAGCAAGTGCAGGGCCTGGTGCACAGCTTGGGGCACAACCAAACCGCTGCTGCGGACAGCCTGCGGGAGTTGGTGGGCACCCACATGCAGCGCCAGACCGAGGAAGCGCGCCACAGCCGCCAAGAGTTGCAGCAGCATTTTGCGCAGCTGCAACAAGCGTTGGCCCTGCAGCTGCAACGGCTCAACCAAGACAGCCACCAGACGGCCGAACAGCTGCGTGGCACGCTCAATGAGCGGCTGGCTACCATTCAGGCCGACAATGCCGCCAAGCTGGAAGAAATGCGCCGCACCGTGGACGAAAAGCTGCACGCCACCCTGGAACAGCGTTTGGGGGAATCCTTCAAACTGGTCAGCGACCGCCTGGAGCAGGTACACAAAGGGCTGGGCGAGATGCAATCGCTGGCCAGCAGCGTCGGCGACCTGAAACGCGTGATGACCAATGTGAAAACCCGTGGCACATGGGGCGAAGTGCAACTGGGCGGCATCATCGACAACGTGCTCACCCCCGAGCAGTACGCGCGCAACGTGAAAACCGTGCCGGGCAGTGATGAACTGGTGGAATTTGCCATCCGCTTGCCTGGGCGCGACGATGAACACCCGGTGTGGTTGCCCATTGATGCGAAATACCCGGTGGAGCACTACCAGCGCTTGCAAGATGCGCTGGATGCGGCAGACAAGCAGGCGGTAGCCAGTGCAGGCAATGCGCTGGAGAGCTCGATCCGCAACGAGGCCAAAAAAATTGCGAGCAAATATGTGGCGCCGCCATTCACCACCGATTTTGCGGTGATGTATCTGCCCTCCGAAGGGCTGTTTGCCGAGGTAATGCGCCGGCCGGGGCTGGTGGAAGCGGTGCAAAACGACTGCCGCGTGGTCATCACTGGCCCTGCCAATTTGGCTGCCATGCTCAATAGCTTGCAAATGGGCTTCAAGACACTGGCCATTGAAAAGCGCTCTTCCGAGGTGTGGGGCGTGCTGGGGCAGGTGAAAACCGAGTTCGCCAAGTTTGGCGAAGTGGTGGAAGCCACCCGCAAATCCATTGATGCGGCCGCCAAAAAATTTGAGCAAGTGGATGTGCGCACCCGCGCCATCCAGCGCAGGCTGCGCACCGTGCAAGAGCTGCCCAGCGCAGCACCGGCCGGTGATGCTGCAGGCACTATGGCGCCGCCGCTGCTGCCTGACCCGGCGGCCGCAGACCCTGACGGCGAGTGATGGCGTGGATGCTGCTTTGCTGCGCCTGATCTTGGCGCAAATTTCTATCCATGCCTGCATGACGGGCATGCGCATGGCTACGCCACTGCTGGCGCTGCGCGAGGGCTATAGCCCCGCGGCCGTTGGGGTGTTGCTGGCGCTGTTTGCGCTGACGCAGGTGTTTTTGTCGCTGCCCGCAGGGCGTTATGCGGACCGGCATGGTTTGAAGCGCCCCTTGGCCATCAGCGTGGTGGTGGCCAGCACCGGCGCTGCAGTGGCGGTGGTGTTTCCGGTTTATCCGGCCTTGTGCTTGGCAGCACTGTGCAGCGGCGGCGCATCGGGCGCGGCCATTATTGCGCTGCAGCGCCATGTAGGTCGGCAGGCGCACGACAAGGTGGGACTGCGTAATGTGTTCAGCTGGCTGGCGATTGGCCCGGCGGTGTCGAACTTTCTGGGCCCGTTCCTGGCGGGCTTGCTGATTGACTATGCAGGGGGCGAAGCTGCCAGCACCGCGGGCTTCAGGGCGGCTTTTTTGCTGCTGGCACTGCTGCCGTTGGGTGCATGGTTTTGGGTGCGTACGGTGCAGGAGCTAGCGCCTGCGCCCAAGCCTGCAAGCGCGCAGCGCACCACGGCCTGGGACATGCTGGAAAACCAGGGCTTTCGCCGCTTGCTTTTGATGAATTGGGCCTTGTCGTCGTGCTGGGATGTGCACACGTTCGTCGTGCCAATCTTGGGGCATGAGCGTGGCTTGTCGGCCTCGTTGATTGGCTCTATCTTGGGCGCTTTTGCGATGGCGGCAGTGGCCATTCGCTTGTTGATCCCTTTGCTGTCAGAGCGTGTCAGCGAGTGGCAGGTGGTGATGGGCGCCATGCTGGGCGCGTGCCTCTTGTTTATGGCCTACCCCTTGATGCCCAATGCCTGGGCGATGATGGGCTGCTCCATCGCTTTGGGGCTGGTGCTGGGCTCGGTACAGCCCATGGTGATGAGCATGATTCACCAGATCACCCCGCACCACCGACAGGGCGAGGCTTTGGGTTTACGCATGATGGCAATCAATGGCTCAAGCGTGCTGATGCCAGTGCTGTTTGGCTCCATCGGCACGGTGGTGGGCGTCTCAGCCTTGTTTTGGGCCGTGGGTGCCATGGTGGGCGGCGCAGCGCGCCTGCCGTGGCTGCTGGGCAAAGAAAATTTACCCAAGGACGTGGCCCAGCCACCACGCAGCAGCAGTTAGCGGTGCGGCGTTATGGGTACAAAAAAGCAGCCCGAAGGCTGCTGTAGGTGCTTGGGTGCCGCTTGGGCCTTTAGTGCGGTAGCTGGTAGAAATCTTTGATGATCTGCCAGGCAGCTTCTGGCGTATCCACAAAGTGAAACAGCTTGCGGTCTTCGGGGGAGATCATGCCTTCGGCAATCAGCAGGTCAAAGTTGAACAGCTGTTGCCAAAATTGCGTGTCAAACAAAATGATGGGCACCGGCTTGACCTTGGTGGTTTGCACCAGTGTCAACACTTCAAACAGCTCATCCATGGTGCCAAAACCACCGGGGAAGGCGACCAAGGCTTTGGCGCGCATCATGAAGTGCATTTTGCGCAGCGCAAAGTAGTGGAACTTGAAGCACAACTCGGGCGTGATGTAGCGGTTGCCTTGCTGCTCATGCGGCAGCAAGATGTTCAGCCCCACGTTGTCAGCGCCTGCCTCGAAGGCACCGCGGTTGGCCGCTTCCATGATGCCGGGGCCGCCGCCGGTACAAATATAGATGCGCTGATCCTGGGGCTGGCGCTGGCTGTGCTCAGCCACCAGGCGCGCAAAAGCACGGGCATTTTCGTAGCGCACAGCATTGCGCACATCGCGTTCGGCCACACGGATTTGGTCCGCATCACCATTGGCTTGCGCGGCGGCCAAGCGCTGCTGCGCCGTCTCAGCATCCACAAACCGGGCGCTGCCATACACCACGACCGTGTGTTGAATGCCGTGGGCTGCTTGGCCCAGATCAGGTTTGAGTAGCTCTAGCTGGAAGCGAATACCGCGCACTTCACGGCGCGCCATGAATTCCGGGTCAGCAAAAGCCAAACGATATGCATCGGGCAGCATCGGGTCAGAGATAGCTGCTTCGCGGGCTGTGGTGGGGGCATCGACTGGCGCCAATTCCTCTGCCAGCGAGCGCTCGTGCAGGGATGTTTTTGCGTCCATAAATCTCCAATTGCACTATCACGGGAACAAGCTGCCATCTTCGCAGATTGCAAGCCGCCGCTACATGAAAAATAGGCAAAAGCAGAGGGCGTTTAACGCAGCGCATGCACGCTATAAATACCGGCAATCGTCAGGCACAACGACGTGCCCAGATGCAGCATGGCCCACAGCAGTGCCATGCCCCAGCGCTGGGCTTGAAGCAGAGCAATGACTTCCGTCGAAAAGCTGGAGAAGGTGGTGAGCGCGCCCAGGAACCCCGTAATGATGGCCAAGCGCCAGATGGGATCGATGTGGGGCGAGGCATCCAGCCACGCAATCGCCAAGCCAATGCTGTACCCCCCCAGTGCATTGGCCGCCAAGGTGCCCCATGCCAGCTGGCCCGGCACAGTCAGCCACACACCCAGCTGCCAGCGCAGCAAAGCGCCCAGACTGGCTCCGGTGCAAATGGCAATGATGTGAAGCATGATTGATGGTTGAAATTGCCCGCTGGCGCTTACTGGGTAAGCGCTAGGCGCTTAACTTTTTGATGCTTCAGAGTCTGCCGTTACGGCTTCTGCGGAAAGGGGCTCATTGCGCACAATGCGGCTGATGCTGGGGGGGACGTCGCGCCCCGCACGGCGGGCACGAAAGAGTGCAGCACGCATCAAGAAGATGGTGGTGATGGGCACTGTCACGGCGATGAAAATCGCAATCAGCAGTGCATGCAGCGCAAGGCCCTGGCCGGTGGCACTGAAGAACACAAAGGTGGCCCACATGATCAGCCAGCAACCCATGGTGGCAATGATGGAAGGGGAGTGCACGCGCTCGAAATAGCTTTTCAGGCGCATCAGGCCCAGCGAGCCCAGCAGCGCGACGATGGAGCCGCCCAACACCAGCACGGCAATTAGCACCTCAGCCCACAAAGGCAGCGTGATCTCATTCATTCGATCACCTCGCCACGCAGCAAAAATTTGGCCATGGCAGTAGAGCCTACGCAGCCAAACAAGGCAATCAGCAAGGCAGCCTCAAAGTACATGGATGAGCTGTACAAAATACCCAGCACCAGCATGGCCAGCATGCCGTTGAGGTACATGCAGTCCAAGGCCAAAACGCGGTCTTGCGCGGAAGGGCCTTTGAGTAGACGTGTCAGCGTGCAGGCCATCGCCAGCACCAAGAAGAAAAGGGCCAAAGACAGTACCCAGATTAACCATTGGCTCATTCGAAAATCTCCCTCAGTGGGCGCTCGTATTTGGTTTTGACATGCTCCACGATGGTTTGTGGGTCATCGACTTCCAGAACGTGCATCAGCAGTATCGAGCGGTCACGTGATATTTCTGCCCACGCGGTACCCGGTGTGATGCAGGTAATCATTGCCAGCACCGCCAACCCGTTAGGGTCTTGCAACTCCAGTGGGACATGCACAAAAGCAGCATGGTGTTTGCGCATCTTGGGAAACAGCAAGAAGCGCACCACCTGAAAGTTGGACACCGAGGTGTCTGCAACCACGGTGAGAAAGAGCTTCAAGATCGTCCAAGGGTGGCGTACGCGCACGGGCAGGGGGCGCAAGCCGCGCGTGAGCACGGGGATACAGAGCCCCAGGATGGCCCCAAGCACGATGTGCCCTTTGCTCATGGAGTGGTTGAGCAGCAGCCACAGCACGAACAAGGCGGCGGACAGCAGGGGAGCGGGAAAGAGGCGTTTCATCATGGCTGAGCCTCCTGCCCGCTGCTCGGCGGGGTGCTGCTAGGAGCGATGGTGGGGTTAGGCACAGGTCGCGTTTCCATCACGGCTTGAATGTAGGTGCCGGGGGCATGCAAGGTATTGGCCGCGTTCTGGGTGTACTGCATGACAGAGTCTGCTTTCACCGTCAGCACCATGCACAGGGCCATCAGCGCTGCAATCGGCAGCCCCTCAGAGATGCGCAACTCAGGTGTCCCACGCTCGTGCGTGGCCCAAAAATGGCGGATGCCTGCGCGCGTAAGTGCAATCAGGGCGAACAAGCCTGTAGCAATCATCAGCGCCATCAGCACCCAGCCCCATGGGCCGGCTTGGTAGCCCGCAGATTGGCCCAGGCCTACGGGGTTGATCAAGTTGGTGAGCATGGCAAATTTGCCAATGAAGCCAGATAGCGGTGGCAAGCCAGTCACCACCAAGGTGCACATGATGAAGGCCAAACCGAGGAAAGCGGCAGAGGCAGGAATGGCGCGGCCAATCAGCACTTGCTCGTTTTCGTCGAGGTTCAGGCTCTGGGTGGGTACCAGTTCAGAGTTGAGAAAGGGCGCTTCTTCATCATCAATGTCGATGTTTCCATCGTTGCGCCAGCGGTCCATGATGTCTGCCAGCAAGAAGAGGATGGCCACCGCCAGCGTGGAGCTGGGCAGGTAGTACAGCAAACCTGCGGTGAGCATGTTTTGGCCAAAGCCAATTGCAGCGAGCAATGTGCCCGAGGACAAGATGGCGGCGTAGCCTGCCAGGTGCGTCAGCCGGGTGGCGGCCAAGGTGCCAATGCCGCCAAACACCATGGTGGCCATGCCGCCTGCAATCAGCCACATCGAGCCAAAGAGGGCAGAGTCGCCCGCTTCGCTAGAGAACATCAGGGTCCATAAACGCAAAATGGTATAGATGCCCACCTTGGTCATGAGTGCGAACAATGCACCGACGGGTGCCGTCGCGGCGCTGTAAGCCGGCACCAACCAGAAGTTCAGTGGCCATACGGCGGCCTTGATCAAAAAGGCCGTTGCCAAAATGCCTGCGGCCGTGTGCAGCAAGCCACGGTCAGCCGCTGACACTTCAGGGATGGCTTGGGCCAAATCGGCCATGTTCAATGTACCCGTAAGGCCATAAAGCATGGACACGCCAATCAAGAACAGCGAAGACGCTGCCAGGTTGATGGCAATGTAGTGCATGCCAGATTGCACGCGCATGCGTCCAGAGCCATGCAGCAGCAGGCCATAGGATGCCGCCAGCATGATCTCGAAGAAGACGAATAAATTGAACAGGTCTGCAGTGAGGAAAGCGCCGGACAAGCCCATCAACTGCAGCTGAAACAATGGGTGAAAGTGCACCCCTGCCTTGTGCCAACGCGCCGTGGAGAACAAGCTGGATGCCAGCGCGATGCTGTAGGTCAGTACCAGCATCAAGGCAGTGAGTCGGTCTACCGCCAGCACAATCCCAAAAGGTGCCTGCCAGTTACCAGGCAGATAAACGCCCATGGTGGTGCTGGAGCCCGATTGATCGGCCCATAAAAGCAGGGCAATGGCCGCGAGCAAACCTAGCGCGGTAGTCCCGACATTCATCACCATTTTGGCTTGTTGCTGCTCTTCTTTGAGGAGCAGCATGAGTGCCGCCGTCAACATTGGCAGCACGATGGGCGCCAGCATGAGGTGTGGCATGAGGGATGCCAGCCATTCCAAAATCAAGCTCATGGCATCTCCTGTACATCGCGCGCTTTGACGCCATCCACATGGTCAGTGCCCGACATGCCGCGTGATGCAAGCAGTACCACCAAGAACAGGGCCGTCATGGCAAAGCCAATGACAATCGCGGTTAGCACCAAGGCTTGGGGCATGGGGTCTGCGTAATGTGCCAAGGTTTCAGGAATGCCCGGACGCAGCACCGGCTCCTTATCAATCGCGAGCCCTTCACGGCCCATGCTGAAGATGAACAGGTTCACGGCATAAGACAGCAAAGACAGGCCCACGATCACTTGAAACGTGCGCGGGCGCAACAGCAGCCATACCCCTGAACCTGCAAGCACGCCAATAGCAATTGCCAATACGGTTTCCATCAGAGGCCTCCTTGCTGAGCAGCTTGCTCTTCTTGGATACGTGCGTGGTAGCGGTGGCCGCGCACCGATTGGTGGGCAATTGCCGTCAAGATCAGCAGGGTAGAACCCACAACCAAAGTGAAAACTCCTATGTCAAAAAAAGTAGCGCTTGCAAGGTGAATTTGCCCAATCCACGGCACACTGAAGTGGAAAGTGTGGCTGGTCATGAAGGGGTAGCCCGCCACGATGGAGCCGATGCCCGTCATGATGGCGAACAGCAATCCGAAACCAATCCAGCGGCGCGGGAACAGCGGCATATGCGCTTCCACCCATTGCGTGCCAGAGATGATGTATTGCAGCAGGAGTGCGACGGAGAACACCAAGCCGGCAACAAAGCCGCCACCCGGTTCGTTGTGTCCGCGCAGGAAGAGATAGATGGCAACCAGCGTGGCAAAAGGCAGCAGCAAGCGAACCAGTACCGCTGGCACCATCAGATAGCCAACTGCGGTATCCCCCGCATTCCGAGGGTTGATCAAATCGGTTTGCAGATCACCCGGAATGTAGCGTTGCTGCTCGGGTATATCCATGGTCTCGCGTGCGGGTCGGAAGCGGCGCAGCAAGGCGTACACCGTCAAAGCCACAATTCCCAACACGACGATTTCCCCAAAAGTGTCAAAACCACGAAAGTCCACCAGCATGACGTTGACCACATTGGTGCCGCCGCCTTCGGACAGGGCACGCTCTAAGAAAAAGGTTGAGGTGCTTTCTGGGAAGGGGCGGCTCATCATGGCAAAAGCCAGCCACCCTACGCTGCCGCCTGCAGCCAGGGCAATCAGCAGGTCACGCAAGCGGCGCGCACGTGCGGCGAGCTCGGTGGATAGCGCTGGAATGCGCAAGCTTTTATCGCGTTTGGGCAGCCAGCGCAGACCGAGCAAGATCAGCACGGTGGTGACTACTTCAACCACCAGTTGGGTAAGTGCCAAATCTGGTGCTGAGAACCACAAGAAAGTGATGCAAGTACATAGCCCTGCGCCACCCAACATGATCAAGGAAGCCATGCGGTGGTATTTGGCCTTCCATGCAGCACCTAGGGCGCACAGTCCTCCTATGGACCAAAGCAGCACAAAGGCGGGAGATAGCGGTAAGTTGGCGCGATTACCCAACTCAAGCCCGCGAATCCACAGCGGCAGCACCCCAGCACCTAGCGCGAGCAGAACCAGCCACAGCATTTGCCACTGTAAATGTTGCGTGCTGAGCAGCCTGCGCGTGTTGCGAGCCAACAAAGTCAGGCGTGCAATCAAATTTTCAAATATCCGTTTGCCATTGAGTTGGAAAAGCAAGGGTCTGGAGTCACTCAGCACACCTTGTTTGCGCAACCAGTGCAGGGCAGCATATAGAACAATACCGCCAAGCAAGGCCACCACACTCATGACCAAGGGGGTGTTGATGCCGTGCCAAACAGCCAGGCTAAAGGCGGGCAAATTGCCGCCTACCACCGGTAATGCGGCGGCATTCAAAAATTCTCCCACTGCCCAAGCAGGGAAGATGCCGACCACCAAGCAAATCAGAACCAACAACTCAACCGGCACCCGCATCCAGTGGGGGGGTTCATGGGGTTTGCGGGGGAGGTCTACGGCTTTGGGGCCGAAGTACACATCAGCGGTAAAGCACAGGGAATAGGCAACGCTGAACATGCCGGCGATCGTCGCCGCGAGAGGTAAAACGATGCTGACCCAATGATCGGTCTCTATAAACACCGTTTCCGCAAAGAACATTTCTTTGGACAAGAACCCGTTGAGCAGCGGCACGCCTGCCATCGCAGCGCTGGCTACACAAGCCAGCGTTGCGGTGACCGGCATCATCTTGCGCAATCCTGAAAGGCGATCCATGTCGCGCGTGCCACTTTCGTGGTCCACAATGCCTGCTGCCATAAACAAAGAGGCTTTGAACGTGGCATGGTTCATGATGTGGAACACGGCAGCGACGGCTGCCAGAGGGCTGTTCAGCCCCAGCAGCAGTGTGATGAGCCCCAGGTGTGAGATGGTGGAATACGCCAGCAGACCTTTTAGGTCGCGCTGGAACATGGCAAAAAATCCGCCTACCAAGAGCGTAGTGACACCTGTGCCACTCACGATCCAGAACCACTGGTCGGTACCTGCGAGTACGGGCCATAAGCGGGCCATCAGAAATACTCCCGCCTTGACCATTGTGGCAGAGTGCAAGTAGGCGGAGACGGGGGTAGGGGCCGCCATGGCGTGGGGGAGCCAGAAATGAAACGGGAACTGTGCACTTTTGGTCAGTGCGCCCAATAAGATCATGATCAGCATTGGGGTGTACAAGTCGTGTGCACGAACTTGCTCACCTGCTGCCAGCACGTTCTCTAAGTCATAGCTGCCAACGATATGCCCCAAGATCAGCATGCCCGCAAACATGCAAAGGCCACCAGTGCCCGTTACCGTGAGTGCCATGCGTGCGCCCCGTCGCGCATCTTGGCGGTGGTGCCAATAACCGATCAATAAGAATGAAAAGAGGCTGGTCAGCTCCCAGAAAAATACCAGTTGAATGATGTTGCCCGAGAGCACAACGCCTGACATTGCTCCCATAAAAGCAAGCAGGAAAGAGAAAAAGCGCGGTACGGGGTCTGCAGGAGACATGTAATAGCGCGCATACAGCACAACCAAGGAGCCTATGCCCAGCACCAACATGCTGAACATCCAGGCAAAACCATCCATGCGAACCACAAAATTCAAACCAAGCGCTGGCAGCCAAATTAACTCTTGGCGTATCACGCCGCCATCGGCAATCTCGGGGAAAAACATCGCTGCTTGAATCGTGCAAGTCAGCGCAATGATGCCTGCGAGGGTGGATTCCGTGTTCCGCGCGTTCGCAGGTAAAACGGCTGCCAAAAGACTGCCGATAAAAGGGAGAAGAATGAGAGAGATCAGCGGCATGAATGCTTGTTCGATAGTTCTATGGTCTCTTGGGTGCTATGGAAATTTGAGCGCGTATTGATGGTGTTGGCGGCTCAGGAACAAAAACGCCCGCCATGGGCGGGCGTTTTGTAAGCATAAAGGAGAAATTCAGCTCTTCTCTTGTTTTTTGCCTGCTGTTTGTGCGGGTTTTGCGGTTTTTTCGTTGTTGCCGGCGGGCTTGGTAGCTGATTTGCCTCCTTGTTTGTAAGCTTGGCCGTTCACGGTGAGGCCTTCGTCGGACAGCTTGTTAGCCGATGTCGCCGCAATCCCTTTGACGCGAGCAATCAAGTCATCCCAGTTTTTGAACGGGCCTTGTTTGCGCGCATCCATGATGCGAGTTGCCGTTGCAGGGCCAATTCCTTTCACTTCTTGTAAGTCACTATGGCTGGCTTTGTTGACATCGACTGCAGCCATGGCAAGTGCTGCGTAAAAAGCCAGGCAAATAGCGATCAATTTTTTAATCATGCAGATATCTCCCCCAAAAGTTTTGAGTTGATGATTTATGCACCGGAGTGCATGGGCATGTTAAGAAAGTCTTGCGGCTTCATGCAAGGAATTCTGGTTCTGCGGCGCCAGATGGACTGAAGGCGGAAAAAATTCTCTCAAGCGCGCTAGATTACCGGGTTGCCTGCTTTGCGCTGGTAGCGCCCTGCGACGATGGCGGAAACCATCAGTTGCATAGGGTGAAACAACATCACAGGCAGTACCATGGGGCCCACGACAGAGGCCGCAAACAAGACTTTGGCCATTGGGATGCCGCTAACTAGGCTTTTTTGAGCGCCGCAGAACAAAATGGTGGCTTCATCAGCGGTGGTGAAGCCAAAGCGGCGGCTGGCCCAGATGCACCAAGCCATGGAGCAGGCCAGAATCAATGCGCACACCAGAAAAAGTGTCAGCATTGAAATGAGCGGCATTTGTTGCCATAGGCCAGCGACCACAGCGCCGCTGAAGGCCGAATAAACCACCAGCAAAATAGAACCTTGATCCACGATTTTGATCTTGTTGCCTACGCGTTGTAGCAGACCGGAAGTCCAAGGGCGCAGCAGATGGCCTATGACAAAAGGTAAGAGCAACTGTGCAGCAATTTTTCCCATCGCATCCAAGGGGTTGCCCGCGCTGGTTGAGTGCGACAGCAACATCCCAACCAATATCGGTGTGAACACAATCCCCATTAACGTAGAACCTGAAGCGCTGCAAACGGCAGCGGGAATGTTGCCTCGCGCGAGACCTGTGAGCGCGATGGCTGATTGCACAGTGGCTGGAAGGGCGCACAGAAACAGTACGCCGAGTACAAGCTCGGGAGGTAGTAGGAGCTGCAGCGTCGGTTTCAGTAGCCAGCCTAAAAGGGGAAAGAAGGCGAATGTTGTTGCAGTGACCAGTAAGTGCAGACGCCAATGGCCAATGCCTGCCAAAATGGCTTGCCGGGACAGTTTGCTGCCATGCAAAAAAAAGAGCACCAGAATGACTGCGCTTGTAACCCGTTCTAACAGTTGGGCAAAATTTCCTGAGGCAGGAATTAGGCTGGCAAGTAAAACAGTGCCTGCCAGCGCCAAAGTAAAGTTGTCAGGACGAAAGCGGGCCAAGAAGCTCATGACGTGTTGATTGAGTGGGGGCGCAGACGTAAGTTAAATGGTGTTGAAAAAATCACTTAATTTTTTCAAATTGCGGTCGATATGAATGTTGTTCGTATCTTTGAAGGCATGCTTTATGTTGCTAGTAAGCCCCGGTTCTCCAGATTCTGCTCAAGTGCATCATGAGCGTTCCAGCATGTTTCAAATGCCAGTCTTCAAACCTGGTGTGAAAGTGATAGCCGGCAACAGGCAAGAAACCGTAAGTCATGTGGTGCTGCGCCGCCGCGAGATGATGGTGTATTTGGTGGGTAAGGATGATCCTGTCAAACCTGAGCGTTTGAGTTTGGTTCCTACTTGGTTCACCACCACGCGACGTCCAGAAGTATTGAACTGGTATCTCTGATACTAAAAAGGTGGTCTAAGAAGCTCGGGGCCAGAGCTTCTCCTTTACCTATTTACGCGGTAGTTTGTGTTGCCATGCTTTCGCCCAAGCGCACAGGCTTTGCTGTCTGCCATTCAGTGTTGAATTGCATGTCGCTTTTTGGTGTGAGCAAAACAATGGTGGAGCCTAGTAAAAAACGCCCCATTTCTGCGCCTTGTGCCAGTTGAACGTCTTGCTGTGCATAGTTCCACTCTCGTATTTTTCCGGTGCGGGGTGGATTGACTATGCCGTGCCAAACGGTTGCCATGCTGCCAACAATGGTCGCCCCCACCAGCACCATGACAAATGGTCCAAACGGTCCTTCGAAGACGCACACGACCCGTTCATTGCGGGCAAACAACCCTGGGACACCGCGTGCCGTTGTGGGGTTTACGGAAAACAGCTCACCGGGAACGTGGATCATTCTCAGCAATTTGCCTGCACATGGCATGTGAATACGGTGATAGTCGCGAGGACTTAGGTAAATCGTTGCGAATTTGCCATCTTGGAATTGCGCGGCGAGCTGGGCATCGCCTCCGACCAAGGCTTGCGTAGAGTAATGATGCCCTTTGGCTTGAAAAATTTGCTCGCCTTGAATGGGGCCAAGTTGGCTAATGGCGCCATCCACCGGGCAAATCCAATCGGCTTGCGCCAAAGGTCTCGCTCCAGGGCGCAGAGCTCGCGTAAAGAACGCATTGAAGCTCGGATAGGCTGCGGGATCTGGATTGGCAGCCTCAGACATATCTACTTGATAGCGTTGGATGAACCACTTGATGACGGCGGTGGTGGTAGATCCTGCTTGCAAGTTAGCAAGGCGTCCCATCAGCTGTGTTAGAGCTTTTTTGGGAAGGAAATATTGGGGCAGGACCGAGAGGCGATCAGACACGGGAATGGTTTGAGATAAAGACAAAAGAGCCGATTCTATCGGCAGCATCCAAGGCTATGCCTATGTGTGACACCGACTTCGTGGTATGAGCGGCAAAATGCCCAATCGCATGGGTTGCATGCATGTTGTTGGAGTGCGTGGTTCGTGCGCATGCTTTAGGTACTATGGTTGATCCCTTTAAAAACTCTCCTACTAGCACGCTGGATGCTAGCCGTGCACAGCTCAGCCGCTGGGGTTTGTGGCTTCGTAACTTTCTACCTGCTTCCGTGCGTGTTGGCTATTCTGAAGCCTGCCGTATGGCGCTTGGTGTAGCGCTTGGCTTGTTGGTCACGGGCATGCTTTCGCGTTGGTGGTCAGGTAGTGTCGGCAACATGTGGATGGTGTCTTCGCTCGGGGCTAGTGCAGTTCTCTTATTTGGCATGCCTGCTAGTCCTATGGCGCAGCCGTGGCCAGTTTTGGTGGGAACCGTCTTGTCTGCGTTGGTGGGGGCTGCAGCTCAGGCATTGATTGCGGATACAGCGTTGGCTTGTGCAGTGGCAGTAGGTTTATCTGTCTTGCTGATGGTGCCTTTGCGTTGCATGCACCCGCCGGGGGCTGGTTTTGCTGCCTATGTGGTGTTGGAGCACATCAATGGCGTGGCGTTAGTGGCCTTCCCCATTCTTTTTAATGTGGCGGTTTTGCTGTTGTGTGCGGTGATTTACAACGCCCTCACCGGTAAGCGTTATCCACATCCTCAGCACAGTTTAAAGCGAGGCTTTAGTTCCGATGGCAACGGAGTATTTGCGCCTGAAGACCTGGATGCTGCGCTCAAGCACTACAACCAAGTGTTGGATATTAGCCGGGCGGATCTGGAGGGGCTGATGCACATTGCAGGTCGATCTGCTTTCAACCGCAACTTCGGAAACTTGCGCTGTGTTGACATCATGTCGCAACCTGTTTTTGCAGTGGAGCCTGGAGTACCTCAAAAAGAGGCGTGGGCCCTGATGAAGCAAGAGCGCGTCAAAGCGCTTCCAGTGGTAGATGCCGATGGCGTTGTCTTAGGAATTGTGAGTATTTCTGATTTTGTGCGGCAAGCCACACTGGATGCCCCGGAGGGGGTCGCACAGCGCATTCGTCATTTGGTCACGGGGCGCAGCGCGCAAAAAGCCAAAGTAGAGGCGCTTATGGAGACTGAAACGCAAGTGGTGGAGGCGAGTTGCTTGTTGGTGGACTTGGTTCCCTTGTTTTCAACAGGAGGCTGCCACCACCTACCAGTTGTGGACGCTCAGCATAAATTGGTAGGTATCGTGACCCAGACGGATTTGATTCGCGCACTTAGTGCGGCGATTGGCGGATCACAAAAACGTTGATGGGCGCATACGTTCATTGATGGGTAAAAATCAGCACTACGCAGAGTAATTTGTAGGTGAGCGATTGATAAGTTTGATTGTTTCTGAAGAAAATTGGGCTTAGCAGCTACAATTGACCGCTATTTTTTGCGGCCGACTTTGCTGCATTTCCCGTTGAGGCCCTCTGTTCGGTTTGCGCCGTGCGCAACCTTTCTCCGTTGTGCATTACGGCACACGTTTGTCTATGTAATAAAGACATGGGTTTGAAGCAAAGGCGCCGCAAACAGATACCTACCTTTAAAGTTGATTGAACATGGCAAAAGAAGAATTGATTGAAATGCAAGGCTCCGTGACTGAAGTGTTGCCCGACTCGCGCTTTCGTGTGACGCTGGAAAACGGTCACCAACTGATTGCATACACTGGCGGCAAAATGCGCAAGCATCACATTCGCATCTTGGCAGGCGACAAAGTCTCTCTGGAGATGTCTCCGTATGATCTGACCAAAGGTCGCATCACCTTCCGTCACCTGCCTAACCGTGGCCCAGCTCCTTCTTCATCGCGTTAAACAATTTGCGAAAAATTTACCATTTTGCAAAATGGCATTCAATTTTTGCTTATAATCTGAATCTTGTCGGAGCGTAGCGCAGCCTGGTAGCGCATCTGCTTTGGGAGCAGAGGGTCGCGAGTTCGAATCCCGCCGCTCCGACCATAAGATTGAAGGGCTAGATCAAAAGATCTAGCCCTTTTTTCGTTCTTGCCATGCTGCAATAAGAGTGGCTTTTATTCTTTATGCTTCAGCTGCTTATGAACGTAAGAAAATACGGTTTTACGTAGTTCTGACAAGCTTTAAAAGCTATCAAAATAATTTTTTATCTAAGGTTTGGCAATGTGCCATGCGCCACCAACGCCATCGCCGGTGGTGTCACCTGGCTTGCTGTCTTGAGCCCAGTAGTACAAGGGTTTACCTTGGTAGGCCCATTGCTTGCTGCCATCATCGCGAGTGATCGCATTCCATGCGCCGATTGGTTTGGCGTTGCTGGGTGCGAGCAGTGGAGGCCAGTTCTTGGCGCAATTGTCGTTGCACATGCTTTTGCCACTGCCGGTTATGTCACGGTCGAAGATGTACAGCGTCATTTGCTGCGGCCCTACGAGGCGACCCTGCAAGACAGTTGCAGGGCTGTGGATGCCGGTGTGGCTTGTGGTGGTGTTACAGGCGGTCAGTCCCAGCAGGGTGGTGGCTAGTGCGACAGGGAGAAGGTATCTCATGGCTAACTCCTTTTGGATATCTCTCAAGGTAAGCATCACATGGTGTGTGCCGCTGCATTGTCGGCTGGGTGTTGCGGCAAATACGTAAGGTGTTTTCGCTTTGCTTTGATAAGGTTAGGGCTTTCCTGGGGCTAGACGGCTTCTTGCAGAAATTTCTTTCAGTGAACCGTTAAGCGCTACGATGGAGGTGCTTACAAGGAGGTGTTCTCATGACTCGAACCATGACCATCCTAGCAATCTTTGGAATTTTGGCAGCACTTTATTTTTTGAATCGATACGGCTTGTATTGAGTGGCGTGTCAAAGTTGCTGATTGTGTGAGTCACAATCTCTGGTGCAGAATTTTGATAGCAAAAATAAGTTATACTACGTGCTGTTCGGAGCGTAGCGCAGCCTGGTAGCGCATCTGCTTTGGGAGCAGAGGGTCGCGAGTTCGAATCCCGCCGCTCCGACCAATTGATTCAAGGACTTAGCTGAGAAATCGGCTAAGTCCTTTTGTCTTTTCTGGGCTGAGGGGTAAACAAAGGGGTAAACAAGAAATTTGCTACTTAGCCCTTTCAGGCTTATCAAGCTATGAACTCTGGCTATGACAAAGTACGCAACTTGCTCTCAGCCACATCCCAAGAATTCGCCCAGCCAATGGTGCGTTGCGGCGTTTTGTTCATCTTGAAGATGATCTCAGTCAGGTCGCAGTGTGCAAGCCCGCCCATGTAATCAACCATGGACTGATAGCGCCACACCATATCGTTCATGCAACCCATGGCTGCTCGGCTGTCATTTTTGGCGTAACGAAATTCAATGTACGGATCAATCGCCCGTGCAATCGCATCACCGGGCAAGCCCCGCATCTGCAGCAGTTGCACCAAGCCGCCAATCAGCATGTCTGGCAAACGCTGTGGTGTCATCGGCACCTTGCCACTGAGCAAAATAAAAGACAGCAGCGTGGATTCGCTCATGAAGACATACGCCTTCCTGCGCTCCACCATAAAGCGGTTAACCATCCAATGCCCCAGCGGGGCATCTGAAGGCTCAATCGGTGAGAGTTGGTTTTTGTGCAAACCGATGGCTTTTTGCACATCGGCTGTGCATTTCAAATAGAGCATAGCGTTTAAGTCGTTTAGGGCAACTGCACCAATGACACAGCAGCCGAGGCTTTTTTGTCCATGCAGTTGGTGCTTGGTCGCACGCCCCCTCCGTGCCTATTCCAGCCCGCTTTGAGCGGTGGCAGGGTCAATGAACTTGAAGCTGATGACTGCTTTGACCGCTGAGTTGTTTCTCATCCAGCGCGTGTCTCCACGAACCTCTAGAGTTTGAACTTATTGTGGCAAATCCGTACTTGGAGCACTGGATTGGAGTGAGGCAGCAGAACAATAAACTTGCGGAAGGCAAGCTTAATGCTGATTGCAGACGTCCAAATCAGAAATGCTGTTGATTTCCACGCAGAA
>NZ_DLTI01000042.1:0-21878 GCF_002501455.1 Comamonas sp. UBA7840 | reverse complement strand
GTTCTGCGTGGAAATCAACACTTTGATTTTTATAGCGGGCATAAAAAAGCCACCCGAAGGTGGCTTTTTTATCGATAGACCGATCAGCGCTTGCCGCTGTACTTGCGCAGGGCCGCCATTTGGGCAGCCAGCACGGCCAGCTCGGACTGGGCCTTGGCCAGATCAACGTCATTGCTGGCGTTTTTCAAAGCCTGCTCAGCAGCAGCCTTGGCTTGCTGGGCTTTGTGCTCGTCCAAATCCTTGCCGCGGATCGCGGTGTCGGACAGCACGGTCACGCAGTTGGGTTGCACTTCCAAAATGCCACCGGCGACGAAGATGAACTCTTCGCTGCCATCGGGCAATTCGATGCGCACGGAACCGGGTTTGATGCGAGAGATCAACGGAGTGTGCTTGGGCAAAATACCCAGCTCGCCTGCTTCACCGGGCAGCGCAACAAAACGTGCGGCACCCGAGAAGAGGGATTCTTCGGCGCTGACCACATCAACATGGATAGTGTTCATCTTTGCTCCTAGAAAAGGGGGGACTGGGCTTGTTTGCTTGAAAAACCGAGGCTTGCACCTCGGTTTTCACTGCAAATTAAGCAGCCAGCTTCTTGGCCTTTTCGAAGGCTTCGTCGATGGTACCAACCATGTAGAAAGCCTGTTCGGGCAGGTGATCGCACTCACCGGCGCAGATCATCTTGAAACCACGGATGGTTTCTGCCAGAGGCACGTACTTACCAGGCGCGCCGGTAAACACTTCCGCCACGTGGAAAGGCTGCGACAGGAAACGCTGGATCTTACGAGCACGAGCTACGGTCAGCTTGTCTTCGGGAGCCAGTTCGTCCATGCCCAGAATTGCGATGATGTCACGCAGTTCCTTGTAGCGCTGCAGCGTACCTTGCACTTGGCGAGCTACGTTGTAGTGCTCTTCACCCACCACTTGGGGGTCCAGCTGGCGGCTGGTGGAATCCAAAGGATCCACCGCAGGGTAGATACCCAGCGAAGCGATGTCACGCGACAACACCACAGTCGAATCCAAGTGGGCGAACGTTGTAGCTGGCGAAGGGTCGGTCAAGTCGTCCGCAGGCACGTAAACGGCCTGGATCGAAGTGATCGAACCCACCTTGGTCGAGGTGATACGCTCTTGCAGACGGCCCATTTCTTCAGCCAGCGTAGGCTGGTAGCCCACGGCGGAAGGCATACGACCCAGCAGCGCGGAAACTTCGGTACCGGCCAGTGTGTAACGGTAGATGTTGTCCACGAAGAACAGCACGTCCTTGCCTTCGTCACGGAAAGACTCAGCCATAGTCAGGCCAGTCAACGCAACGCGCAGACGGTTTCCTGGAGGCTCGTTCATCTGACCGTAAACCATGGCTACCTTGGACTCGCCCAGGTTCTCTTGGTTCACCACGCCGGCATCCGACATTTCGTGATAGAAGTCGTTACCTTCACGGGTACGTTCACCAACACCAGCAAACACGGACAGACCCGAGTGCGCCTTAGCGATGTTGTTGATCAACTCCATCATGTTCACGGTCTTGCCCACAC
Organism: Comamonas sp. UBA7840; assembly: GCF_002501455.1. NCBI lineage: Bacteria > Pseudomonadati > Pseudomonadota > Betaproteobacteria > Burkholderiales > Comamonadaceae > Comamonas > Comamonas sp. UBA7840. The sequence goes on along the minus strand of NZ_DLTI01000042.1, from coordinate 20,349 downwards.
CGGCACCACCGAACAGACCCACCTTACCGCCCTTAGCGAAGGGGCAGACCAAGTCGATCACCTTGATACCGGTTTCCAGCAGTTCTTGCGAAGGCGACAATTCGTCGTACGCAGGAGCCTTGCGGTGGATAACGGCGGTGTGTGTTTGGTCCACAGGGCCACGTTCGTCGATGGGGTTACCCAGCACGTCCATGATGCGACCCAGGGTGGCCTTGCCCACGGGCACGGTGATACCGGTACCTGTGTTGGTCACCATCAGGCCACGCTTCAGACCGTCGGAAGAGCCCAGTGCAATGGTACGGACGATGCCGTCACCCAGCTGCTGCTGCACTTCCAGGGTCAGTGCCGAGCCTTCCAGCTTCAGGGCGTCGTACACCTTGGGCATCTGGTCGCGCGGGAACTCAACGTCCACCACAGCGCCGATACATTGAACAATCTTGCCTTGTACTTGAGCCATTCTTTGCTCCAATCTGTATATCTGTTAAAGCCGATTACACAGCGGCAGCGCCGGCCACGATTTCCGACAACTCGGTCGTAATCGCTGCTTGACGCGTCTTGTTGTAGACCAGCTTCAACTCGCTGATGACGTTGCCAGCGTTGTCGGTCGCAGCCTTCATGGCCACCATGCGCGCCGATTGCTCGGACGCCATGTTTTCCGCAACTGCCTGGTACACGAGAGACTCTACGTAACGCACCAGCAGATCATCGATCACGCTTTGTGCGTCAGGTTCGTAGATGTATTCCCACGATGCACCCGTCTTTTCGGCTTGCATTTGCTCGTTCGACAATGGAAGCAGTTGCTCCACCACCGACTCTTGCTTCATGGTGTTGATGAATTTGGTGTAGCTCAGGTACACCGCATTCAACTTGCCTTCAGCGTATTGGTCCAACAGCACCTTGACAGGCCCAATGAGCTTTTCAAGGTGGGGCTGATCGCCCAGTGCTGTGGCTTGAGAGACCACCTTGGCACCAATACGGTTCAGGAACGCCAGTCCCTTGCTGCCAACGGCCACGGTCTCAGCCGAAACGCCTGCATCTTGCAGTTCACGCAACTTGTTGGTGACGACACGCAACACGTTGGTGTTCATGCCGCCGCACAACCCCTTGTCGGTCGTCACCACGATGACGCCGGCTTTCTTTGCATCCGCATGCAATTGCATGAACGGATGCACGTACTCGGGGTTGGCTTCGCCAAGATGGGCTGCAATGTTGCGGACTTTCTCGCTATATGGACGGGCAGCCAGCATCCGTTCCTGCGCCTTGCGCATTTTGGATGCAGCCACCATTTCCATGGCTTTGGTGATCTTCTTGGTGTTTTCCACCGATTTGATCTTGCCGCGTATTTCCTTGCCTGCTGCCATGATGGCTCCTCGTCCGGATTAAGCGAAGGACTTCTTGAACGCTGCCACTGCGGCGTTCAATTCAGCTTCGTCCTTGCCTTCCTTATCGAAAGCACGCTTTTCGTTCAAACGATCGAGCAAAGCACCATGGCTGGTCTTCAGGAACTGGTGCAGACCAGCTTCAAAAGGCAGCACTTGCTTGACTTCGATATCGTCCATGAAACCCTTGTTCACGGCAAACAGCGAAGCAGCCATCAGTGCCGTGTTCAGCGGCGAGTACTGGGCTTGCTTGAGCAATTCAGTCACACGAGCGCCACGGTCCAACTGCTTGCGGGTTGCGTCGTCCAGGTCGGAAGCGAACTGTGCAAAAGCAGCCAGTTCACGGTACTGTGCCAAGTCGGTACGGATACCGCCGGACAGGCCCTTCACCACCTTGGTCTGCGCTGCACCACCCACACGCGACACCGAGATACCGGCGTTGATCGCAGGACGGACACCAGCGTTAAACAGGTTGGTTTCCAAGAAGATCTGGCCGTCGGTAATCGAAATCACGTTCGTAGGAACGAAAGCAGACACGTCGCCAGCTTGTGTTTCGATGATAGGCAGCGCTGTCAAAGAGCCAGTCTTACCCTTGACTTCACCCTTGGTGAAGGCTTCGACGTAGTCGGCGTTCACACGCGCGGCACGCTCCAGCAGACGCGAGTGGAGATAGAACACGTCGCCAGGGAACGCTTCACGTCCTGGTGGGCGACGCAGCAGCAGCGAAACTTGACGGTAGGCCACAGCTTGCTTGGACAGATCGTCATAAACGATCAGCGCATCTTCACCGCGGTCACGGAAGTATTCGCCCATCGTGCAACCCGAGTAGGCCGACACGTACTGCATGGCAGCAGATTCAGAAGCGGTAGCTGCCACCACGATGGTGTATTCCATCGCACCAGCTTGCTCCAGCGCGCGCACCACGTTCTTGACGGAAGAGGCCTTTTGACCAATCGCCACGTAGATACAGGTAACGCCTTGACCCTTTTGGTTGATGATGGCGTCGATCGCAACAGCGGTCTTACCAGTCTGGCGGTCACCAATGATCAGCTCGCGCTGACCACGGCCCACGGGAACCATGGAGTCGATGGACTTGATACCGGTTTGCAGAGGCTGATCCACGGATTGACGTGCGATCACACCAGGCGCAACCTTTTCGATCACGTCGGTCATCTTGGCATTGATGGGACCCTTGCCGTCGATAGGCTGGCCCAGTGCATTCACCACACGGCCGATCAGTTCGGGGCCAACGGGTACTTCCAAGATACGGCCGGTGCACTTCACAGTGTCACCTTCAGCAATGTGGGTGTACTCACCCAAGATCACTGCACCGACGGAATCACGCTCCAGGTTCAGCGCCAAGCCGTAAGAAGGCTGGCCATCTGCCGAAGCGGGGAATTCCAACATTTCGCCTTGCATCACGTCCGACAGGCCGTGCACGCGAACGATACCGTCAGTCACAGACACCACAGTGCCTTGATTACGGATATCGGCGCTAGCTTCCAGCCCTTCGATGCGGCTCTTAATCAGTTCAGAAATTTCTGCGGGATTGAGTTGCATGACTCTTTCCTTCTTTCTTTTGGTTAGCCGAGACCTCAATCCGCTTACGCAGTGAGGGCCGCTTTCATTTGTTCCAGACGAGCCTTAACGGAGGTGTCCAGCACCTCGTCGCCCACCACCACACGAACACCGCCAATCAAAGATGCATCGATCTTGACGGACAGATTCAGCTTGCGGCCGAAACGCTTTTGCAGCGCAGCGCTGATGTCGTTCAAAGCGGCATCCTCTACGGGGAAAGCGCTGTAAACGATAGCGTCGGACGAGCCATTGAGGCGGTTTACGATGCCGCGGAACTGCACAGCCACTTCAGGCAGCGCGTCCAGGCGACCGTTTTCAATGATGACGCGCAGGAAATTGCGAGCGGCATCGGGCAAAGCCGAACGGGCCACACCAGTGATGACATCGAGCACTTGCTCGACCGTCACCTTGGGGTTATCGGCCAGTTGACGCAATTGCGGATCAGCGGCAATCGCCGCCAGTTCCTCCACCCAAGCGACAGTGCTATTCAAGTCAGCTCCGTTGGAGCTGGCTTTGAACAATGCTTCAGCGTAAGGGCGGGCAATGGTGGCGAGTTCTGCCATTTTGCTTTCCTTACAGCTCTGTCTTCAGGCGGTTGAGCAGATCAGCATGAACGCCAGCATTGACTTCCTTGCGGAGGATTTGCTCAGCGCCCTTCACAGCCAATGCAGCCACTTGCTCACGCAGGGCTTCACGGGCAGCAATGGCTTGCTGTTCAGCTTCGGCGCGGGCAGCAGCAACAATCTTGTTGCCTTCTTCTGTCGCGCGGGCCTTGGCTTCTTCAACGATGGCCTGGGCGCGGCGATCGGCGTCCGCAAGCCGCGATGCTGTCTCGTTGCGTGTCTGAACCAATTCCTGCTCGACGCGCTTGTTAGCAGCGCTCAGCTCGGTCTTGGCCTTGTCAGCAGCAGCGAGGCCATCGGCGATTTTCTGGGCTCGCTCATCCAACGCCTTCGCAATCGGGGGCCACACGAACTTCATCGTGAAAAGCACCAAGATCAGGAAGACGATGCACTGAACGAACAGGGTCGCGTTAATACTCACGGCAACACCTTTCTTTCTAGGGCGTTGATCGGAGCTTAGGCCAGTACGAAGGGGTTGGCGAAAGCGAACAGCAGGGCGATAGCAACACCGATCAGGAAAGCAGCGTCGATCAGACCAGCCAAGATGAACATCTTGGTTTGCAGTTCGTTGATCAGCTCAGGCTGGCGAGCCGAGGATTCCAGGAACTTACCGCCCATCAGCGCGATACCGATCGAAGCGCCGATAGCGCCCAAACCAACGATCAGACCACAAGCCAGAGCGACGAGACCGAGAATGTTTTCCATGATGACTCCTAGGGATTAAAGGAAAGTTGAAGTTGAAAGGGAAAGGTCAGTGGGCTTCATGCGCCTGGCCGAGGTAAATCAGCGTCAGCATCATGAAAATGAAGGCCTGCAGGGTAATGATCAGAATGTGGAAGATCGCCCAGATAGAGCCTGCAATGATGTGCCCCACAGGGAGCAACACACCAGAGAGAGACATGGCAGCCGCACCACCCATCAGGGCAATCAGGCAGAACACCAACTCACCAGCGTACATATTGCCGAACAGTCGCATACCGTGCGAAACCGTCTTGGCAACATATTCAATGATCTGCATCAGCAGATTCACTACGCCCAAGATCAGGGCGAAGATAGGATTCTTGGAGGTGCCGAAGGGAGCTGTGACCAATTCGTGGGCCCAGCCACCAGCGCCCTTGATCTTGACGCTGTAGTAGAAGCACAGCAGCAGCACGCCCGTCGACAGACCCAAGGTGGTCGACAAGTCGGCGGTGGGTACAACACGCAAGTAAGCGTGCGAGTCACCCTGCGCGGTCTGCCACAGCATAGGCAGCAAGTCCACGGGCAGCAAGTCCATGGCATTCATCAGGAAGATCCAGACAAACACGGTCAGCGCCAAAGGAGCGATGAACTTGCGCGACTCAGCGTTATGAATATTGGCCTTAGCCTGGTTGTCCACCATCTCCACCAGCAACTCCACAGCAGCTTGGAAGCGGCCAGGAACGCCAGCAGTCGCCTTGCGAGCGGCCAGCCACAACACGAACAAACCGATCACGCCGCAGATCACGCTGACGGCGACGGAGTCCAGGTTCACCACCGAGAAGTCGATGATGGAGTTCTGCTTGATATTTTGCAGGTGCTGCAAGTGGTGAACAATGTATTCACTTGCGGTTGGAGCGTGCGCGTCGGCTGCCATCGGTGAACTCTTCTCTCAATTCAATCGGTTTTTCGGACACTGGCTCGTCCTGTAATCAGAACCAACCAGTACGTTTTCATTGTTACAACCATTCCCGCCAGCAACGCCAGCCAATGCAGGTTTGGCACCAAGAAGTGCGCTGCAGCCAGCATGGCAATGCAGAGCACCAACTTGACAAACTCCCAGGCAAAAAGCCTTGCGATCGCACCCGGCGCATTCGCCGCCCTACCGCTATTGCGCGCCACACCTCGGGCAAACAACGCTGCAGGCACCACAATGGCCAGCGCACCATAAGCGGCTGACCATCCGGCGGCACGACCCGCTATCCACCACGCCACCAGCGCAACCACGGCACCCATCAGCACCTGCACCACCAAAATGCGCCACATGGACATCTTGGGCTGCCGTTTGCGCCACGCTGCCGCCTCTTGAGGCGTCAGGGGCTTGATTTGCGGCTCTTCGTCCTCAAATTCCGATTCAGGGGCTTGATGGTTCATGTATTCAGCGAGCCAAAACTCAAATCGGAATTTTTACAAAGCCTCTGATTATACGTAGAAACCCGTTTTGCACTTACGTCCTCTGACATCCTTTGGGGGTTTTCACGGACAATTCCACCTTTAGGTGTCTGAAGATCCCCACAAGATGCGGGTTTGCACGCTTGCAATACGCAGCTTTTACGCGCTAAGCAGTGGCCTAACCAGCCACACAACCAGCGGCGCAACCATAGCGCACAATGGCGCTTCCTCCAAGCAAAAACCTTTGCTTTTAACTTCATCATTACCATGTCTGATACATCCGCTAGCACCGATCCCCGCAAGGACTCGCTGATTGAATACCCCAGCCTGTTTCCCATCAAAGTGATGGGCCTGCATGCGGATGACCTGGTGCACAACATCACCAAGCTGGCCAAAGAATTTGACCCTTTCTTTGACGCTACGACGGTAGAGTTGCGCCCCAGCAGCACCGGCAAATACCTGGGCGTGACGATCACCGTCACAGCCACCAGCCGCGAACAGCTCGACGACCTGTACCGCGCCTTGACCAGCCACCCCATGGTCAAGGTGGTGCTTTGAGCGGCAACCACCTTCCCGCGCTGGATGCACGCCTGCTGGGCCGCGTGGACTATGCGGCCTGCAACATCGCCATGCAAACATTCACCGCCCACCGCGATGCCAGCACGGCTGACGCGCTGTGGCTGTGTGAACACCCCCCCACCTTCACCCAAGGCTTGGCGGGCAAACCCGAGCACGTTTTGGTTGCGGGCGATATTCCCGTGGTTGCCACCAACCGCGGCGGCCAGGTGACCTACCACGGCCCCGGGCAAGTGGTGGCCTACCCGCTGCTGGATTTGCAACGCCTGGGCTACTTCGTCAAAGAATACGTCTATCGCCTGGAAGAGGCCGTGATTCGCACCTTGGCGCACTACGGCGTCACCGGCCACCGTGTGGCGGGCGCGCCCGGTATTTATGTGCGGCTGGACGATCCGCGCAGCCATGCCGCACTGGAGCAGCGCCCGCAGCACCGCGCGCCCGGCAGTGCTGCGCCGCAGCCCGACTTCACCGGGCTGGGCAAGATTGCAGCGCTGGGCATCAAAGTAAGTCGTCACTGCACCTACCACGGCGTGGCCCTGAATGTGGCCATGGATCTGAGCCCCTATCACCGCATCAACCCATGCGGGTATGCCGGCATGGCGACCGTGGATCTTTCTACAATCGGCGTCCAGACAACCTGGAACGAAGCGGCCCAAGTGTTTGGCAACCAGCTGATCACCCGCCTCGCGCCCTGAGACAACACACCATGAGCAGCAACGAAGTCGTGCGCGAAGCGCAGTCCGCCGAAAACTACAACCCGCTGGCCAAGCAAAAAGCGGCTGCCAAGCTCTCGCGCATTCCCGTGAAAGTGGAGCAGGCCGAGGTGCTCAAAAAGCCCGAGTGGATCCGCGTCAAGGCGGGCAGCCCCACCACGCGCTTCTACGAGATCAAAGACATCCTGCGCGAGCAGAAGCTGCACACGGTGTGCGAAGAAGCCAGTTGCCCCAACATCGGCGAATGCTTTGGCAAGGGCACGGCCACCTTCATGATCATGGGCGACAAGTGCACGCGCCGCTGCCCCTTCTGCGACGTGGGCCACGGCCGCCCCGACCCGCTGGACGTGGATGAGCCGCGCAAGCTGGCCGAGACCATCGCCCGCCTGCGCCTGAAGTACGTGGTGATTACCAGCGTGGACCGCGACGACCTGCGCGACGGTGGCTCTGGCCACTTTGTGGAATGCATCAAGCAAACCCGCGCCCTCTCGCCCACCACCCAGATCGAAATTCTGGTGCCCGACTTCCGCGGCCGCGATGACCGCGCGCTGGAAATCCTGAAGGCCGCGCCGCCCGATGTAATGAACCACAACCTGGAAACCATCCCGCGCCTGTACAAGGAAGCGCGCCCGGGTTCGGACTACCAGTTCTCGCTGAACCTGCTCAAGAAGTTCAAAGCCCTGCACCCGAATGTACCGACCAAGAGCGGCCTGATGGTGGGCCTGGGCGAGACGGACGAAGAAATTCTGGAAGTCATGCGCGACATGCGCGCCCACGACATCGAGATGCTGACCATCGGCCAGTACCTGGCCCCCACCAACAGCCACCTGCCCGTGCGCCGCTACGTGCACCCTGACACCTTCAAGATGTTCGAGCAAGAGGCCTACAAGATGGGCTTCAGCCACGCGGCCGTTGGCGCCATGGTGCGCTCCAGCTACCACGCCGACCAGCAGGCGCACGCAGCGGGCGTGTAAAACGCAGCCATGCCGCATCTCTGCGGCGAGCAACAAAAAAAGCAACCCTCGGGTTGCTTTTTTAATAGCTGCTTGCGCTGGTGAAACCTTCGTTTCACACTGCTTTGATATTGAATGCCAAGACACACAAGCGCTGCTAGCTCACATTTTTCAAAACCCATTGCTTCATCATCAAAAAATGCGTGGCTAACCGGGAAAACCGCTGGCTGGCAAAAAACGACTCACAAGCCGGACAGGCTTGCTTGTCGCCCCACGATGAAACTTAAACCACTGCAGTCCCTTGGAGTTCCCCCACCAGAGCAAGTCTGCGGGACTCAGTGCTGTGAACTATAACACTGAATGAGAATTAATCTCAAATAGTTTATTTGCCCGAATGGCTTTTCTCGCTGCGCGGTCAGCTCGCCGCTGCCAGCACGTCTGCGGGAACATCCGCCTGCAGCACGGCCTGCGCCCACGGCTGCAGCTTGCGCGTGTCGGCGCGCAGCACCTCTTGCTTCACGCTCAGAATTTGTGCCGGGTGCATGGAAAAGCTGCGCAGCCCCAACCCCAGCAGCAAACGCGTCATGCTGGTGTCGCCCGCCATTTCGCCGCAGACGCACACCTGCTTGCCCATGTCGTTGGCCGCTTCAATCACTTGCGCCACCAAACCCAGCACCGCCGGGTGCAGCGGGTCGTACAGGTGGGCCACCGCTTCGTCCGCCCGGTCAATCGCCAGCGTGTACTGGATCAGGTCATTGGTGCCAATCGATACGAAATCAAAGTGCTTGAGCAGACTGCGCACCATGATGGCGGCCGCAGGAATTTCAATCATTGCCCCCAGCTGCACCGCCCCGTAGGCAGCGCCCCGCGCATCCAGCTCGGCCTGCGCCAGTTTGACTTGCGCCACGATGCTGTGCGCCTCATGCTGGTGCGAGACCATCGGAAACAGCAAATGCACTTTGCCAAACGCCGCCGCCCGCAAAATAGCGCGCAACTGGGTGCGAAACATGGCCGGCTCCGCCAAGCTCCAGCGAATGGCACGCAGCCCCAGCGCAGGGTTGAGTGACGTCTCTTTGAAGCCCTTGTCCAGGGGTTTGTCAGCCCCCACGTCGATAGTGCGAATGGTGACGGGCAAGCCTTGCATGCCATCCACTGCGGCCTTGTAGGCCTCGAATTGCTCTTCCTCGCCAGGCAACTTGCCTTCGCGCCCCATGAACAAGAATTCGCTGCGAAACAACCCCACACCGACCGCCCCCGCGCGCACGGCCGCGGCCGCATCGCTGGGCTGCTCAATATTGGCCAGCAACTCAACTTTCTGCCCGTCCAGCGTCACCGAGGGCGTGTGGCGCAAGCGCGCCAAGCGCTCGCGCTCCAGCACATCTTGCCGTTGGCGAAAGCGGTATTCCTCCAAGATGATGGGGGACGGATCGACCAGCACAATGCCCGCATTGCCATCAATGATGATCCAGTCATCTTGGCGAATGAGCTGGCTGGCAGCGCGCGCCCCCACGACAGCGGGGATGTCCATGCTGCGCGCAACGATGGCGGTGTGACTGGTCTTGCCCCCCACCGCCGTCACAAAGCCTGCGAACACGCTGCGCTTGAACTGCAACATATCGGCCGGCGACAGGTCTTGCGCCACCAGCACCAGCGGGGCATCGGCCATGCCATCCAGCGCAGGTTGCACCGCATCAGCAGCGGGCTCCGGCGGTTGCGCCACCGGGCATGTCGGGGCACCCCGCATGTAACGCAAGATACGGTCCGCCACCTGCTCCAAGTCGGCCTTGCGCTCGCGCAGGTAGGGGTCTTCCATTTCATCGAACTGGCGCGAGATTTGTTCCAGCTGCGTCATCAACGCCCATTCGGCGTTGTACAGGCGCTCGGAAATCCAGTGCCGCACGCCGGCCGCCAGCACCTCGTCTTGCAGCAGCATGAGGTGAACTTCCAGCAGCGCTGCCAACTCGCCGGGTACATCGCCCGGCAGGTCGCTCATCAGCCGCTGCAGCTCATCCACCACCGCGTTGCGTGCGGTGCGCGCACGCGCAATTTCTGCTTCGATTTGCGAGGACTCGATGAAATAGTGGCGCACTTCCATGCGGCTGGAAGCCACCACCACGGCACGCCCAATGGCAATGCCCCGCGAAACCGCCAACCCATGGATGGCAAATGTCATGCACTGATCCTTTTCAACTGTGCGCCAAGCTGCGCAAAGTGAGGCATCCCTGGCAGCGCCCAGCTGTAGCGCTGCTGCACCGCCGTGTTACTGGCCTTCGCCAAACTTGTCGTTGATCAAGGCAACCAGCGCATCCAGGGCTTCTTGCTCCTGGGGGCCGTCGGTTTCCAGCTCCACCACCGAACCCATGCCCGCGGCCAGCATCATCACACCCATGATGCTTTTGGCGTTGATGCGGCGCTCGCCCTTGCTCATGAACACATCGCACGGGAAGCTGCCCGCCAGCTTGGTCAGCTTGGCCGAGGCACGGGCGTGCAGCCCCAATTTATTGCTGATGGTGATCTCTGTCTTGACCATGTTCTTTCCGGGAATTCTGGTTTTGAGGTGCCCCACCACCACCGATTTGCAGCATGCCTTGCTGCCCCCCTGCCAGGGCGCGCGCAGTTTGCTGCTCCAGCGGTTCATGCCGGTAGCAAATGGCGCGCAGCAACATGGGCAAATTGACGCCCACCAGCAAGCGTGCGGGCGTGCCTTCCACCAAGCGGTGCGCCACATTGCTGGGCGTTGCACCAAACACATCGGCCAGCACCAGCGTGCGTGCCGCACCGCTGTGCGCCAGCAAGGCCTGCGCGGCAGCCAGGGTTGCTTCGGGGCTTTCATGGGGCGGAACGTCCAGCACACTGACGTCATCGCCACAGTCTGCAAAAACATGCAACGCGCATTCGCGCAACGCGTGCGCCAGGGGCGCGTGGGCAATCAACAGAATGTGGTTGGCAGTCGTGGTCATGGGCTTTCTTTTCCGTAGCCATTATGGCGCGGCGGCACGGCCCAAGCCCTCGGCATAAGCCTGTATGGCAGTCAGCCACACTGGTTGATTGCGTTATTTCAAGATAATGCTGTTGAAGAAGGTATTGGCCGTCTGGTGATAGGCCTTGGGCGCATAAATCACCGCGTGGTAGATGCGCGCTTTGTTGCCTTCTTTGCGGGCAAACCAGACACCGTGGGTGGTCACCGTCCAGCCTGCGCGCCCTACGCCTTGCACGGTGGCGCGGATGGAGCGGGGCAAGTCCATCGCACCAGCGGGCACAAACTGCGCTCCGCTTTTGGCGTCATCGCCATCGACCGCATCAAACTGCGAGAGCACCGCCACTTCCCAAAACGCCAGCGCATCGTCGGCCTGCGCTGCATCATTCAACACCCACTGCGACATGGCGAACGTGGAGTCCACCGCATCACAGCCCATCATGCTGACGGGGACACTGCCAATCTCCATCCCGAAATCGACCGGTGTGCGCGCAAACTCGGGCGCACAGGGGAAGCGCATTTCCAGGCCTGCCTCATCCCAAGATACAGATTGCCACGGCATCTCTGGCTCTTGGCTGCCACACGCGGACAACACCAGCGCGGCGGCAGCCGCCGCGGCGTAACGCATCAGGGTTTGGATCTTGCTCATAGCTGCATTATCGGCAGCGCTGCACCAAACTGGATAGCGAACTTTTACCGATCCGCTCACTCCTAGAGAACTACACGCCGCGTGGGCTTGGCCCAGCGCTGTGCTTCGCAACTTGGCAAAATAGCAAGCTATGGCAATCAAACACATCGTGGCAGGCGTTGCGCTTGCAGCATTCGCGGGCTTAGGCGCCTATGTCTACGTGGGCGAGGGTGCACAGGCGGCGCCATCTTCTCATTTTGTGCTGCTCGACGGCTCCAGCAAAAGCACCCAAGATCTGCAGGGCAAAGTCACCCTGGTGAACTTCTGGGCCACCAGCTGCGTCACCTGCGTGGCGGAAATGCCCGACATCATTGCCACCCACAACAAATACAAAGACAAGGGTTACGACACCCTGGCCGTGGCCATGCAGTACGACCCGCCCAGCTACGTGGTGAACTTTGCCCAGTCGCGCCAGCTGCCATTCAACGTCGCGCTGGATAACACCGGCAACATTGCCAAAGCCTGGGGCGATGTGAAGCTGACTCCCACCACCTACATCGTCAACAAACGCGGCGAGATCGTGAAAACCTATATTGGCGCACCCAACTTTGAGGAGTTGCACCAGTTGATTGAAAAACTGCTGGCGCAAACCTAGGCCTGTACCCAGCCAAGCGCCATCGTCATAAAAAAGAGAGCTGCCAGCGCATAACTTGCAATGGTTTCAACGCATTAATGCTTCGAAACCTAGCAAAATCAAGCGCTAGCAGCTCTCTTTTTGACTGACAAACCCAGGGACTGTGCCCTGCGGGCGGTGCTTAGCGATTGCGGAAAGCGTCGTGGCAGGCCTTGCAAGTTTGCGCGGCAGGGCCAAAGGCAGCTTTCAACTGTGCCAAATCACCGGTCTTGGCCGCTGCGGCCAACTTACCGGCTTCTGCCACAAACTTGTTGGCATGCTCGTCAAACTTGGCCTTTTGCGACCAGGCCTCAGGCTTGGTCTTGCCACCTTCGGTGCCCGCACCAAACGCTTGCCAAGGCAGTGCAGCAATGGTTTCCAGCACTGCACCATTTTGTTTGGCCAAGTCTGCGTTAAATTCTGCGCGACCATTGGCCATAGCGCCCAAGCTGCCAAAGTGCTGGCTCATCACGAACAGCGAACTTTGGCGGTATTTGACGGCATCTTCCGACTTGCCAAACTTCAGCGTATCGGCCGAAGCAGAGACACCGACCAACGCTGCAGACAGTGCCAAAACTGCGGTGGCGAGGCTTTTCAATTGCATGGGGAACTTCCTTTCTTGCTATAAAACTGAGCTACATAGTCGCCCTGACCGTAGGGAGTATCGCTGGGCGAACCCGGTTCCCAAAGCGTTCTGCTTTTTTTGATGCACCGCAGCAACCTATCACCTCTTGTACGTACATTCACCATCTTATGAGCACCACCCACACCCCTCGCCTGCGCATCTGGGACATGCCGACCCGTTTGTTCCACTGGCTGCTTGCCGCCAGCATCATCGCCTTGGTAATCACCGCCAAGGTGGGCGGCAACGCCATGGAGTGGCATTTGCGCTTGGGCCACGTGGTGCTGGCGCTGCTGCTTTTTCGCGTGATCTGGGGCTTTGCGGGGGGCTACTGGTCGCGCTTTAGCACCTTCATCCCCAGCCCGGTACGCTTGGTGCGCTACCTCCAAGGTCAAGGCACTGCGGCAGACAAAGCGGGCCATAACCCCTTGGGCGCGCTGTCAGTGATTGCCATGCTCCTCAACTTGGCGGGGCAGGTAGGCACAGGGCTGGTGAGCGATGATGAAATCGCTTTTGCGGGCTCGCTGGTGCGCTTTGTGTCAGGCGACACCATTGCCTGGGCCACCAGCTGGCACAAAAGCTGGGGGCAGTGGCTGGTGTATGCCATGGTGGGGCTGCACATCGCAGCCATCGTGGGCTACAGCGTGTTCCGACGCGAAAAGCTGGTGCCTGCCATGCTGCACGGCGACAAACCCGGCCTCCCCCAAGACCTCCCGGCCAGCCGCGATGGCTGGGGTGCCGTGCTGCCCGCTGCTTTCTTTGCCGCCGCATGTGCCGTCATGGCTTATTGGGTGTGGACGCGGGCGACATCGTTCTAACCCTATGCACCTGACGCCCTTGCGGGGCTACACTGAGGGCTTGTTCTACTTTGCTTGAGCACACCTGTTTTGACTGTGGATCCGCATTGTGTGGCAATTGATGTCGCCACCTCCGCCCAAGACATGGCCATCGCCGCCCAACTGTTTCGCGAATACGCAGACAGTTTGGGGCTGGACTTGGCCTTTCAGAACTTTGACGACGAACTGGCCCACCTCCCTGGCGACTACGCTTCCCCACGCGGCGCCTTGCTACTGGCCTATGTCGACGGCGCACTCGCTGGCTGCTGCGCGCTACGGCCACTCGATAACGCAGACATCCCCAACGCCGCAGAGATGAAGCGCCTGTATGTACGCCGCGCTTTTCGCGGCTTTGGCTTGGGGCGCCAACTGGCCGAAACCATTCTCGATGCGGCACGCCAAGCCGGTTATGCCAGCGTCCTGCTGGACACACTGGACGATATGGAAGCTGCGCGCAATCTCTACGCAGACTTGGGTTTTCAGAGTATCGAGCCTTACTATCACAACCCCATTCCAGGGGCCCACTACCTCAAAGCCGATATTTACTGAGCTTTGTGCCGCCATGAAAAAAGCGCTGCCAAGGCAGCGCTTTTTTGTACAGAACACCCGAAGATCAGGCCTTGGCTTGCGCCAGCAAAGTAGCAGCATCCGAGACTTCAAACTTGCCCGGACCTTCCACGTTCAGCGTCACCACCTTGCCATCCTTGACCAGCATGGAGTAGCGATTGCTGCGCAGACCCAGGCCCTTGCCATTCAGATCCAGCGTCAGGCCCAAAGCCTTGGCCAGTGCTGCATCGCCATCGGCAATCATGCGCACCTTGCCGCCAGCCTTTTGTTCACGGCCCCAAGCGCCCATCACGAAGGCGTCATTGACCGCCACGCACCAGATCTCGTCCACGCCTGCGGCCTTGAAAGCATCAGCCTGCTGGATGTAACCAGGCAGGTGGCTGACCGAGCAAGTAGGGGTAAATGCACCAGGCACCGCAAACAACGCGATGGTTTTGCCAGCTAACGCAGCAGGCAGCTCTACGGGGTTGGGGCCAATGCTGCAGCCATTGCCTTCCACTTCCACGTATTCCATCAACTTCACTGCGGGCAGTGCATCTCCAACTTTAATCATGAGTGTCCTCCAATGTGGTTTGAATCGCTTGGATGTTCACTGGCTGCACACACGATATGTCGAGCCTGAAAACAAAAAAGCGACCCACATTGTGGGTCGCTTTTCAAGACTATGCAGTCAAAGCGGTTGAACGCTTAAACCAGTGCAGCCTTTTGCACCAAGCGGGTTGCCACCCAATTCTTGGTCTTGGACAGAGGACGGCTCTCGGTGATTTCGATGGTGTCACCCATCTTGAATTCACCTTGCTCGTCGTGTGCATGGTACTTGCTCGACTTGATCATGATCTTGCCGTAGATGGGGTGCATCACGCGACGCTCCACCAACACAGTCACAGTCTTTGCGCGCTTGTCGCTCACCACCTTGCCAATCAAGGTGCGCTTGAGGGATGTTTTAGCTTCCGTCATGTCGGCTCCTTACTTGGCGGCTTGCTTTTCAGCAAGGATGGTCTTGGCACGAGCGATATCACGGCGAGTAGCCTTCAATGTCGCAGTGTTACCCAGTTGTTGCGTGGCTTTTTGCATACGCAGACCGAAGTGGGCCTTTTGCAAGGACTTCACTTCAGCTTCCACAGCGGCGACGTCTTTTTGGCGGAGTTCAGCAGCTTTAGTCATGTTGATTCTCCTTATTCACCAATGTGACGCGACACGAATGTCGTACGCAGAGGCAGCTTTGCAGCGGCCAGACGGAACGCTTGGCGTGCCAACTCTTCAGGAACACCCACGATTTCGTAGATGATCTTGCCGGGCTGGATTTCGGCCACGTAGTACTCGGGGTTACCCTTACCGTTACCCATACGCACTTCAGCAGGCTTAGTGGAAATAGGCTTGTCGGGGAACACACGAATCCAGATACGGCCGCCACGCTTAACGTGACGCGAAATCGCACGACGTGCGGCTTCGATCTGACGGGCTGTCAGACGACCACGGTCGGTAGACTTCAGACCGAAATCGCCGAAAGCAACAGCGTTGCCACGGGTAGCGATACCGGTGTTGCGGCCTTTGTGTTCCTTACGGAACTTACGGCGTGCAGGTTGCAGCATGTTTATTCTCCTTTACCGTCCGCTGCTGTAGCGGGCGCGTCAGTCTTGCGAACGCGCTTAACGGAGTCAGCGCCAGCGCCAGCAGGCTTGTCGCTGCCGTCTACAGGAGCTGCGTTACCGCCTGTGGGGCGGCGGGCACCACGACCTGCACCGTCACGACGGCCATCGCGGCGGGGGCCACGTGGACGACGTTCGTCGTCAGGACGAGGAGTTTCTACGGCGGGCAGGTCGTTGCGGCCCAAGGTATCACCCTTGTAGACCCACACCTTCACGCCGATGATGCCGTAAGTGGTCTGCGCTTCAGAGAAGCCGTAGTCGATGTCAGCGCGCAGAGTGTGCAATGGCACGCGGCCTTCGCGGTACCACTCAGTACGGGCGATTTCGATACCGTTCAGACGACCGGACGACATGATCTTGATACCTTGGGCACCCAGACGCATGGCGTTCTGCATCGCACGCTTCATAGCGCGACGGAACATGATGCGCTTTTCCAACTGCTGGCAGATGGAGTCGGCGATCAGCTTGGCATCAATTTCAGGCTTGCGCACTTCTTCGATGTTCACAGCAACTGGCACACCCAGACGAGCAGTGAGTTCCTTCTTCAAGGCCTCAATGTCTTCACCCTTCTTGCCAATCACAACACCTGGACGTGCCGAGAAGATCGTGATGCGGGCGTTCTTTGCAGGACGCTCGATCACAACGCGTGCCACAGCAGCGTTCTTCAACTTAGCCTTCAGGTACTCGCGAACCTTGATGTCTTCGGCCAGCATGCCGGCGAAATCACGGTTGCTAGCGTACCAGCGGCTAGCCCAGTTACGGCTTACAGCAAGGCGGAAGCCGGTAGGATGGATTTTCTGTCCCATATTCTTCCTTTAGGCCTCAGTTACCAACTGTCACGTAGATGTGACATGTGGGCTTGCTGATGCGATTGCCGCGACCCTTTGCGCGCGCTGTGAAGCGCTTGAGCGTAGTGCCTTGCTCGACGTAGATGGTCTTAACCTTCAATTCGTCGATATCGGCGCCGTCATTGTGCTCAGCGTTAGCGATAGCGGATTCCAGAACCTTCTTCACGATCACAGCAGCTTTTTTCTGCGTGAAAGTCAAGATGTTCAGAGCTTGATCCACCTTCTTGCCGCGGATCAGATCCGCGACGAGGCGACCCTTGTCAACCGACAAGCGGACGCCACGGAGGACTGCACGTGTTTCAGACATGGTCGTTCCTTACTTCTTGGCCTTCTTGTCGGCGGGGTGACCCTTGAAGGTACGAGTCAGAGCGAATTCGCCCAACTTGTGACCTACCATTTGGTCGGTGATGTAGACAGGCACGTGCTGCTTGCCGTTGTGCACAGCAATGGTCAGGCCGATGAAATCGGGCAGAACCATGGAGCGACGCGACCAAGTTTTGACGGGCTTCTTATCCTTAGTAGCTACGGCTTTTTCAACCTTAGCAACCAAGTGATGGTCAACAAACGGACCCTTTTTGAGAGAACGAGTCATTTGCTACCCCTTACTTTTTACGACGCGACACAATCATGTTTTGTGTGCGTTTGTTGTTACGGGTGCGGTAGCCCTTCGTCAGGTTACCCCATGGGTCAACTGCGTGACGGCCTTCGCCAGTCTTACCTTCACCACCACCGTGCGGGTGATCGATTGGGTTCATTGCAGTACCGCGGACGGTAGGACGAATACCCATCCAACGCTTCACACCGGCCTTACCGTAGCGGCGCAGGCTGTGTTCTTCGTTGGCAACTTCACCGATGGTGGCGCGACATTCGATATGAATTTTGCGCACTTCGCCGGAACGCATACGCACTTGGGCGTAAACGCTTTCGCGGGCCAGCAATGTAGCGGATGCACCAGCGGAACGAGCGATTTGAGCGCCGCCTGCAGGTTGCAGTTCGATACAGTGGATGGTCGAACCCACGGGGATGTTGCGGATGGGCAGGGTGTTACCAACACGGATAGGCGCTTCAGAGCCGCTCACGATGGTTGCACCCACAGCCAAGTTGCGAGGAGCAATGATGTAGCGACGCTCGCCGTCTGCATAGCACACCAAAGCGATGTGCGCGGAACGGTTAGGGTCGTACTCAATGCGCTCAACCTTGGCGGGGATACCGTCCTTATTGCG
The DNA here is from genome assembly GCF_002501455.1 of Comamonas sp. UBA7840. Classification (NCBI taxonomy): domain Bacteria; kingdom Pseudomonadati; phylum Pseudomonadota; class Betaproteobacteria; order Burkholderiales; family Comamonadaceae; genus Comamonas; species Comamonas sp. UBA7840. Next base: position 2,374 of record NZ_DLTI01000042.1, on the reverse strand, counting down.
CTTGAAGTCCACCACGCGGTAGTGGTGCTTGTGACCACCGCCCTTGTGGCGTGTTGTGATGTGACCGTTGTTGTTGCGACCGGCCTTTTCGGATTGCGCTTCCAGCAAAGGAGCGAAACCAGCACCCTTGTGCAGGTGGTCACGAGTCACCTTCACCGCGCCGCGACGGCCAGGCGAAGTTGGTTTGAGTTTGATAACAGCCATGATTAAGCAGCCTCCCCAGACAGGTTCAGCTCTTGACCGGGCTTCAGACGCACATAAGCCTTGCGAACATTGTCGCGACGGCCAATGGTCTTGCCAAAGCGCTTGGTCTTGCCCTTGGTGTTCACCACAGAAACGCCAGCCACCTCAACCTTGAACATCAATTCCACAGCGGCCTTGATTTCGTGCTTGGTAGCGTTTTGCAGCACCTTGAATGTCACTGCGTTGGACTGCTCAGCAACCATGGTGGCCTTTTCGGACACGATGGGAGCAACCAGCACTTGCATCAGACGACCTTCGTCAAACTTGAGTGTGCTCATGCGAACATCTCCTTGAGTTTGTCGATCGCACCCTTGGTGATGAGTACTTTCTTGTAATGCACCAGAGAAACGGGGTCTGCGTAGCGGGGCTCCACCACAAACACGTTCTTCAGGTTGCGCGAAGCCAGGTACAGGTTTTCGTCGATTTCTTCAGCGATCACCATCACTGACGACTGCAGGTTCATGGACTTGAACTTGTCAGCCAAGACCTTGGTCTTGGGAGTGTCAACAGTCAACGAATCCACCACTGCCACACGACCTTCGCGGGCCAGCTGAGACAGGATCGAAGCCATACCAGCACGGTACATCTTCTTGTTGATCTTCTGCGTGAAGTTTTCTTCAGGCAAATTGGGGAATGTGCGACCGCCCCCACGCCACAGAGGCGAGGAAGTCATACCAGCACGTGCACGGCCTGTACCCTTTTGTTTGAAAGGCTTGGCTGTGCTGTGGCGAACTTGTTCACGATCCTTTTGAGCGCGAGTGCCTTGACGACCGTTGGCACGGTAGGCAGTCACGATCTGGTGGATCAGATCTTCGTTATAAGCACGACCGAACACGGTTTCAGGAGCGTCGAAAGTCGACGCTGCTTGACCTTGTTCATTCAGGAGTTCGAGCTGCATTAGTTCGCTCCTTTGGAAGCTTTAGCCTTGATCGCGGGGCGGACGGACACAAAGCCACCCTTGGAGCCAGGAATGGCACCCTTGATCAACAGCAGTTGGCGTGCTTCGTCAATGCGAACCACATCCAGGTTTTGGGTAGTCACGGTGTCAACGCCCATGTGACCTGTCATACGCTTGCCGGGGAACACGCGACCGGGGTCTTGTGCCATACCGATAGAGCCAGGTACGCGGTGCGAACGGCTGTTACCGTGCGAGTTGCGTTGTGCGCCGAAGTTGTGACGCTTGATCGTGCCAGCAAAGCCCTTACCGATTGTTGTGCCTTGCACATCAACCTTTTGGCCTACGCTGAACAAATCAGCCACGGGCACAGTAGCGCCAGTTGCGTACTTGGCAGCTGTATCTTCTGTCACGCGGAATTCTTGTGTAACTTCACCGGCTTCAACGCCCGCCTTAGCGAGGTGGCCAGCTTCAGGCTTGGTCACGCGCGATGTCTTGCGTGTACCGAATGTGACTTGCAAAGCCACATAGCCATCGTTCTCTTGGGTTTTGACCTGAGTCACGCGGTTGTTAGAAACATCTACCACTGTGACAGGCACTGCGTCCCCATCATCAGTGAACAGACGCATCATGCCCACCTTGCGACCCAGCAACCCCATGGAGTTGCTCAGACTCATTTGTTTCTCCAAAACTCTCGCCGCTGTAACTGCAATTGGCCCAGCGTTGCACCCAACTCAGAGATCTGAAAGTGCACGAAAGAAGGTTAATAAAACTCCGCCATTTTGGCGAAGCTCCAAATTCTAACGCGAACTGCTTTTTCAAGCAAGTTCGCGTTAAAAGAAGACCTTATAAGGCGCCGCAAGCAGCGCCCAAGAAGTTCTTATTGCAGTTTGATTTCGACGTCCACGCCAGCAGGCAGGTCCAGCTTCATCAAGGCATCAACAGTCTTGTCGGTAGGATCGACAATATCCATCAGGCGTTGGTGAGTACGGATTTCCAACTGGTCACGCGAAGTCTTGTTCACGTGGGGCGAACGCAGGATGTCGAAGCGCTTCATGCGTGTAGGCAGAGGCACAGGACCCTTCACGATCGCGCCAGTACGCTTGGCGGTATCGACAATTTCAGCTGCAGACTGGTCGATCAACTTGTAATCGAAAGCCTTCAGACGGATACGGATTTTTTGCTTAGACATTGTTAATTCCTAGCTTTCCTAAGAATTAGGCAATGATCTTAGCA
>NZ_DLTI01000026.1:156787-237097 GCF_002501455.1 Comamonas sp. UBA7840 | reverse complement strand
CTTCTGGATGGAAATCAACAACGAGGATAACGAATCCAGCCATGATGGATGATATTCATCAAAGTAGGGGCCACAAAGCGCCTGGAAAAAAGCTATGTGGACTATCTGTGCATTCACTTCTGTAGCAACAAAGACGCCGCGCTTTACAGACTATTTGATGCCTTTTTTTGTGGCGGCAATCCCATTGCTACTCATCATTTTTAGCTTTCTTACTTCGCGATTTAGCGCTGCTGTATAAATGCTGTGCGATTGACTCACGCTGTCGAATTAAATAATTCCACAAACTGAGGGTTCTGCACTAATTTCGGATGTTTAGCTTACTCCCTCTAATTTATAAGGTGTGCTTAAACCTGCCCATGACTTAGGTTGCTTGCAATCAAAGCTCAAACAAAACGAAAATCTGCGTTCTACTCAATGCGATGCAGAATTCAATTTTAGAGGCTTCTGCCTGTGTAGCTCTTTTAGAGCTTTCTCACTTTACATTTATTTCAAGAAAATTCCCCAGCAGGCATTTTTTTTAAATTTAACATTTTCACCACCTGAAAATATCAAGAAATCAACCCTTAAATGTCTTTCAGCTTAATTTAATAAAATTAGAAATTTGTAATATTTACACAAAAAATCATGGATTTTTTACGCGTTCAGTACAGTGCATTCTAAAGATAAACGTCCTCCAGACTTTGACCTACCTCTTTAAATTTCTTGCAGGTAGTACTACCCTTTGGATAATCAATCAGCTCACGGACATCACCCTTAACCTAATAAGTGAATGCAGAAAATAGGGTTTTTAGTTTTCGTCACAGCTCTTTGCAACGGATTTCCACACTATGAGGAAACGAAGTACAAGTACTTCGGTAAGATTATAAAAAAAGATGATGTCAACAGCCCAAAATGTTAAAAAATACTTATTAATATATCCTCAAAAAAATTCAAACTTTTATTATTCCAGAGGGAATTCTAACGTAAAGCAAGTGGTATGACCTTCACTCTTAACAAAGACACGACCTTGGTGTAAATCCATAATCGTTTTCACAATCGCCAAACCCAATCCACCAGAGTCTGCTGCTTGACTGCGTGAAGGCTCACAGCGGTAAAAGCGGTCAAATAATTGTGGCAAATGCTTGACATCTATGTCTGGCCCTTGGTTACAGACATGCAACAGACAGACGCTGGTTGTGTGAAAGCTGCTCAGCACAATAGCGCTGTGCGCATCTCCATAGCGTAGGGCGTTGGCAACCAAATTGGCCAGCGCTCTGCGTAGCAAACTACTATCGGCCCACACTTGCCCATGCATCTCCACTTGGATGGTCATGTATTTCTCCTGTGCCATCCCCTCGAAATAGTCCGCCAGCTGTGTCCCTAGCGCAGCCAGATCTAACGTCTGCCGCTGCAAAGGAGTAGATGGATGTTCAGCACGGGCCAAAAACAGCATGCTGTCAATCATGCGGGCCAGGCGCTCATATTCTTCTTGCTGGGAAACAAGACGTGCTTCGTGCTCGCTGACTGTGCGACTTTGGCTCAGCGCCCACTGGTTGTGCAGCATAAGGTTATGCAGTGGGGTACGGATTTCGTGGGCCAAGTCTTCTGAAAATTTAGATAAACGGGCAAAGCCTTCCTCCAAACGCTGCAGCATCGTGTTGAGCGCCTGTGTCAGCCCTTGTAGTTCTGCAGGATATTGCGCACTGGGCAAGCGAATGGCCAGTTGCTGGGGACCAATCGCTTGTGCTTGCTCGCTCAATCGCTGCAAAGGTCGTAAACCACGACGCGCCACTTCCCAACCCACAGCAAACGCCAGAGCCACTCCGAGCAACCAAGCCCCCCCTAGATCACGCTGGTAGGTCTGTAACATTGCTGAGCGTTCAGCCAGGAGTCGGCCCGCGATCACGGTCAACATCTGATCATCCACACGAAGCTGTGCCCAGGCGAGGCGCGACTTGTAGGGCGCCGAAGTGGTGAGCAGCTGCACCTGCGGCAGGGCAGTGCTTTCCGTGCTGCCGAAAGACTCCTCCGTGCCCTTCGTCACCGCTTGAGAAGGCTGCGCTGCTGTTTGAGCTACTGAGAGTTGCGCAGGTAGCTTCGGCAAGGCAATGTGCGTAGGGTTGACCTCCAAGAGCACTTGATCTTGCGCGCTCAGAATCCACAAAATATTATCGTTATTACCCAGCATATTGGCATAAATTTGTGGAGTATGAATCAATGTTTCCAAACTTATGTCACTGTGCAGCAGTTGTTGAATACGATCAATTCGACCAATTAAGGAAATATCTTCACGGTGTGCAATTTCTTTTTCCAAACTTTGGTAAATGTACAATCCCATGCCGAAAAATAATACTGCGCTGGTGCATGCAAATAATAAAGCCAAGCGCAGCCGCAAGCTAATTTTGCGCAGGGAATGCTTCATGCTCAGCCCTCAATCCGATAACCCATGCCACGCACAGTTTGGATCAGCTTGCACTCAAAGCCATCGTCCACCTTGGCGCGCAGTCGGCGTATAGCAACATCAACCACATTGGTATCGCTGTCAAAGTTCATATCCCACACTTGAGAAGCAATTTGGCTGCGCGAAAGCACCTGTCCCTGGTGCTGGACCAGTAAATGCAGCAAAGCAAATTCTTTGTTAGTCAGGTCAACGCGTTGGCCTGCACGTTGTACGCGGCGCTTTAGAACATCAATTTGCAAATCTCCAAGCGTTAAAAACTCTTGGGGACGCAAAGGAGCCCTACGCAGCAATGTGCGCACGCGTGCGAGTAACTCTGCGTATGAAAAGGGCTTGACCAAATAGTCGTCACCGCCTAACTCCAGCCCCTTGACACGGTCTTCGACACTGTCGCGTGCAGTCAAAAAAAGCACTGGCATGGCGCTGTTCGCGCGCAGTCGCTCCATGAGGTTCCAGCCGTCGATACCCGGGAGCATGACATCCAAAATTAATAAATCAAAATCGCCAGACTGCGCTAAAAATAAGCCGTCGATTCCGTTGTGGCTCACACTGACTTGATAGCCTGATTCATTCAAGCTTTTTTGTAAATATAGAGCTGATTTGACCTCATCTTCAATAATTAATATTTTCATAGCATGAATTATCGCTGCACTCAGAAAACATTACACATTTTACTGAGTAAGATGACAAAAAAGTAATCTGCGCGCAATGACGCTGTTAATTCCCCCCCCCGAAAATAGAAGCTCAGCATTGTTCGTGGGTATGCCAAGGGTGGTGCGCTGTCTATGCAAGCCATGAGCAGCAGGAGCTACGGATGTGGGCCCTCTGCGGTACCTGAAGGCTGGAACTTTCTTTACTTTACTTCTTGAAACTGTATGACTAAGCGACGCGTAACTTCTTCGTTCCCACATCATGCTGCCAGTGAGATTACTCCAGCCTCTGTGGCTGCAGATCGACGCAATGTATTGAAACTCTTGGCTGCGGGGGGCGCAGGCCCCGTGGTCGCAGCTTGGGCTGCCCGTGATGCAAAGGCCTCGATGGTGCAAGCACCAGGAAAATTTGCGGCATTGGCAGGGCATAAAACCAAAGTGGCAGGGGCTACGCTCAATACCGAACTCACACCCTATACCCACGCAGCGGGTTACAACAATTTTTATGAATTTGGTTTGGACAAGAGTGATCCTGCACGCTATGCCAGTGCTATGACACTGCGGCCATGGCAAGTACAAGTAGAGGGTTTGGTACATAAGCCGGGAGTATGGGATCTGGATGATTTACTCAAGCTCAGTCCTATGGAAGAGCGCATTTACCGTCTGCGCTGTGTCGAGGCCTGGAGCATGGTGATTCCCTGGGTGGGATATTCGCTTTCGAAACTGATTGAGCGGGTGCAGCCCATGGGTAGTGCCAAATATGTAGAGTTTGTGACCCAGGCTGATCCTCAAACAATGCGGGGCCTGCGCAGTGGCGTTCTCGACTGGCCATACACCGAAGGGCTGCGTCTGGATGAAGCCATGCACCCACTGACGCTGTTGGCGTTTGGCATGTATGGTGAAGTGCTGCCTCACCAAAACGGCGCCCCAGTGCGGTTGGTGGTGCCATGGAAATATGGTTTTAAAAGTGCCAAAAGCTTGGTCAAAATCCGCTTTGTCGAGCACATGCCCGCTACCGCCTGGAACAAAGCAGCACGCCATGAATATGGCTTCTACTCGAATGTGAATCCTGATGTACCCCACCGCCGCTGGAGCCAAGCGCAAGAACGCGTGATTGGCCAAGGTGGTTTATTTGCCCCTAAACGTCGAACTGAACTGTTCAACGGCTATGCGGAGCAGGTTGCGCAGTTGTACACCGGCATGGACTTGCGCCGTAATTTCTAATGCTGCGCAACACATTGAACCAAGCGCTGCTGCATACCAGTGCCAAGCCCTTCTTATGGCTGTTGTGCTTGACCCCTTTGGCCAGTTTGGTGGGGCAACTGCTGCTGAATGCACTGGGCCCAAACCCAGCTGAAGCATTAATCCGAAGTACGGGCGACTGGGCATTGCGGGCGCTATGCGTAGCACTGGCAGTTACTCCCCTGCGCCTATTTTCTGGCCTTACTGGATTAGCACGCATGCGTCGCTTACTAGGCTTGTTTGCCTTTTTTTATGCGCTGTTACATGCTGTCAGCTACGCTGGGCTGGATATGGAGTGGAAATGGGCAAGCATCTGGGGCGACGTATTGCAGCGTCCCTTTGTTTTGGCGGGTTTGTTAGCGATGGTGGTGTTGCTGCTGCTAGCACTGACATCACCCAAAGGAATGCTTAAAGCCATCGGCGCCGCACGCTGGCAGCGACTACACCGTACCGTGTATGTGGCAGCTTGGTTGGCAGTGCTTCACTTTTATTGGATGCGCTTAGGCAAAAATAATCTAACAGAGGTTTTTTATTATGGATCTATTGTTTTTTTATTACTATCCAGCAGAATATATTTTTCTTGGAGAAAAAATTATTTAGGAAAATTTTTCAAGCCAAATAAATAATATTATTTATATCAGTCCAATGAATCAATATGCAGATAATTATTAATCACAGCGATATAGTAAAATAGCATGATTAAAAATAAAATATCTGACTAATTTAGATTTATATTGATGAATTAAGTAGATCAGTCAGTTTCTCTATTGCGGCCAAGCACTCTATGCCTTCAAAGAAAGCGGCCGCAATCAATTCATCATCGCAACTTAAGACAGTGCTTCTATCCGGGGCCAGTTCACCTCTGGCAAACTTTCAAACGCGGGTTTCGCGAAAAAATAACCTTGGAAGTAGTACACCCCCATTGCTTGCAAAGTTAGAAACTCAGATTCAGTTTCAACGCCCTCTGCAATGACCTCAATCGACAGTGCCTTGCAAACGCCTAAGATGCCTTGCACGATGGCTTGGCGCACAGGATTACTCCCGATATCTCGCACCAGCTCCATGTCCAGCTTAATAATGTCAGGCTGAAACTCCGCCAGCAAATTGAGTCCAGAATATCCAGCGCCAAAATCATCAATCGCAGTTTTGAAACCCCTGCGGCGGTATTCCTGCATGATACGTTTCAAGTGGTCTTTGTCTACCACACGTTCATTCTCTGTAATTTCGAAAATGAGTTGATGGGTGGGAAACTGGTGTTCGTTTGCTGCTTCCAAGGTTTTACGGATACATGCAGCAGGCTCATACACCGCATTGGGCAGGAAGTTGATGCTCACGTGGCTCTTGATACCCAAACGTGCAGCCAAACTCACCGCCTGGACACGGCAGGCTTGATCAAACTGGTAACGGTTATCTTCCGTCACTTGGCTAAGAATTTGCAGAGCACCACTGCCATCTAGCCCTCGTACCAATGCCTCGTAGGCAAAAATGGTGTTGGTACGCACATCCACAATCGGCTGGAATGCCATGCTGAATGCCAATTCGAGTGGCGCACGATCATGGCATTTTTTACAAGGCGGAATGGATGTGTTTTGAATGGGTGGAATCATATAAAAATGCCGTGTCGGGCAATATCAGCTTGGCTGAGTGTAACAATCGGTTCTAGCCTGACATTAATACGGGCCCACCTTTTTGCAAAGCACGTTGGTACGCTGGCCTGGCCTGCATACGTTGGCAGTAGGCTTGCAAATAGGGCGTGGTTTGCTCACCTCCGCGCGCCAACAAAGCTTCTACAGCGAAGCTCATCTGGAAATCTGCCATCGTCAGGTGCTCACCAGCAAACCATTGGTGCTGCTCGAGGTGCTTTTCTATGAACACCTGCGCAGTCTGCACGTTTGGCAACACCAATTTTTTGTGTACCTGAGAGCATAGTGCTCGAGCAATAGGCCTGACAAAAAAAGGCATTGGCTGGCGTGGAATGCTGTCAAACACCAGCTTCATGACCAACCAATTCATGAGTGAGCCTTCTGCATAGTGCATCCAAAAGCGGCATTGCCGATAAGCCTGTGTGCTGCGAGCTGGCTGTAAATGGGAGAGGTCTGAAGGGGCCTGTGTGCCATAAGTTTCGACCAGAAACTCAATGATGGCGCCAGACTCTGCTATCACTAACTCGCCATCGGTAATTACAGGCGACTTACCCAGGGGATGAATTTCTTTCAACGCAGGTGGTGCCAACTTGGTTTGCGGATCACGCCGATACATTTTCAAGGTATAGGCCACACCCAACTCTTCCAGTAGCCACAGTATGCGCTGTGAACGCGACATCTCTAAATGGTGCACTGTCAACGCCATAGCATCAGTCTTTCATGGTTTGCTGGAAGCTGTTGCAGACCCAGCGCGACGCAGCCAGGCCATACAACGTCCGAGCAAAGGTAGCTTTTCGTACAGTTCTTCGGCTGTGTCCCAATAATCACGGTGCTCCAGCACCAGGCCTTGCGCATTCAACTGCAACAAGGTCCCGCCTCGGATGCACTGCGGCACGCCTTTGCGCCAGCGACGCATGCGAAAGTGGAATTCCCAAGCCAAGAAGGCTTGCTGGCCTTGCACCAACTGCTCCGTCACGACAAAGCGAGGAGCCTCCACGGTCGTGAACATGTGCGCAAAGACCTTCCGAATATTTTCCAGCCCACGCACATCATTGAAGGGGTCTTTGAAATGCGCGTGCGGGGCGTAACAAGTGTGCAAGCTGTTGAGCCGCTCTGGGGTGAGCTGCTCATACAACTGCACCACCCGTTGCACACCGGCCTCAACCTCCGGAGAAATCACAGAGTTGTGCTGCATAAGACTCACAACCCTGTCATGCGGTGCACCAGCGCAAAGTACCAGCGATAGGGCAGCACCCGCAACAGCTGCAACCAGGCTGTAAAGCGGCGTGGAAAATGAATTTGGAAGGCCCCACGCTGCCAACCCTGGAGCATGGCTTGTGCTGCCTGCGCTGGTGTCAGCAGCGCAGGCATGTGGAAGTCATTCTGTGCGGTCAATGGCGTGGCTACAAAACCCGGGTTCACCACACTCACTGCTACCCCCTTGGGGCGCAAATCCAGAAACAGTGTCTCCGCCAGATTGATCAAAGCGGCCTTGGTCGGGCCATAGGCCAAGCTCTGCGGCAGTCCACGCAAGCCAGCTACGCTGGCCACCAAACTGAGGTGGGGTGAGCGGCCATCGCGCGCTGCGCTCAGCATGGCGGGCACCACCGCAGCAACCACATGCAAAGCCCCGGTCTGGTTCACTTGCTGGTGGCGCAACAACTCATCCAAATCCATCGCATCGGCACGCATAGGCTTGTAGTGGCCTGCGCAATAGCACACCAAATCCAAACCACCTTGCGCATTCAGTTGCTGCGCCGCATGTTCCACGGCCTCGCGATCCGTCACATCCAGAGGCAGCGCCTGGCTCCCGGGGTGCTGCGCCACAAACTCCATCAAAGGCGCTTGCTGCCTGGCAGAAATAATCACTTGCGCTCCCCGCGCATGCAGCGCTTCTGCCAGCGAGCGGCCAATGCCTGTGGAAGCGCCAATCAGCCAGACGCGCTGGCCTTGCCAATTGGTAATGCGAGGGTTGAGCGACATAGGCCTTCTCTTTAAACCTTGGTGAATGAAAGCAATACTTCGCCCAAGCGAATGCCAAACTTACTCATGGTGGCGCGATTGAGCATGACGCGGTCATCCATCAAAAACATCCAATCATCAAATTGCACTTCGTACACACTGCCGTCCACAGGCAAGCGCAAGGTGTAATTCCAGCGGAAGGCGTTGCCAGAGGTTTGCCCCTGCGCCTCACCCACCACATCATCGGCCCGCCCGGTGTAGCGCCCGTCGGCATGCTTGGTCAAACGCCATACGCGGCGCTCGGTGCTGCCATCCGAATAGCTAAAGTGCTCATCCAGCACGCCCTGGTTGCCTTCCCAGTGGCAGTCCATGACCACAGTAAAGCGTCGGGCTACGGCACCATCACGTTTTTGAAAAATGCCGTGGGCCAACACACGGCCATTGAAATAGCGGTCCAGCTCCAGGACCGGTTTTTGCTGCACATAGTCACTCACCTGCGGGCCTGCACACCCTGCTAGCGTTGCCACACTTGCCAGACCTGCTATCAATAAAGTACGACGTTGGTTCATGATGGATACCTCCTGTCCGATGCCGGTAAAGACTCCCGGCGGATTAGCAACACATACAGCAACAGCGCTGCCAGTAATTTGAGCGCACAAGGCACCAGGGCATAGGCCCACGCCAGATGCTGCAACGCGTGTTCATCTTGACTGCCTGGTGCATAGCCAAGCCACTGCAGCAGCGGCAATACTGCGCCCGCAGCCAGCGCCAGGTTGAGCTTGGTGGCCAGGCTCCACCAGCCCAAGTAAGCCCCATCGCGGCTACCCTGCGCACCTTGGCGCTCAATCAACCGCGCTAACAAGGCGCCGGGTAAGGCCAGGTCCGCACCTAAAGCCACACCTGTCAGTGCACAAATTAGGGCAAAGGCTGGAATCTGCCCTGTACCCAAACCTGCAGTCCAGGCAAAGCAGACCACGGCCAGCAACATGCCCAATAACCAACTCCGGGCCAGCCCTAAATGGCGCACCACGCGCAGCCACAACGGCATAGAGGCCGCAGCGCATATGAAATACAGCACCAGAAAAACCGCAGTAGCTTCTTCACTGGCACGCAGCCGGTCTTGCGCAAAAAACAGCATGAGGGCGGCAGGGATGGCACTGGCAATACCGTTGCTCATGAACACGGCCAACAACCGCCGAAACGCAGGTTGCGCCAAAGGTTGCCACACCGAGATCGCAGCTTGCGGCGAGCCACGCAAAGGAACAGGCTGTGGCGCACGCCACCACAGCGCCCACCCCAAGAACAAGGCCACACCAAATACAGCCAGCATGGCCTTAGGCCCCCAAACAACCGACAAACCCGAAGCCGCAATCACGCCTGCCAGCCCCAGGCCCTCGCGCCAAGCCACAATCCGACTGCGCAGCAAATCATCGCCTCCCAGGCGTACCCCCCAAGCTTGGTGAGTAATTACCAGCAGACTGTGGGCCATACAGGTCAGCAGCAAGCCACTGACCAGCCACACCGCCAATCCGGCGTCCTCCGTCACTGCCGGAAAAAACAAACCCGTCATGCCCAGCCATTGAAACAGTGCCGCAGCGCCACCCACCAGCCACACTGCGCGGGCTGCTCGGGCAAACAATGCATCGCTGGCACGCCCCAGCCAAGGTTCGACCACGGCATCCACCAGTCGCACTGCCATCAGCAAAGCCCCCACGGTGGCGAGCGACAAGCCAAAACTGCGCGCATAGTGATTGGGGAGCACCACGTACAAAGGCAGTGCAGCAAAGGCCAGTGGAAAGCCCAGCAAGCCATAGGTCAAGCCAGAGCGCCAGGGCAGCGCATCTGGCGCGGATGCATCAGGGGTGCTCATGGCGCCACCCTACCAAGACCTGCCAGCAAGGCACTGCGCAAACCAGGCTCTGAAGTTTGTGGCGACAGCCAGATACCAAAAAAGTAGCGTGCCAACTCAGGGTCATTGACCGTGCCCAGGGGTTGGCCCCCCCGCCACAGCTGCATCCCTTGGCCAGGCAGGTACAAGCCCGTGAGCTTGTCGCCTGGCTGCACGTCAGGCAACCACTGCGCCAACTCTTGCGTCCAGCGGTGGGCTAATTCTTCACCCAACCTGCGCTGGCGCTGCATTTCTTGGACAGAGCGCTGCGCAATCGCTTGTCCCGTGAAAGCGCGGTGGTAAATCAGCTCCAGCGCCAAACGGTGTTGGCCAAATGCTTGCGCATCGAATTCTGGGCCTACCCATAAGAGTGCATCGTAAATCCGCAAACCCAAAAAGCGCATTTGCCCTTGTCCTGCCAGACGTGGCTGCAGCACCGCCTGCTGTACCGCAGCCGATGGGGCGGTCTCTGGCGTGGCGTGAGCCACTCCAGTCGGGACAGCCCCCCAGACTGCACATGCCACACTCCATTGCAACAGCACACACTTCAATGAATAAATTCGGTGTTTAAGCATATGCAACCTACCTTAGAAGCTATGGTTTTAGATGCAGCGTGTCAGATCCATCACGTCTGAGCTGTCTGTAACTTGGTGATGCGCGCCGCAGTGGCATTGCGCAGCGTTGCAGGGGTCAGTGCTGGTGCAGTGCCCTGCAAACGATGCGCTGGCAAGTGGCGTGATTCATAAGCACTGTCCACCCCCGTTAAGCGAAATACGCGTACCGCGGCCCCCAGCTGCGCGGCTTGGTGGCGCAAAGCTTGGGCTGCAGCGGCACTTTGTTCCACCATGGCAGCGTTTTGCTGCGTGGCCTGGTCCAGGTGCGCCACTGCGCCCCCCACTTGTGCAATACCTTGTGTCTGCTCGGCCGTGGCACGACTGATGTCAGCAATCAGACCTGCCACGCGCTGCGCTTGGGCAACGATATCGGTCATGGTCGTGCCTGCATCATTGACCAGTTGCGTGCCCTGCTCCACCTTGGCCACGCTGGTTTCAATCAAGGCTTTAATTTGACGCGCAGCATCTGCGCTGCGCTGCGCCAAAGCGCGCACCTCGCCGGCCACGACGGCAAAGCCACGCCCCTCTTCACCGGCACGGGCGGCTTCCACCGCAGCATTCAGCGCCAAAATGTTCGTCTGGAAAGCGATCGAGTCAATGACGCCAATAATGTCTGCAATGCGGTAGCTGCTTGCGCTGATGTCTTCCATGGTGTGCACCACCTGCGTCACCACCTCGCCCCCCTTGTGCGCTGCGTCGCTGGCAGATGCAGCAAGCTGAGCGGCTTGGCGGGCTGTATCGGCATTGTTTTTGACCGATGAGGTCATCTCCTCCATCGAGGCAGAGGCCTGCTGCAAATTGCTCGCTTGCTCTTCGGTGCGCTGCAGCAAACCCGCATTGCCTGCCGCGATCTCATCGGCACCTTGCGTTACCGCATTCGAGGCATCACGCACCTTGTCCACCACCTGAGCCAGGCTGGTCTGCATCGCTCCAAGTGATGCGAGCACACTGTCTGACTGAGCACGTGCAACACCAGCCACGGGATGCAAATCACCCTGCGCCACCTGGCGCGCCACCTGCGCCAAAGCGTTGGGTTCCGCCCCCAATTGGCGCACGATGCTGCGGGCCACGCCCCAGGCAACGGCGGCGCTCAAAATCAGTGCCAGCGTCAGGGCGGTAAACATCACGCGCAAAAAGCCACTGGCTTCTTCCATGGCATTTTGGTTAGTGGCCTGAATGTGCTTTTCTTTGAAATCAATCAAACGGTTGATCGACGCCAGCCATTGCACATACTGCGGTTTGGCCTGGCTCCAGAGGGTGTCCACTGCCGCTGCATTGCCCTCACGCACTTGTTCAATGATGGTGTTGGTCGTGGTGACTGCTTGGCTTTCGGCCTTTTTTATGTCGGCATACAAGGGGTGAACTTCCGGACTCACGCCTGGCAATTTCAGCAATGCCTCCAGTGACTGGGTCGACTGGGCATAAAAGTCTGCCAGCGCTGCGATGGTGGCAACTTCTTTGGCACGCTCGTTGGGCGTTGGACTGAACACCAAGTCGCGCACAGCGATTGAGCGGTCATGGGCGGAGCCTCGAAAGTTGATCGCATTGCGCTGAACTTGGGAGTAGATGTCTGAATTAGCACGCAAAGCGCGCTCGATACGATCCACCTTCACCACAGCCACACCTGTAACCACCACCAGCAACGCAACGATCAAGCCAAAGCCTACATACAGGCGGGCTGCGACAGTCATTCGTGAAAAAAACATAAGGTTTCCTAAAAAGGATCTGGGCACACCATCGGTACAGCGCCGAACACAGCGTCGTGTATGGCGCTATTTTTTCGTCACACCGCTCAAGGGAGCGGCTGTCAGTCTTTCACCAGCGTGTACTGCACCACGTCAATATTGCGCATGCTGAAAGCCGCCTCGCAGTACGCCAAATAAAACTCCCAGGTGTGCAAAAACCGGGTATCAAAGCCTTGCATCAACACCTGACCTCGCTGCTGCACAAAGCGCTGATGCCAGCGTCGCAGGGTCTCGGCATAGTCTTGGCCAAATGCAAATTCCTCCTGAACACGCAGGCCTGCACGAGCAGCCTCTTCGCGAATACGCGACGGACTGGGCAAACACCCCCCGGGGAAAATGTATTGCTGGATAAAGTCCGTGCCCTGGATATAGCGGTCAAACAGTGTGTCGTCGATCACAATGGCCTGAACACAGGCTTTGCCGCCCGGCTTGAGCAAGCGGTGCATATGGCGAAAGTAAGTGGGCCAGTACTCCTGTCCCACCGCCTCAATCATTTCGATGGAGCAAATGGCATCGAAGGAGGCATCTTGGATATCTCGGTAGTCTTGCAAGCGCAAGTCGACGCGTTCTTGCACACCTGATTTCTCCATCCGTTGCTGGCCATAGGCAAGCTGCTCGATCGACAGCGTTACACCCACCACATCGGCTTGAAACTCTTTCGCAGCCATCTCTGCCAGCGCACCCCAGCCGCAACCGATCTCCAGCACACGTTGGTGAGGTTGCACGCCTGCACTGCGCAATGCACGGCGCACTTTGGCGTGCTGGGCCTGCGTAAAGTCACCGTGCAGATTGCCCTCAAACCACGCCGAGGAGTAGTTCATGCTCGGGTCCAACCACAGCTGATAAAAGCTGTTGCCCAAGTCATAGTGCGCATGGATGTTTTTACGGCTGTTGGCTTTGGTATTGCGGCGCAGCACATGACGCAGACGGTACGCCAAACGCCCCCACCAAGAGCCGTACACCAACGATTCCAGAGACTCGCGATTGGCCAGCAGCAGGCGAAACAGATCCGCCAAATGCGGCGTCGTCCAGTCTTCATCGATATAGCTCTCTGCCAAGCCAATATCGCCAGAGCGCATCACGGCGTGAAACACATTCCAATTGCGCAAGCGCATGGCGGCAGAAGGCGAACTGTTCGAGCCATAACGCAGCTGGCGTCCATCAGGGAGTTCCAGCAGCAAACTTCCATGGCGTATACCTTGCAGCAAGCGCAGTCCTGTGCGCACAAAAGCAGGGAGGTCCGTAGGTAAGGCGGCAGTGGCGGATGTGGGTGCTGTGGGATGCATGGTCTTTAACGGAGCGTAGAAGATCGGGAAACCGACTGCAAAGGCGGCTGCGGCTTGCTGTAAAAAGGCACACGCTTGAGCCACAACCGCAGCGCATGCCAATGGATGCGCACAGTGACCACGAGCGTCATCAACGGGTAGCGCCACAGCGCATACCGGCGTGCAGAAGCGTTCAGCGGCTGCAAGCGCCCCCCTACGCCTGTCAGCAGCAGTGGTCCATGCGTATCGTCATAGTCCACGCGCACGCTGACAGCGCCCAAGCCGTGCTCGCCGGTGCGCTTAAATTCAAACCGGTAACCACCCTCAACGGGACAAAAAGGGGAAACGTGGAAGACCTTATGCGCCATCACTTCCTGACCATACTGGGGCCGATCCAGTACGTAGGTGTGGCGCTCACCAAAGGTATTGTTCACCTCAGCAACAATTGCACGCAAACTGCCGTTGCTGCGCTGGCAGTACCAAAAGCTAACCGGCTTGAAGCTATAGCCCCAAACACGTGGGTAGCACTGCAGCCAGATTTCACCATCCGCATCGAAAATGCCTTGCGCATGTAGCACCTCTTCCAGCCATGCCAACGCACCGCCTTGTGCAGCGCCGCGACCGTCTCCGTGGTCACTGTCCCGAAAACCCAGTACGCCAAGGCGATTGAATGCCAAAACACCCGCAACTAATGGCTGTCTTTGCAAGGTACGCATAGGCAGCATCAGAAAAAAAGTGGGATATACAAAACGATGCACACGCGGGCGCAAACGTTGATGTCGGACGTAGCCAAATCCGATCAGCGGTACGTCACATGGTGACGCTGGTTTGACTTGGTTCATGCCGCCTGCCTCTCAAGCACTGTGAGTTGCGCACGCAACAAACTTTCCGCTGCTGCGTACCCAGACTTCAATCCGTCCTCATGGAAACCGTAACCAGTCCAGGCCCCACAGAACCATGTGCGCTGATGACCTTGGATTGAGGGAATCAGGGCTTGCGCCCGTATCGCTTCCAGATCAAAAACGGGGTGTGCATAGTCAATCTTTGCCAACACCTTGGATGCATTAATTTCTCGAGCAGGGTTCAGCGACACCACCACCGGCTGCGCAAAAGGCAAGGGTTGCAGTCTGTTGAGCCAGTAGTGCAAACACACGCGCGATGACTCACGTGACGCCGAGGGTGCACGCTCATAATTCCAAGCCGCCCAAGCTGCTTTGCGCTTGGGCATCACAGATGCATCCGTGTGTAAAACGGCCACATTCGGCTGGTATTGGATAGCACCTAAAACACGCTGCTCTTGTGCTGTGGGCTTATCCAGCAACTGCAAAGCTTGATCGCTATGCACAGCCAGTACAACCGCATCGAAATGCTCGGTTTGGCCAGCGATGTGGATCTCCACGCCATGTGCATGGCGAACAATACGCTCTACCGCAGCGTTCAACCGCACTTCAGGTAACTGGCGAGTGATCTGCTGCACATACTGCCTTGCACCTCCAGGGATCGTCCACCACTTGGGACGCTTGTTTATCTGTATCAAGCCATGGTTGTGACAGAAGCGAATCATGGTGGCCACTGGAAATTGCAGCATTTGATCTGTGGGGCAACTCCAGATGCAGCCCAGCATCGGCAAAAAATACCAGTCACGAAATTCGTTGTCGAACCTGTGTGTCTTCAAAAAATCAGCCAACGGCTGCGTCAATACAGCTTCTTCGTTGGCCTCAGCAATACGAGTGCAAAGCTGGTTAAAGCGCAAAACCTCGCGGAGCATGCGCCAAAAACGGGGTCTCAAAAGATTGCTGCGCTGCGCAAACACCGTTGCCAAGTTTGAGCCGCTCCATTCGAGTGCACCACCCAGCCAGCCAGCCCTTGGCACCTGCACAGAAAAAGACATATCTGTGCACACCGTCGGAACTTTTAAGCTCGCCAGCAGCGAAATCAGCGCAGGGTAGGTGCGCTCGTTGAAGACCAAAAAACCCGTATCGACACCATGCGTCACAGGCCTGCCCTGCGGATCTGGCAGGGTGACATCTACGGTATTGGTGTGCCCCCCGAAATAAGAACCTGCTTCCAGCAAGGTCACATGCGCATGCTTGTTCAAACTAAAAGCTGCCGCTAAACCTGAGATACCAGAACCAATCACAGCTACTTTCATAAGTCACCTTGTGTTGTGCGAACGCTTTTTCAACAAAAATCTGTATAACCTCCATGTAATGTAATAGACAAAAGCATATTTGTCTTAGACAATTTAAACTATTGCCCAACGCTGATGTTGACTATTGCCCTTCGCGATACAGCACCACTTCTACGCACAATGACATCATCTTTGCCAAACGAAATACATGGTGCTTTACCTATCACCGCTGTTGAGCGCGAAACGGGCATCTCCAAAGACACACTACGTGCATGGGAAAAGCGCTATGGTTTTCCTCAGCCTCTGCGGGATGCGGCCGATGATCGCCTGTACCCCCTCGATCAGGTACAACGTCTCAAACTTATTCGCCGCTTGTTAGATGCGGGGCACAGACCAGGCAAGGTAGCTCATCTCAGCAATGAATCAATTTACGAACTATTAGACAAAATTCCTGATTTGTCCAAGACAAATAAAAAAGCACCAGCTCCTTCAGAAGAAATCAGAAGGCTGCTGAGTGCCATCGAGTCTCACCACACCGCCCTACTGCGCGATGACCTGCAACGCACCCTGATGCGCAAAGGGTTAGGGGCATTCGTGACAGAGGTGGTTGCACCGCTGACGACTGCAGTGGGGGAATCTTGGGCACAAGGCAGGTTTGAGGTGTTCGAAGAGCACCTGTACACAGAGGTAGTCACCAATGTCTTACGTAGCAGCCTGGGCAATCTAAAACACTCCGAACTGAGCAGAAGTCCCAAGGTGTTGCTCACCACGTTCCCTCAAGAGATGCATGGCCTAGGCCTACTCATGGCGGAGGCGCTGCTCACATTGGAAGGCTGCGAGTGCATCTCTTTGGGTACCCAAACACCGATTACCGACATTGCCCGTGCTGCTCATGCCCATCAAGTGGACGTTGTCGCTCTCAGTTTCAGCAATGTGCACAGCCAAGTCAGCGTTCAAAGCAGCCTGCGCGCACTGCGTAGCGAGTTGAACGCTGCCACAGGCATATGGGTTGGTGGGTCGTGTCAGGCGCTGTACCAGAAACACTGGGAAGGCATTACTGCCATGCAAGCGCTGCACGGCATACCAGCGCTCGTGACCCAGTGGCGCGAGACACGATGAACGATTGATCTTCTGGCTCCAAGCACCACTAGCTTTTCAACAAATTGCAATTCACGATGTCTGAACGGCCTGCTAATTCCCCAACCCGCGCCTTAGTCTGGCTGAGGCGTGACCTCCGCTGGGATGACAATGCGGCACTGTTTCACGCGTTGCGCCGCTTTGATCAGGTGTTCTGCGTCTTTGTCTTCGACACCGAAATCCTGGATGCACTCTCCAATCGGTATGACCGGCGTGTTGAATTCATTCACGCCAGTGTGCTGCAACTTCACGAAGAACTGCAGGCTCTGGGCGATCGCAGCGGGGTGCCGGGTGCAGGCCTGATCGTGCGTCACGGCTCGGCAGCAAGCAGCATTATCGAGCTGGCCCGGGCCTTAGGCGTGCAAGAAGTACTGGTCAATCGTGACTACGAACCTCAAACAGTTGCACGCGATAAACAGGTGAAAGAGCTCCTGCACAGCGCTGGGATCGGATTCAGTGACTACAAAGACCAAGTGCTGCTAGACCGCAGCGAGGTACTGACCCAGCAAGGCCATCCTTACAGCGTTTTCACACCGTACAAGCGCGCTTGGCTCCAAAAGCTGGACGACTTCCAGCGCAAGTCCTACCCCGTAGCGCGCTATGCACACCATCTGGCAGCCTTAACTCTCCCCACTGATATCCCCACGCTGGAACAACTGGGCTTTATCGCCACCAATTTGCAAACATTGCCACTGCCTATGGGGCTGCGTGGCGCCCAGCAGCTACTCGCCAACTTTCTGCCCCGCATGACTGCCTACAAGGAGGCTCGTGACTTTCCGGGACGCAAAGGCGTGTCTTATCTTTCTGTGCATCTGCGTTTTGGCACCATCTCGATCCGCCAACTCGCTCAACTGGCACACAAGCAAGCAGAGCTGGGTGACGAAGGCGCGCAAACTTGGCTGTCTGAGCTGGCATGGCGTGACTTTTATTTCATGATTTTGTGCCACCACCCTCATGTCGTCAGCCAATCATTCCGCCCGGAATATGACCGAGTCCAATGGGATGAAGCGCCCGAACTGTGGCAAGCGTGGTGCGAAGGTCGCACCGGCTATCCACTTGTGGACGCCGCTATGCGCCAGTTACTACAGACCGGTTACATGCACAACCGACTGCGTATGGTGGTTGCCAGTTTTCTCACCAAGGATCTGGGGATTGACTGGCGCCGGGGCGAACGCTTCTTTGCCGAGCACCTGAATGATTACGACCTGGCCGCCAACAATGGTGGCTGGCAGTGGGCTGCATCCACTGGGTGCGATGCACAGCCATGGTTCCGCATCTTTAACCCGGTTACACAGTCGGAGCGCTTTGATCCAGAGGGCCACTTTATACGGCGATATGTCCCCGAACTGGCCGAGTTGCCCACCAAGCACATCCACTTCCCTGCTGCAATGCCGCCCCTGCAATTGCAGGGCTTCGGTGTACGACTAGGGCAGGACTACCCTCTCCCCGTTGTGAATCACACCGCCGCACGTAAGCGCACCTTGATGCGCTTTCATTTTCTAAGTGCTAAAGAGGCTTGACGTGTAAAACGCAACCATGGCCAGTGCCCCATCTTTATCGGCTATACCGCGCCCACATCGAAGTTCATCATGACATTACACCCACCTGCTTCACCCTGGCTTTATCGACTCTCTGCAACACATTGCTTCCTGATCATGCTCTTGGGTGTAGCGGCCCTGCTTGCAGGCTGCGCCAGCAGCACGCCACCCGCAGGTATGCAGGTCGTTAACGGATTCGATGTGAAGCGCTACCAGGGTCGCTGGTATGAGATTGCCAGGCTCGACCACTGGTTCGAGCGTGACATGACTGATGTATCTGCAACCTATCTTCCACAGTCAGATGGCAGCGTACAAGTCATAAATCGTGGGCTGCGCGGCCCTTCAGGTCAGTGGAAAGAAGCCATTGGCAAAGCGCTATTCACCGGCCCCTCAAATAAAGCATCACTGAAAGTGTCTTTCTTTGGCCCGTTTTACGGTGGGTACCACGTGGTAGCGCTAGACCCCAACCACCGTTGGGCATTGGTGGTAGGCGAAAACCGCAGCTACGCTTGGATTTTGGCCCGCGAGAAATCCCTGCCGCGTGAGAGTTTGGACGCCATCGTGCAACGCGCTCAAGCCTTGGGCATTGATACCCAAGCTTTCATCTGGGTCACCCATACAAATACCGACCCTGCTCACCAGCCTTAATCTCCATGACCATCTCTACCAAGCACCCCAAGGACAACCCTATCGCCATCATCGGCGCTGGTATGGCAGGCCTGTCGTGCGCACATTTTTTGTCCCTAGATGGGCATAGCGTGCATGTGTTTGACAAAAGTCGCGGCCCTTCTGGACGCATGAGCACACGACGCAGCAACGACAACCTGGTTGACTGGCAATGTGACCACGGAGCTCAGTATTTCACTGCGAGGGATATTGATTTTCGCAAGCAAGCCGCTGAGTGGGAGCAAGAGTCCGTCGCAGCACCGTGGCAAGCTCGTATCGGCACACATGATGGACATGGCTTCAAGCTGCAAGCCAGCAAGTTGGAACGCTTCGTCGGGACGCCCCGCATGACCTCGCCCGCCGCGCACATGGTGCGCAGCATGCAAAAGCTGCCTAACCCTGTTCGCTTTCAGTGGCAAACCACCATTCAACCGCTGCACACATCTGCATGCGATGAACCAGGTTGGTCACTGCACAGCCCTGAAAATGGCGCAGAACTACCGCGTTACCAGGCAGTGCTCATAGCAGTTCCCGCACCCCAAGCCGTGCCACTCGTTGCAACAGTTTCACCGGAAGCAACTACGCTTTCGCAGAGTATCCGTATGCGAGCATGCTGGTCGTTAATGGTCCGCTGCCCTCAGCCTGTGCCTCTGCCCTTGGATGGTTGTTTTATTGAAAACAGCCCGCTACGCTGGATAGCGCGCGATAACAGCAAGCCTGGCCGCGGCGGCCCTGAAACTTGGCTTTTACACGCCAGCCACAGCTGGAGCCAAGCACATGTAGATGACGAGTTGCAGACTGTCATAACAATGCTGCTACAGGCTTTTACGCAGTTGGGAGGGCCAACACCAACCAGCGTAAAAGCTACGGCTCACCGATGGCTGTATGCAGACAGCGTTTCACCAGCCAATGTGGGGTGTTGGTGGGATCCCCAAGCAGGCCTAGGGCTGTGCGGAGACTGGCTACAAAGTGGCACTGTGGAGGGCGCATGGCTCAGCGGCCGCAATCTCGCCCAACAGGTTCACTCGTCACTACGCTGCAATACTGCGCAAGCCAACTGCATCTCACTATCCGCCATAAGGTGAATCACCATAAATGGCCCTGCCAGTACTGCATCTGGTATTTCATAGCTGCAATAAATGGATCTATTGGCATCGCTAGGCAGCGAGATTGCATCAAGTATCGCGAGCGCCCTGCCCCTGAATAGACTGCTCGTGTTACTTGATAGGGGTGACACCCAGATCAGCTATGAGCACGCCAACTATTCCTCACTATCTGACCAAGGAGAAACCTATGCGAATCCTGCTGACTGGCGGAACTGGATTGATTGGACGGGCACTGTGTCAGTACTGGCAACGGCAAGGCCATGAACTGTGGGTTTGGAGCCGCGAACCCAACAAAGTGGCCCAACTTTGCAGCGGCGCACACGGCATTTCAAGCTTGCAAGAACTTCAGCAAACGCCGTTAGATGCAGTGATAAATCTTGCTGGAGCGCCGATTGCCGACCGCCCTTGGACGGCTGCTCGCAAGCAAGTTCTCTGGAGCAGCCGCATTGATCTGACGCGCACCCTCGTTGACTGGATGAAGCAGCAGCCCCAGCCACCCAAAGTACTTCTATCGGGATCTGCCGTGGGCTGGTACGGCGATGGCGCTGAAGCTTTGCTAGATGAAAGCAGCCCTGCCGGAGCGGCAGATTTTGGCAGCCAGTTATGTATTGCTTGGGAGCAAGAAGCCGAGCGCGCCAATCTCTTCGGAGTTCGTGTGGTGCTGCTGCGCACAGCACCAGTGTTAGCCCCCCAAGGCGGCATGCTAGCGCGACTGATACCTCTTTTTAAGCTGGGGCTTGGCGGCAGATTGGGTGATGGCCAGCAATGGATGCCCTGGATACACCTTGAAGATCAGGTCAACCTGATTGACTTTCTTCTCAACCATGAGGAATGTCGTGGTCCATTCAATGCCTGCGCTCCGCAAGCAGTGCGCAATATCACCTTCACCCAGACACTTGCCCGCAGTTTGCACAGGCCTGCCTTGCTCCCTGCACCCGCTTGGGCGCTGCGTCTAGCACTTGGAGAAATGTCCGTGCTGCTACTCGGTGGACAACGCTTACAACCACAACGTGCGCAGACAGCAGGATTTACTTGGCGCTACGGCAATCTCCAAGAAGCACTGCATCAACTACTATCTCATAAGTAATTTTTCTATCTTTATGGCTCTTGCTTGAAGGGACTGGCGGCCTGCAATTGCTCGACATAGCCATCTACGGCAGCGGTCTCCCTTCGCAAAAAATCAGCGATCGCTGGGGCGAAGCGCTGGTCTGCAACGTAGTGCGCAGAATAGGTGGTAACTGGCAACAAACCTCGCGCCATCTTGTGCTCCCCCTGCGCCCCACCTTCAAACACTTGCACATTATTGGCAATGCAATAGGCAATTGATTGCATGTAGCAAGTTTCAAAGTGCAGCCCTTTGACAAACTCTTGGGCACCCCAATAACGCCCATACAAAGTGCTGCCCCCACGCACGTTCAACGCACATGCCACCGGCACTCCTGCACGATCGGCCAATATAAGCACAAGATTCAGTGCCTCTTCCTGATGTGCACGCTGAAAGAAGTCTTCCGTCAAATAGGGCTGGGAATGGTGCTCCTCATAAGTTTGCACGTAGCACGCATAAAAAAATGCCAAATGCTCTGGCAAAAGCTCTGGGCCTTCTAGCCAACGATAGGTGATGCCAGCTGCGGCCACGTATTTGCTGTCTTGCCGCACTTTCTTACGCTTGTCCTGAGAAAGCTTGGCCAAAAAACTTTCCGTTCTGTCATAACCCTGATTTTTCCAATGGAACTGCACGCCTTCACGCACCATGAAGCCCGCTTGCTGCAAAGCAAAAATATCCTCCGATTGGACAAACAATACGTGTACCGATGAAGCTTGGGATTCCTCACACAGTTGACGCAAACCTTGTGCTAAAACTTGGCGTGCCTGGGGATTCGCAGCCAGTAACCGTGGCCCCTGCACTGGGGTAAATGGCGAAGCCACCAGCAGCTTGGGGTAATAGTCCAAGCCATGTTGCGCGAATGCTTGGGCCCACCCCTGATCAAAAACATACTCGCCCCGCGAATGGGTTTTGAAGAAACAAGGGGCCGCGCCTACTAGCTCACCCTTGTGATGCAACAGCAGATAGCGTGGATACCATCCATGTCGTTCATGCACACAATTCGTCTCTTGCAACAGGCGCAAGTAGTGATAGCCCACAAAAGGGTTGCCTGCAGCCAAGTTTTGCCAGCGCTCGGTGGCAACTTCATTGAGCGTATCAACGATAGAAAGTGTGTATGCAGTGGAATTCATGTGGCTCTGTCAACAAACGGCCTGCGCAAAGGCGCGTTGTTGAAAATGCCTCCACGGGCCAATACAGCAAACTGGGAAATTAATAGGCATAGCCGCAGTCTTTCAGCTGCAGCCAATCCACCAGCATATCCATGTGTGAGGCAAATTTTTGATCCAATTATTGCCCTAGATACCGTCTGCAAAAATTCAAAAGAATCATTGTCAGCAAGGATTCTTTTCAACCGTTTGAAGAGACGCTTACCGTTGTACCCAGGCAGTGTGCGAGCTCCAGCAAGTTCCTGTCTTGCCCCCGCTTTGCCACCACCATCAGCCCAACAGGCAACTCGTTGGCCGCACGCGGCAAAGGCAATGAAGCTGCGGGCACATCGTAAAAATTAAACACTGAAGGATTGCGCAGCACCAGTAAGTTCGCTCGGTTGAACGCATCAGCATCCTCCAAACTCTTGATCAAAGGGGCAACCACGGGCACCGTGGGCAAAATCAATAGGTCGAAATCTGCAATCGCGGCATCAAACGCTTTTTGCAGCTGCCCGCGTGCTTGCTGGACAGCGACGTAATGCGAGGCTGGAATGGTTTGACCGCGCGTGATACGCGCCTTTACCAAGCCATCTAACTGCGCATCTTTGCCACTGGCAAACAGTGCCTGGTGAATCTGTGCTGCTTCGCACGCAATCAGAGTCCCGGCCTCCTGCAGCTGAAAAGGGGCGGCGATGAGTGCATCCAGATCCGCATCGATCAGCTTGACACCACGATTTTCCAGTCTTTGGAGCGCTTGCTCAAATGCAAGCAGCACGGCTTGATCGGCCTGCGTAAAAAGCAAACCACGGGGGATGCCGATGCGCAAGCCCTCCAGCCTGCGCGCTTGCAAAGGCACCCATTTTTCACCGGCTAAAACGCTGTCTGCCTTTGCACAGTCAAGCACATTGGCAGCCAGAGGCCCCACCGTGTCGAGCGAATAAGACAGCGGGAATGCCCCTTCCCGCGTTACGCGCGCTTGCGTGGGTTTAAAGCCGGTCACGCCATTCAGTGCAGATGGAATGCGCACAGAGCCCCCGGTATCAGAGCCAATCGCAATTTCACACATACCGCGCGCTACCGCGACCCCTGCGCCTGACGACGACCCACCAGGAATGCGGGTGACATCCTTGGCATTTCCCGGAGTTCCATAGTGTGGATTGATACCAATACCGGAAAACGCGAACTCCGTCATATTTGTCTTACCGATGATGACCGCCCCTGCGGCACGCAAGCGCTGTACAACGACCGCATCTTGCGCTGCCGCTGGCGCATCGCACATGACTTTGGAGCCTGCCGTGGTGGCTTCACCAGCCACGTCGAACAAATCTTTGATCGAAACGATTCGTCCATCTATAGGACTCAAAGAAATTCCGAGTGCTGCGCGGGCATCGGCCGCTACGGCTTCTGCGTGCGCCGATTCCGTATAGACCTTCGTAAAAATTCGAGCACCCTCGTCGCCAGCCGCTGCAATTTTTTGTAGCGCCGTTTGGGTACGCTGAACACAAGTTTGAGACATAGCGACAAACTCTATCACGCGACTTCGGTCGAGATTTCAACCGGATTGCGGTGACGCCAAAAACGCCCGCTTACCGGGTCATGCCACAGCATCCCCAAACTTGGACAGGGGCGCAGCCCCCCCCGTTAGCTACCGCCGCCGCACAGGCCATCACACCATCTTGGGTGAATGCACCAGCATGCTTCCGAATCAAGCTATGGAGTGTGTATAGCGATGACATGGCTTCATCATGGTGGAGCTGCAGCACCGCGTTTTCCCGAAGCCAAGAGCGCGCAATCAGTGCACGAGTTCGTGCACACAAGATTTCTCGCATGCCTGAATACGCAAAACTCACATCGGCAAAGATAGATAAACCGTCTATCGTCGGCGGTTATCCGATGAACACTGCCACTTGGCTGGCAAAACAGCGAGTGATTGATGATGGAATTGCGCCAACTGCGCTACTTTGTGCGTGTAGTAGAACTGGGCTCCATGAGCCGCGCTGCCATGGAACTGAACATGGTGCAGTCTGCGCTGAGCCAGCAAATCAGCCGACTAGAAGGTGAGCTCAGCACCCGGCTACTGCAACGCAGCAGCAAAGGCACCACCCCTACCGAAGCCGGGTTGGCCTTTTTCCACGAGGCCCAGCTCACGCTGCGGCACGCCGAGCAGGCCATCCACGCGGCACAACTGGCACGGCTGTCGGGGGCCGTGAGCATTGGGCTGTCACCCACAATTGCCTCTGTGCTCGGCCTGCCGCTGATGCAGGCCATGCGCCAGCGCTACCCCGAGGTGCGCCTGCACATGGTGTCGGCGCTGTCGGGCCACCTCACCAGCCTGCTGAATGCGCGCCAGCTGGATCTGGCCATCCTGTTCGATGCGCAGAGCGCCCGCCGCTGGAGCGTACAGCCGCTGCTGGAGGAAAAGCTCTACCTGATCCAGTCCAAGCGCAGCCCAGTGTGCCCGCACACGGCCACCACCACCATGGCGCAGATGGGCGGCGTGCCACTGATCCTGCCCTCGGGCAGTCACGGGCTGCGCAACGCCATCGTCACCGCGTTTGCCCATGCGGGCCTGCCGTTGAACATGGCGCTAGAAATTGACGGCCTGCCACTGCTGATGGAGGCCGTGATGGCAGGTATGGGTGCCACGGTACAGCCCTGGTCGGCCGTCAAGCTGCACCACGCCACGCAGGGCGAATTTCTGTGGTCGGAAATCGTGGACGGCCAAGTGCGCCGCCCGGCCATGCTGTGCGGCCTGTCGGAAGATGAGCTATCACCCGCTGCGCTGGCGGCCCGCGTGGTGCTGCGCGACTGCGCTGAACAGTTGGTGACCAGCGGCACCTGGGCCGGTGCCACGCTGAGCCATCACAAAAACTGATACCCCCATTCCCTGCCCCCCCTACCCAGGGCCGGGCGCGCTCCCTACAGTCGATCTTCCCTACGAGTGAGACTGCAAGGAGAGAGATTGATGGACACCGATGTTTTGGTCATCGGTGGTGGCAACGCCGCCCTGTGCGCCGCGCTGATGGCGCGCGAAGCAGGTGCCCGCGTGCTGCTGCTGGAGTCAGCCCCGCGCGCATGGCGCGGCGGCAACTCCGCCCACACCCGCAACCTGCGCTGCATGCACGATGCACCGCAGGATGTACTGGTGGAGGCCTACCCCGAAGAGGAATACTGGCAAGACCTGCTCAAAGTGACGGGGGGCATCACCAACGAGCACTTGGCGCGCATGGTGATCCGCGCCTCCTCCACCTGCCGTCACTGGATGCGCCAGCACGGCGTGCACTTTCAGCCCCCGCTGTCGGGCGCGCTACACGTGGCCCGCACCAATGCGTTCTTTATGGGTGGCGGCAAAGCACTGGTCAACGCCTACTACCGCAGTGCCGAGGCGCTGGGTGTGGAGGTGCGCTACGAATCGCCCGTAGATCGGCTAGAAATCGAGAATGGGGTGTTCAAAGCCGCCTATGTCAAAGGCCAGCGTATTAAGGCCAAGAGCTGTGTGCTGGCTGCGGGTGGCTTCGAATCGAACCGTGAATGGCTGCGCGAGGCATGGGGCCAGAACGAGCGCGGCGAATGGCCGGCCGACAATTTCATCATCCGTGGCACCGCCTTTAACAAAGGGGTGCTGCTCAAGCACCTGCTGGACGACCACAAGGTTGACGGCATTGGCGACCCCACCCAGGCCCACATGGTGGCGATTGATGCCCGCGCGCCGCTGTATGACGGCGGCATCTGCACCCGCATTGACTGCGTATCGCTGGGCGTGGTGGTCAACCGCGAGGCCGAGCGCTTTTACGACGAGGGCGAAGATTTCTGGCCCAAGCGCTACGCCATCTGGGGCCGCTTGGTGGCCCAGCAGCCTGGCCAAATTGCCTATTCGATCATAGACAGCAAGGCCATTGGCCGCTTTATGCCGCCCGTGTTCCCGGGTGTGAAGGCCGACAGCCTGCCCGAGCTGGCACAAAAGCTGGGCTTGGATGTAGACACCTTCATGCAAACCATGACCGCCTACAACAGCGCGTGCAAGGTGGGCAAGTTTGACCACACCGCGCTGGACGATTGCCACACCGAAGGCGTGGCGCCCGCAAAAACGCACTGGGCACGCCCCATCGATACTGGGCCGTTCTATGGCTACGCGCTGCGCCCCGGCGTCACGTTTACCTATCTGGGCTTGAAGGTGGATGACACCGCTGCCGTGCGCTTTGCCGACCAACCCAGCCGCAACCTTTTTGTGGCGGGCGAGATGATGGCTGGCAACGTACTGGGCAAGGGCTACACCGCAGGCGTGGGCATGTCGATTGGCACGGCCTTTGGGCGCATTGCAGGGCGCAATGCCGCACTGGCTGCAGCCGGCAAAGACGCCGAACACGGCGCTGTGAAAGACGAGGCTTAAGCCATGAGCATGCAATCTTTTGAAAAGCTGGGCCAGGAAGCCCAAGCGCTGGCATCCGGCACCAGCGGCAAAGTCATTCCCATCGTCCCCGTCAGCGATATGACGCAGGCCGAAGGTGAAGTGGCGCGCGTAATGCAAATTTGCAATGCCTGCCGCTACTGCGAAGGCTTTTGCGCCGTGTTCCCGGCCATGACGCGCCGTCTGGAATTTGGCAAGGCCGATGTGAACTATCTGGCCAACCTGTGCCACAACTGCGGCGCTTGCTTGCACGCTTGCCAATACGCGCCACCGCATGAGTTTGGTATCAATATCCCCAAGGCCATGGCCGAGGTGCGTGGCCAAACTTATGTGGACTACGCTTGGCCACCCGCTTTGGGCAAGCTGTACCAGCGCAATGGCCTGACGCTGTCACTGGCGCTCGTTGCCGCACTGAGCTTGTTCTTGGTGCTGGGCGCAGTGCTGCAAGGCGGCGGCTTGGGCGCACTGTGGGGCGCTGACTTGGGTGCCAACTTCTACAGCCTGTTCCCGCACAACCTGCTGGTGAGCATGTTTGCCCCCGTGTTTTTGTTTGTGGTGTTTGCGCTGTCCATGGGCGTGCGCCGCTTCTGGAAAGACATCAAGCCCGCCACCAGCGGTGCCGATGTCAGCGGTGCTGCAGCTACTGAGGCCACGGGCGATGTGCTACGCCTGAAGTATTTGGACGGCGGTCACGGTGATGGCTGCCACAACGAAGACGACGCCTACACCTTAAAGCGCCGTCGCGCCCACCACCTGACGTTCTACGGCTTCTTGCTGTGCTTTGCCGCGACATCGGTGGCCACGCTCTACCACTATGTGCTGAACCTGCCCGCGCCGTATGACTTACCCAGCCTGCCCAAGATTTTGGGCAGCGTGGGCGGCGTGATGCTCTCCGTGGGTACGGCAGGCCTGTGGTCTCTCAACCGCAAGCGCCACCCGCTGCACGGCGATGCAAAGCAAAAGCCGATGGACCTGGGCTTTATCGCCTTGCTGTTCTTGGTCGCTACCAGCGGTTTGGCGCTGTGGCTGGGCCGCGGCACACCCGCACTGGCTTTGCTGCTGTGCCTGCACTTGGGCGCGGTGATGGCCTTGTTTGTGACCTTGCCCTATGGCAAGTTTGCACACGGCATCTTCCGCACTGCAGCTTTGCTGCGCCACAACACTGAAAAGCGCCAGCCCAACCCTATCGGGCTGGGTGCTGACTGATTTCTTCCTGCGCATATCCATACCAACAAGGAGACCTTCGATGAAAAAGCGTACTTTGATACAGGCTGCAGTGATGGCCACAGCCGCCTTGGCTTTGGGCAGTCCTGCTGCGGCGCAGGATTTCCCGCCCAAGAAACCCGTCACCATGGTGGTGGGCTTTGCCGCCGGTGGCGCGGCCGACGCCGCTGCACGCCTGATTGCCAAGAAGCTGGGAGAGAACATCGGCCAGTCCGTGGTGGTGGAGAACAAGGGGGGCGCGGGCGGCAACATCGCCCACGGCCAAGTGGCGAATGCTGCCACCGATGGATCGGTGATCCTGTTCGGCTCGGTCGGCCCGCTGACCATTGCCCCACACCTGATGAAGCTGACCTACGACCCGTTCAAGGATCTGGCACCGCTGTCCGGCGGCGTCAACTTCCCGAACGTGCTGGTGGTGCACAAGGGTGCGGGGGTGAAGAACCTGAAGGAGTTTGTGGCGCTGGCCCAAAAGTCGCCCGGCAAGGTGGACTACGCCTCCACGGGCGCAGGTTCGGCCTCGCACTTGGCGGGCGAGCTGTTCAACCAGCGCGCCGGCGTGGAAATGGTGCACGTGCCCTACAAGGGCGGCGCGCCGGCACTGCAGGACTTGCTGGGCGAGCGCGTGACCAGCTACTTCGCTGCCCCGCCCACCGCCATGCCGCATGTGCAGACTGGCAAGCTGATCCCTTTGGCCACTACTGGCCTGACACGCCCGGCCTACATGCCGGACATTCCTACCGTGGCCGAAGCGGGTTACCCCGGTTTTGAAGCCCTGAACTGGTACGCATTTGTCGCGCCCAGCAAAACCCCCACGGCCATCCTGGACCGGTGGAACGTGGAAATCGTCAAGGCACTGAACGACGAGGGCGTGAAAAAGGCGCTGAACGACCATGGCCTGACCCCCCAGCCCACCACGCGCCAGGAACTGGCAGCGTTCATGAAAAAAGAATATGAGCAGTGGGGCCGCGTCGTA
Source organism: Comamonas sp. UBA7840 (assembly GCF_002501455.1). Taxonomy (NCBI): domain Bacteria; kingdom Pseudomonadati; phylum Pseudomonadota; class Betaproteobacteria; order Burkholderiales; family Comamonadaceae; genus Comamonas; species Comamonas sp. UBA7840. The sequence continues at coordinate 208,215 of NZ_DLTI01000026.1, read as the reverse complement.
CAAGAGCGCAAGCTCTCCGCCAACTGAGGCCGCACAGCACCAACTTCCTTCTTGACAGCCACCTTCGGGTGGCTTTTTTGCGCCCGCACAGGCACTGCAGCCGCACCGCCAGAAACCCGGCACGGGCGCTTTTTTACCAAGCCAGCGACAATATTGCCCCACCCTGCTGCCCAGCCGGGCTTTTGTTGTGCGACCCCGCGTGCCGCCGCCAATCTGCTAAATCTTCATGACTGCTCCTGACACCCGCGTGCTGTCGCTCATCCCGCCGATGACGCAGCTCAACACGCCCTACCCTTCTGCGCCTTATCTGACGGGCTTTCTGCGTTCGCGCGGTGTGGATGCGGTGCAGGAAGACCTGGCCCTGGCCCTGGTGCTCAAGCTGCTGTCGCGCGATGGCCTGGCGCAGATCATCGACCTGGTGCAGGCCCAGCACGACGCTGACCCCAGCCGCCTGTTCAGCCCTGCCGTGCAAAGCTTCATGGGCCAGCGCGACCAGTACCTGGCCACGGTGAACCGCGTCATCGCCTTTCTGCAAGGCAAGGACAGCACCCTGAGCCACCGCATCGTCAGCCGCGCCTGGCTGCCCGAGGGCCCACGCTTTGATGCGCTGGAGCACTACATGGACGATGGCTCGGGCGACCCCGTGGGCTGGGCCTTCGGTGCCCTGGGCCAGCAAGACCGTGCCAAGCACTACGCCACGCTGTACCTGAACGATCTGGCCGACGTGATCCGCGACGCGGCCGACCCGCGCTTTGAATTTGTGCGCTATGCCGAGTCGCTGTCAGGCAACCAGCCCACGTTCGATCCACTGGCCGATGCGCTGGCCGCCGCCCCCACCCTGGTCGATGACGCGCTGGCCGAGCTGACGCGCAAGGCCGTCTGGCGCCACCGCCCCACGGTGGTGCTGCTGTCCACGCCCTTCCCGGGTTCGGTCTATGCGGCCTTTCGCATTGCCCAGACCATCAAGGCCGAGTTTCCGCACATCACCCTGGTGCTGGGCGGCGGCTTTGTAAACACCGAGTTGCGCGAGCTGGCCGAGCCGCGCGTGTTTGACTACTTTGACTTCATCACGCTGGATGCAGGCGAGCGCCCGCTGCTGGCCCTGCTGGAGCACCTGCGCGGCGAGCGCGGCCGCTCGCGCCTGGTGCGCACCTTCGTGCGCAACGACGAGGGCGCGGTGCAGTACATCAATATGATGGAAGCCGACATCGCCTTTGCCGAGGTGGGCACCCCCACCTGGGATGGCTTGCCGATTCACGACTACCTGTCGCTGCTGGACATGCTCAACCCCATGCACCGCATGTGGAGCGACGGCCGCTGGAACAAGCTGACCATTGCCCACGGCTGCTACTGGAAGAAGTGCAGCTTCTGCGACGTCAGCCTGGACTACATCGGCCGCTATGAAGGCGCCAGCGCCACCGAGCTGGCCAACCGCATCGACGCCATCGTGGCCGAGACCGGCCAGACCGGCTTTCACTTTGTGGACGAGGCCGCGCCGCCCAAGGCGCTCAAGGCCCTGTCCCATGAGCTGATCGCGCGCGGCACCGACATCAGCTGGTGGGGCAACATCCGCTTCGAGAAAACCTTCAGCCCCGAGCTGGCCCAGCTGATGGCCGACAGCGGCTGCATCGCCGTATCGGGTGGGCTGGAAGTGGCCTCAGACCGGCTGCTCAACCTGATGAAAAAAGGCGTCAGCGTGGAACAGGTAGCGCGCGTGACCAAGGCGCTGACCGATGCGGGCATTTTGGTGCACGCCTACCTGATGTACGGTTTTCCCACGCAGACGGTGCAAGACACGGTGGATGCGCTGGAGTACGTGCGCCAGCTGTTTGAAAACGGCTGTATCCAAAGCGGCTTCTTTCACCGCTTTGCCTGCACCGTGCACTCGCCCGTGGGCCAAAACCCTGCCGAATACGGCGTGACCCTGCCCGAGTTGCCGCCCGCCACGTTTGCGCGCAACGACATCCCCTTCATCGACCCCACCGGCGTGGACCACGACGCGCTGGGCGTGGGGCTGAAGAAAGCCATCTACAACTTCATGCACGGCATTGGCGTGGAAGAAGACGTGCGCAACTGGTTTGACTTCAAAGTGCCCAAGCCCACCGTGCCGCGCAACAAGATTGCCAAGGCACTGGCCGCCAAGGGCTGGTAAACAGCATTAAAAATAAGAGCTGCTTGCGCTTGGAAAACAAGCTTTTCAGATATTTATGTACCTGAAGTGCTTGTAAAACAAGCGCCAGCAGCTATTAAAAAAAAGCCCGCAGTCTGCGGGCTTTTTTTTGGCGCCGGCCGCAGCGCAAGCACCCAGCTGTGCCGCGGCCGACAAGGGCCGATGCTTAGCCCTTGCGGCGGCGTGCAAGCAGCCAGCCCACCAAGGCCAGCAGAACCACCATGCCCACTGCCATGCCCGCGCGGGCCAGGGTCAGCAAGGTGGTGTCGGCACTTGCGGTGGCAGGGTCACGTAGCTGGGCCACTTGCTGCTTGGTCACCTTGGCATCGGGGTTGCCGTAGCTGGTCAGCAGATAGTTGCTCAATTCGGTCACTTGCTGGTCGCTCAACTCATGGGCAAAGCCGGGCATGACGGAGTCCGTGCCCACCCGGTGAATGCCGTGCAACACCACATTCACCAAGTTGTTGCTGTTGGCATGGCCCAGCGAGGTGTTGTGAAACAGCGCGGGCAGCCCGTCGCCATCACTGCCCTGGCCTTGCACCTGGTGGCAGCTGGCGCAGTAGCCGTCGTAGATTTGCGCGCCGGTCATGGCGTCGTAATCCTGGGGCAAGTCCACGCCGCGAATGCTATCCAGCGCATCCACAGGCTGGCCGAACTGGTCCGCGCCTTGCTTGACACGGCCATCGCCCACCGCGGGCACCGACTTGATGTAGACCGCAATCGCCTTCAAGTCTTCGGGTGTCAGGTGCTTGAGGCTGTGGTCAACCGCTTCGGCCATGGGGCCAGCCGCTGGGCCTTTGCCGGGCACGGGCTGGCCGCTCATGTACTGCACCAGCTCTTGCACCGTCCAGTTGCCAATCCCGCTTTGCGCATCCGAAGTGATGTTGGGCGCATACCAGCCGCCCACTTCACCACCGCCCAGACTGCGCTTGCTGTCTTCAGCCATCAGCGTTGTGCGTGGTGTGTGGCAGGTGGTGCAGTGCGCCAGCCCTTGGGACAGGTAGGCGCCACGGTTCCACTCCGGCGTTTGCGAGGCATCGGCCTGGTACGGTGTGACGTCGTGGAACAGCGCGTTCCACACACCCAGCGAGGCGCGAATGTTGAAGGGAAATGGCAGCGCCGTGGTGTGGGCCGGTGCTGCATCCACGGCTTCTACGCCCTGCATGAAGTAGGCGTACATGGCGGCAATGTCTTCGTCCGAAGTTTTGGCGTACTCGGTGTACGGCATGGCGGGGTACAGGTTGGCCCCGTCTGCACGTTTGCCGTGGCGCAATGCGTTGCTGAACTGCTCCAGCGTGTAGTTGCCAATACCGTGGGTTTTGGACGGTGTGATGTTGGTCGAGTAAATCGGCCCCAAGGGGCTGGCCAGCGCCAAGCCACCCGCCATGGGCTTGCCGCCCGGCGCCGTGTGGCAGGCCACGCAGTCACCCGCCGTGGCCAGGTAACGGCCGCGCTCAATGTGCTCGCTATCAGCAGCGAAGACCGAGGTGGATGCCAGCATCGCGGCAGCCAACCCCACAGATTGCATGAATGTTGTGCTCATGGTGTCAGTCCTCCCGCTTTAAACCGCTGGCGTCCACAAGGGCTGCAAAGGCTTAAAGCCAGCCAAGGTGTTGCTGCGCGGCAGCATGGCGGGTCCACCGTTTTCGGCAATCAGGTGCGCACCGGTGCGCAGCGCCACGGCAATGCCGTTGAGGGTGGAGTTGCAGGTGGATGAGGTGGGTAGCACACCGGTCGAGGCGAAATACAGGTTCTCGTGGTCCCACGCACGGCCAAACTCGTCACACACCGAAATTTTGCGGTCGGTGCCCATGCTGAGCGTGCCGCAGATGTGCTGGTTGTTGGCAAAGTTGTCGTCCTTGGTGTAGCGCAGGTTGCTGCCCCCCATCAGCTCGGCAATCTTGGCAAAGTCTTTTTGGGCGCGCTTGTGGCCCCGGAAGGTGTAGTCATCAATGCTGTAGTGCGCGCGCGGCTTGGGCAGGCCCACGCTGTCTTTTTCGTCCGCCAGGTCAATGCGGCGCTCTGGGTCGGGCAGGACTTCCAGCACGCTTTTCACGTTCATTTCGCGGGCCGCGGCGTGGCGCAGCTTTTCAGCGAATTCCTTGCCGTAAATACCGGCCTTGAGCAAGCCGGTGGTGGCACCATCCACGCGCGAGATGTTGGTGAAGTCCAGGCGGTAAGGCGAGTATTCACTGCGGAATGCCCCATCGCGCATGGCATTGATGGACACCGGGCTTTGCGGGCCACGGCCCAGCCAGACGTCTTCGTCGGCATCAAAGGTCAGCGAGGTGCTGGGGTGGTCCATCAGGTGGCGGCCCACCATGTCGTTGTCGTTGGCAATACCGTTTTTGAACTTGTCGCTCTTTGACAGCAGCAGCAGGCGCGGCGACTCAATGCCGTTGGAGGCCACAATAAAGGTCTTGCCCGTGACACGGTGCACGTTCTTGTCGGGATCGTAGTAATTGGCGGCGACGATGCGGCCCTGTGCATCGTGTTCCAGCTGGAACACATTGGCACGGGTTTGCAGCTTCACGCCTGCGGCCAGCGCCTGCTGCACGGCAATGCCGCCGTGGTATTGCGCATCAATCGGGCAAATGGGCTGGCAGCTGTTGTTGCCGCAACATGGCGGGCGGCCATCAAAATTGCGGCTGTTGCGGGCCACGGTGTTGCCCACCACCTCGAACGTGCCGGCCAAGCGCTCTTGCGCACGCTTCATGGCGTACGGCATGGCCACTTCCCCCATGGGGAAGGGTTTGCTGCGCGGCGAGCCTGTATGGGTCGAGCCGCCCACGCCCATGATTTCTTCGGCTTCTTGGTAGTAGGGCTCCAGGTCGTCGTAGTCAAACGGCCAGTCCACGCCTACGCCGTAGAGGCTTTTGATCTTGAAGTCACCCGGCACATTGCGCCAGGCGTGCGCCGCCCAGTGCCAGCTGGTGCCGCCCACCATGCGGATGTATTCGGCCTTGTAGGGGTAAGGGCCAGCCTGCACCAGATAGTTGTTGTCTTGCGGCTGGTAGATGGGGTGGGGAGCAGTGTCCAGCGATGGGTAGGGTGACATCCAGTCGCTGCGGCGGGCCGAGTTGCGAAAACGCCCCACGATTTCGCCACGCTTGACATGGGCACCCGCTTCGAGCATCAGTACCGAGGCGCCGGTTTTGGCCAACTTGGCCGCCAGCATGGCGCCGATGATGCCGGCGCCGACGATGACGTAGTCGGCAGAGAGTTTGTGAGAATCAGCCATGGGGATGGTGCTTCCTAAGCAGTTTTTTATGTAATGGGGTTCAAGACGCTTGTGTGCGGGCTGGCAGCTGTACGCAAGGCCGCGCTCAGGCCGGCACGGGAATACGCTGTAGGTTGAACGTGGTGGGGTTGGCCGTCCAGCTGCCATAGACGCCATACGCATAGGTCGGCGGCTTGAGCTTGTCGCTCACCGTTTGCGCATTCAGGGCAAATTCATAGGCCACCACACGGGTGCGGGGGCCACTGCCTGCAATGCCCAAATACCAAACTTGCATCACCTGGGCGGGCACGGCTACCAGCTCGGGCTTTTCAGCCTTCAAGCGGTCGTTTAACTGCTCCAGCGCGACGTTCTGGCTTTGAATCCAGCTCCACAGGGCGTCTGCCTGTGCGTTGAATTGGCCATCCAAAGCCTGCAGCGCAGCTTGCATGCGCGCGCCCAGCTTGGCGTTGAGGTCATTGCGGGCAGTCAGGTAGTGCGACAGCGCCATAAAGCTGCTGCTTGCAGCAGTGGCCGGTGCCGTGGCTGCCCAGGTCAGCGGGCTCAGCTGCACCACGCTTGCCGCCAGCGCACCACCCAAAAGGTGGCGGCGCTGCAGACCGAACGATGGAAATTGAGGGGTAGATGTCATGGTGGGACGTGGTTAGAGATAGACATGCACAACACCATCCATTGGCGCGCTACACCGCTGTCCAACGCCTAGGAAAGCACGATGCGTTGCACTTCCATTCAGCGCCATCCCAGTGCGCGATCTGGACTACAAGCACCATAAAAAAGAGCGGTGTGTCGGGGCTATCAGCCCGTCGACACACCGCCTGAGGGTGCTCGGTGAGACGCAAATGGCAGCGCCGGCCGTTGCGACAGCCAGCTGCAATGTTTGCACTTGCTCTCACTGTAAGTCTTATAGAAGATAAGAAAAATAGACCCAGCAGGAATGCTCTTTTACCTACGCCGTAATAATTGCACCCTTTTTTGACGTCCACTGCTGAGGTATTTGTGCTCGACCGTTTACACGCCATGAAGGTGTTTTTAGCCGTAGTGGATGAAGGTGGCTTTACGGCCGCGGCACGGCATTTGTCGATGACCGTGCCGCATGTCACCCGCCATATCGCGGCGCTGGAAACGCAACTGGGCACGCGGCTGCTGCAGCGCACCACGCGCAGCGTCAGCCTGACCGATTCGGGCGAGCGCTACGCTGCACGCGTGCGTGAAATTCTGGAGTCGGTCGAAGCCGCCGTCGCAGAGGCGCAAAGCACCACTAGCGCCTTGCAAGGCGTGCTGCGGATTGTGGCGGCCCCCGCGTTGACTGACGCGCTGATTGCCCCACTGGCTGCAGCGTTCAATCAGCAGTACCCCGGCATTGCGCTGGATGTGTACGTTGACCCGCAGCCCGTGCCCGACCTCAACCGCTACGACCTGGGCTTTTTGCAGGTGCCCGAAGGCTTTGACGCCGCCATCGTCGCGCGCACCCTCTCCACCTCTGAAGCCATTTTGTGCGCCTCCCCCAGCTATATCGCACGGCACGGAGCGCCTTCCACGCCGCAAGCGCTGGCCGAGCACCTGTGTGTGCTGCGCCGCACACCCCATCTACACCGCAACAGTTTTGCCCTGTGGCGCAGCCAGCAATCCACGCTGGAAGCGCCGGTGCACGAGATTGAGGTCAGGCCCTCCATCACCCTCAACCCAACGGCCAGCATCTTGCAAACCGTACTCGATGGTGCGGGCATTGCCACCTTCACCTACGACGCAGCGCGCCCCTTTCTAGAGCAAGGCATGCTGGAACAGGTGCTGCCCGGCTGGATCACCGCCCGCATGCGCGTGCTGGCGGGGCTGCCCAGCCGCAAGCACTTGCCACAGCGCACCCAGGCATTTCTGGACTTTGTGTTTGCCGCGCACAAGGCCGGAAAAATTGACCGCTGCTAGCCAGCGCAGATGCAGTCCACAAAAAAAACCATAGCTGCCAGCGCTTAATTGACAAGACATTCGCCTAAAAATACATGTGAAAACTTTGTATTTCAAGCGATAACAGCTATCAAAAAAAGTGTTTCATCCCCCCAAAAAAAGAGCCCGCTTCCAAGCGGGCTCCTGGGCATGCCAAGCCGTATTTTTTAAGGTGCAGCGGGTGCGGGAGCAGGTGCCAGCGCTGCAGGTGCAGCGCCCCCATCCACCGCGACGGAGGCTGTGTAGCCGTAGTGCATGCGCTCGGGCAGCACGCGGTTGACCCAGCCCCAACGCCACGCCAAAGCAGCCAGCACGACCAGCGCCAGCACGCCCACCACCCAGCGGGCTGTATGGCTTGCCGCAAATGGGTCATGCAGCATGTGCTTGGCATTGGCGGGCACCTTGGCCGTTTGCGACAGCGAGTTGCCCAGTTGCATATTGATCTTCATGCGGCCATTGATGGCCCAGCCGCTGGCATCCAAGATGGGGCCGAGGCTGCGCTCGCGCAGCTTCAGCCAGGCAATCAACATGCTGGGGCCAGAGATGGCCAAAATCAGGCCCATCAAACCCACAGGAATCCAAGGCCCCAGTTCCACAAACTTGCTGAAGATTCCCACCAGCACCGTGCTGATGGAGCCCAGCGCCACCCCAATGGCGGCCACAGTGCCGACATCCGTCTTCTTGGCCGGTGCAGCGGCTGCGGCAGCGGTGCCCGCCGGAGCCGTCACCAAGGCTGCGGCCTTGGCATTCAGGCCTTCGGTCACGCTGGCGTCTTTGGCAGCGGCGCGCTTGGCCACCTGCTCTTCAATCATGCGCACAAACTTTTTGTACGGCGAGAAGAAGGCCTGGCCAATGCTGGTGGGATTTTCAATCAGCTTGGTGATGGTGGCATCCCAGTCCTTGCCCTCACGGTCGTAGAACACACCGTTGCGGCCCACAAACAAAAAGTCCACATCGCCCGCCGTGAAGGCGGCCACGATGTGGCGCTTGTCGCCACCACGTTTGCATTCGCAGTACGCCAGATACACCTTGGCCATGCCAGCCAGCGTGGCGTGGGCTGCGGGGTTGGCCACATCCACCGTCAACTCACAGCTGCGGCCATCCAGGTACAACGTGCCGGCCTGAAAGGCAGCGCCTTGGCGGCTGTAGAACTGCGAGAACGAGACAAAGTTGTTGAGCAGCGCCAGCAAATCGCGCTGCAAGCGAATGAGCTTTTCCAGCGCCACGGCATGCTCGCTGTGCTGCTTTTCGTCTTCATCGTGCTGAATCATGTCTTGCAACTGCTGCTGCATGCCGCTGGCCAGCAAGGCTTGCGCTTCCTGCAGCCCCATCTCGCCCAGGGGCGACGCCGGGAAGGAGGCCAGCCACGCCTGGCAAGGCTGCAACTGCGCTTTCAGCTGCTCCCACTGCGCGGCGCTCAGGCTGTCCAGCTCCCCCAGCAAGGGGTGCACCGCGTGTTGTTGCAGCGCGGCCATGGCGGCTGCCCATGCCGGGTTCACGCCACTGCCTAAGGGCAGCACACCATCGGCCACCACGGTCGCCAAGGGCAAAGCCGCGATGGCTGCATCTTCCTTGCTGAGCACTTGCGTGCCCAGCGCGGCGTAGCCTTCTACGCTGGGGCTGATGGGCGCCAGCGCCTTGGCATCGAAAGCGGCCAAGCGCGTGCGGGCAAAAAAGTCTTCCACCTTCACCTGCACTGCATTCAGCGCTTGCACCGCCGCCACGGCCTGCGCTTCTGTCGGTAAGCTGCAGGTGTTGTTGCTGGCCAAGGTGTGCCAGTCGGCCAGCGACTGGACGTCGGTGAAAAAGTTGTCCAGCTGCGCGCGGCCCAGGCCGGGTTGCCCATCACAGCCCTGGGCGCTGCCATAAGCCTCCATGATGCGCGACACCAAGGCAGACAGCGCCGGCTGATCGCTCAAGGTGGCAGGGTTCAAAATGCCATCGCCATTGAAGGGCATGGCATTGAGTGAGGCCAGACGCCCCTGCACGTCCGCCAGCGATACACAGGCCGCGCCCTCTTGGCCGCTCAGCGCCAAAATGCGCCGTGCTTCATCGGCCAAGGCCTGGCCCTGCTCGGTACTTTCGTTGATGCTGGCCAGCTGCAGCACATCCGAGCCCGAGGTCAGCACATCCGGGTCATTGACCATGGATACCGCCCACTCGCAGGCCTGCACCAGCTCAGGCGCGCGAATGCGGCCATCGGCGTCTTGGTCGATCAAGTCCAGCGTGGCACTGTCAAACTCAATACCCCGGGTGGGGCAGGCCAGGGCCACCCACAACTTTTGGTCCAGCTGGCCAATGTTGGCGATATCGGCACCGGTGCGAATCTGAACCTGATCCACCCCTCCCGCACGGAAAAACTGCCACTGATGTTGTTGCATGAATGTGTTGTGAGAGCCTGTTGGTGGGCATGCAAGAGCGAACCGCCCGCACCCCATGAAAGCCGCCTAGTGTAAAAGCGCCCCCAGGCAGCAATCGGCGAAAACACCGCGCCCAAGCGTGTATGAGAAGTTACACACATTCTTTGACAATCTGCGGGGCATGCCAAAATGCGCCGCATGCCTGCGACGCCCTCACGCTCTAACGCTTTCACACCGCCGCCCAGCTCTGGGGAAACCGGCATCATGCCCGACCTGTACCGCCTCAGCGTTGGCCCGCTCAACGCCGCGTACTACCAGCAGCAGTTCAGTCGTTTTGAAACTTTGGGCAAAGCCGTTCCCTCCTGGAACCATGGCGCCGCTTTCTTTACCCTGGCATGGCTGGTGCTGCGCAAGCTGTGGCGCCCGGCAGGCATCTATGCCGGCGTAGTGCTCGCGCTGGTACTGCTGTGGGCTTTCGGCCTGCACGCGCGCGTGCCCGTGGCAATGGAAGCTGCTGGCTGTTTATTCACCCTGGGGCTGCTGTGCGTGGTGCCGGGTTTTTTGGCCAATGGCTGGTACTACCAGCAAGTGCGCAGCCAAACCCTGTCCACCTTGACTGCGGCCAGCTCCATTGCCCAAGCACGCGCCAAGCTGGGGCATGGCGCACCCAACAAAGCGCGCCTGTACCGGGTCGCCGCCGTGCAAGCGCTGGGCAGTGTGGCATTCGCTGCACTGGTCTACAGCCAGTGGGACCACGCGAGCCGTGGTGCGCCCTCTACCCCTGCACCATCTGGCCCGCCTGATTTGGTGATCCCCCAGGTATCCAGTCTGTACAGCCCTGCCCCCAGTGCGCCCTGGATGGAGCCTGTGCTGCCGCAAGCTGTAGCAACACCGGTGTCGACCTCCATGGCTGACAAGGCCGCCTTGCCAGAAGCTTTGCCCGCCGTGCAGCCAACCCCTTTGCCTGAAGCACGCACCGCTGCGCCCCCAGAACCCGACACACTAGCAGCACCGCTGGCCGCTGCCGCCACTACTGCCGCAACAGCTTCAGCCGCAGCCAGTGCGCCGCCCATTCCTGCAACGGTGCCTGCGCCATCTTCGGCGGCCCCCCCACCTGCTGCAACCCGCAAAACTGCGCCCAAGCAGCCTGCACCCCCTGCAGCCCCACCGTCCGCGCCAAAACCCACCACCAAAGCGGCTGCTTACAGCAAAACCAAAGCAGCAGCAGAGCCTGCACCTGCAGCACCTGGCCGCCTGATTCCTGGCAAGTACTACCTCAACGCAGGCGTGTATGCCCAAAGTGCGAATGTGGATCGCGCGGCCAAACAGCTGCAAGCGCTCAAGCTCAACCCCTTGCGCCAAGCCATCAGCAGCAGCAAAGGCGATCTCACCCGCTTGCGCATCGGACCTTTTGACACGCGCAAACAGGCAGAGCAAGCAGCGGCCAAAGCCAAAAAACTGCGCATGGATACCACCGTGTTCCAGCAACCCAAGCAGTAACCACGAAACAATCCGTCACACACCCAACATCACGGTGACTTGTGCGGCTGGTAAGGTGGTCGCTTGTTACATATAAGGAGTAATTACGCATGCGCCCTTCCCTGCAAATGCTGGCCCTGGTGGCAACCTCTGCCGTGATCGCCGGCTGCGCCATGCCACCACCTGCTGGTTCTGGCTCATCACAGGCAGGCGGTAACCCCCAAGCCCCGCGCCCCCAGCAGCGCTGTGACACCAACGGTGCGCAATGGGCCGTCGGCAAAACCAATACCGAGCACAACGTGAACGAAGCACGCAAGCGTGCGGGTGCCTACATGGTGCGCGTGCTGCGCCCCGGTCAAGTCACCACCCGCGAGTTCAACGCGGAGCGTTTGAACCTGGAAGTGGACGCCACCGGCCGCATCATTGCGGCACGATGTGGTTAATTTTTGTAGCTGTTTGCGCTTGATAAATCTGCACTTCAGACTGTTATCGCTGTGAAAGCAAGAAAGCACCCACGCAGGGTGCTTTCTTTTTTGCATCTACGCGGGGCCCCGCAAGGCACAGCCGCTGCGTTTTACGCGTCTCCCAGAAAGAGTTCTTGCAGATCGCTGAGGAAGTCAAACCCGCGCTCGGTCGGCACGATGCGACCGGCCTCCTCCACCACCAAGCCTTTGCGCTGCGCTGCGTCCAAAGCCGGACGAATGGTGCTGATGGGCAGACCTGTGCGGTCCAAGTAGTCCTGCAGCGCGAACCCGCCACGCAGGCGCAGCGCATTGAGCATGTATTCAAACGGCAGGTCTTTGCGGCGCACATCGTCATCGCTGGCCAAGGCACGGCCCGCCAAGGCGGCTTCCATATAGCGCTGCGGGTCACGCAGCTTCGTCTGCCGCACAATGCGGTGCGCAAAACTGAGCTTGCCATGCGCGCCTGCGCCAATGCCCAGGTAGTCGCCAAACTGCCAGTAGTTGGTGTTGTGAAAGCACTGGTGGCCGGGCAGCGCATAGGCCGAGATTTCATAGCGCTGCATGCCGGCCGCGCCTGTCATGGCGGTGATGCGGTCCAGCATGTCATACGCCGTGTCATCCTCGGGCACCACGGGCGGGAATTTGGCGAAGTAGGTGTTGGGCTCAATCGTGAGGTGGTAGATGGAAATGTGCGGCGGCTGAAAAGCCAGTGCCGTCTCCAAGTCCTTGGCCACATCCGCCTCGGTCTGCCCAGGCAGGGCATACATGATGTCGAGGTTGAAAGTCTCGAACGATTCGGCCGCCTCCTGCACCGCTGCCCGCGCCTGCGCACCGTTGTGCACGCGGCCCAGGGCACCCAAGAACCGGTCATCAAAACTTTGCACGCCAATCGACAAGCGCGTGATGCCCGCATCGCGGAAGGCCTTGAAGCGGTCTTTTTCAAACGTGCCGGGGTTGGCCTCCATGGTGATTTCGCAGTCCGGCTCCATGCGCAAGCGCGCACGCAGGCCGCTAATCAGGCGGTCGATACTCTGCGGGCTGAACAGGCTGGGCGTGCCGCCACCAATGAACACGCTGTGCACGGTGCGCCCCCAGATCAGGGGCAGGCTGGCCTCCAGATCGGCCATCAGCGCATCGATATAGCGCTGCTCCGGCACGCCGCCTTCGTGGCTGCCGCGCTGTTCGTGCGAGTTGAAGTCGCAGTACGGGCACTTTTTCAGGCACCAGGGCAGGTGGATGTACAGCGACAGCGGCGGCAGCGCTGGCAGCCCCAAGGTGCCCGCGCGCATGTAATGCTGCACGTCTTTGGGGGCTTGGCCCACTTGCAGCAGTGCGCCTGCAGGAACAATGGCAATACTCATGGGCGTCAGGCCAGCCAGCTGTTTTGGAGCAGCTCCATCATGGCGCGGGTGCTGCGCCCCCGGTGGCTGTGGTCGTTCTTGAACTCCGGCGCCATCTCGGCAAAGGTCTTACCCATTTCCGGAATGATCAGCACCGGGTCAAAGCCAAAGCCGTTGCTGCCACGGCGCTCGGTGGCGATTTCCACATTCACACGGCCCACTGCAATCAATGGCTCCGGGTCTTGGGGGTTGCGCACGCCCACCAAAGTACTCACCATGGCCGCCTTGCGGTTGGCATGGGGCGCCAGGTTTTCCAGCAAGCAGGTGACGTTGTTGGCATCACTTTTCTCGTAACCATAGCGGGTGCAGTAGTACGCGGTGTCCACGCCAGGCTGGCCACCAAATACATCCACACACAGGCCAGCGTCATCGGCAATCGCTGGCAGGCCGGTTTTTTCCGCAGCAAAGCGGGCTTTGCTCAAGGCGTTTTCGACAAACGTGCCATACGGCTCGGGCGCCTCCCCCTCAAACAAATCCCCTTGGCAAATCAACTCCACACCCAGCGGCGCAAACATGGACTGCAATTCGGCCAGCTTGCCGCGGTTGTTGGAGGCGAGAACAATTTTCATAAGTCAAATCAAGCGCTAACGCTTGTAGAGCATGCGCTAACAGCTATTTATTTTGATGAATACACCACAGGCCAATGGCTGTGCGTGCCAGCAATAAGCGCTAAGTGTGCGCCAAAGTGCAAGCCCATACGGGCTGCTGCAGTGCCTGAAAACTAGCTTTTGCTCGCGGCAGAGCGACGGATTGCTGCGTTGATCTCGGCAATATTGCGCTCTATTTCCTCTTCATCCAGCGCATCGTCCAGCGACTCCAGATCATGCGAAGACTGGATGGTAGAGGCGAACAACTCACTCACAGATGCCGCATGGGTGCTCACGTCGTACTGGCTGGGCACGTGCTCGGGCATCTCCCACTCCAGCGCCAGTGCCGTCACGTTATCGCTGCTAGCCCCTGCTATTTGCAACGCAGAATCCACCAGCGCAGGAATGGCTTCATTGACTGGCTGGGCGCAAAGCCCATGCAACAAAGCGGGTTCTTTCAAGGCGCCCCACAGCCCATCGGAGCACAAAAGCAAGCGATCGCCGCTGTGCAAGATATGGGGCCCGCTCACATCCACAATCGGCTTGCTTGTCGCGCCCACGCAGGTAAAGAGCACATTGCGATTGAGCAGCTTGTGCGCCAGACGAATGGGGGTGGAGGCGTTGCGCTCCATCTCCAGATAGGAGTGATCGCGCGTACGTGCCAGCAACTGCCCTTGGCGCACCCAGTACAGGCGCGAATCCCCGCAGTGCAACCAGGTGGCCGCCCCGTTTTGAATGACCAAGGCCACCACCGTGGTGCGCGGGGAGTCTGGCATGCGCTGCAATTTGGCATAACGCTGAATATGCTGGTGCGCGTGCAGCACCGCCCGGTGCAGAAAATCGGTAGGGTCTACCAAAGCAGGCTGCGCTTCACGCTGAAACTGCGCAGCGATGCTTTGCAGGGCCAGTTGCGCCGCAACCTCTCCTTCCGCATGCCCGCCCATGCCGTCAGCCAGCAGAAACAGGGCGGCCTCCCGGGTATAGCAATAGCCCATGCGGTCTTCATTGACAGCACGGCCCCCACGGCGACTCAATTGAAAAATAGAAAATTTCATGGCGTTTTCACGCGCACCGAAGTCTCACCGGGTGTCTGCGTTTTTCGCCCTTCTCCAATCAATGCATCCAACTGCAGGCGGACTTTTTCCGACATGCTCAGCGGCGTATAGCGTCGCTCTGGCTCATGGCTCAACGCTTTGTGAAAGGCAAACACCGACTGCGGGCGCGCCATGGGATCGAGCTCCATCGACCACTGCACCAACTCCAACAAATTGTCGGAGTACACGCCGCGCAAGCGGGCCAACGCCACCATCAAACGGTCTTTGTCGCGGCGGCCGGGTACATCTGCCGGTGGTTGCCCCGTCATACAGGCAAACATGCAGGCACCCACGGCATAAATGTCCGTCCATGGGCCCATGCTGCCGTTGCGCTTGTACATCTCGGGCGCTGCAAAACCAGGGGTGTACATCGGGCGAATGAAGTTGCCCTCTTTATTCAACACCTCACGGGCCGCGCCAAAATCAATCATGACGGCCCGGTCTTCGTCCGTGATAAAAATGTTAGCCGGCTTGATATCCAGGTGCAGCATCTTGTGCTGGTGCACGATGCGCAAGCCCCGCAGTACTTCATCAAACAAGGCGCGAATGGTGGATTCGCGCAGCACCTTGGCGCGTTTTTGGCTGCGGGCTAAAACGATGTATTCCTGCAGTGAGGCGCCGCGCAGAAAATTCATCACCATGTAGACGGTCTCGTTTTCCCGAAAGAAATTGAGCACACTCACCACCGAGGCATGGGAGATTTGCGTCAGTGCACGGCCTTCTTCAAAAAAACTTTTGAGACCTAGGCGATACAGCGAGACCTTCTCTTGCGCTACCTTGGGCACCAGTTCACCTTGTGCCCGTGTGGCCAGTGCAGCGGGCAAGTATTCTTTGATGGCCACTTCCTGACCTTGTGCATCTTTGGCCAGATAAACCACACCAAAACCGCCCGATGCCAGCTTTCGCACAATGCGGTAGTCACCTATCAGGGTATCAGGAGGCAGGGGAGCAGGCTTGATCCTGGAAGACATTTTGTTCAGGTAAACCTCAAGGTCGAAGCGGAAACTGGATAATCACCAAATTGCAAGTAACCAAAGAAAAGTCCAATGCCAGTTTACAGCATGACCGGATACGCCAGCGTACAGCACGCACCGGCGTCGACTGAGGACAACGCCTCTGCACAGAACGTGCGTTTAGGGCTTGAAATCCGCGCAGTTAACAGCCGTTTTTTGGACCTTACTTTTCGCCTGCCCGATGAATTGCGCAGCCAAGAGCCTGCGTTGCGTTCCCTGCTCACCCAGCGCCTCAAGCGCGGCAAGGTGGAAGTGCGCGCGGCAATTGATGTAGACGCCTGCGCATCTTTACCCCAGCCTACGCCTGCTTTGCTGCAACGCATGCAGTCGATCCAAGACTTGGTACAAGCTTGGCTGCCCACCGCCAAGGGTCTTTCCGTGTCGGATGCATTGCGCCTGGCCGGCAGCGGCAATGCGGTGCAGGTAGATTGGCAAGAAGTTGTGCCCGCTCTGGCTGAGACTGCCGTCACTGCACTGATTGATGCCCGCGCCCGCGAAGGCAAGCGCTTGGCAGACATGCTGAAAGACCGCTTATCCCAACTGCGCGATCTGGCAGCGCAAGCCGGTCCTTTGGTGCCGCAACTGGTAGAGCAGCAACGCCAGCGCTTTTTGGAACGCTGGCAAGAAGCCATGGGCCTGACCGAAGGCCAGGTCACGCCGGAAGCCGCCCGCGAACGTGCACTGTCCGAAGCCACCGCCTTTGCCATCCGCATTGACGTGGCAGAAGAAATCACCCGCTTGAGTTCACACCTCGACGAAGTCGAGCGCCTGCTGAAAAAGGGGGGAGAAATCGGCAAGCGCTTGGACTTCCTGATTCAGGAAATGCACCGCGAAGCCAATACGCTGGGTTCGAAGTCTGCAGCCTTGGATCTGACACGCATCAGCGTGGACATGAAGGTGCTGATCGAGCAAATGCGCGAACAAGTCCAAAACATCGAATAATCATCGTTAAAACCACAGGGCGCGCAAGCGCCCTTTTTGCAAGGTCGCCACAAGCACCCGAGTTTTCTTATGGAACAACCTGGAAATCTTTTTGTTGTCGCAGCTCCCAGCGGAGCCGGTAAATCTAGCCTGGTCAAGGCACTACGCTCGTTCGATGCGCGCGTGTACCCATCGGTCTCACACACCACACGTGCGCCCCGGGGGCAGGAAAAACATGGCCGCGAATACTTCTTCGCATCAGAGCAAGAGTTCGACGCCATGGTTGCCAACAATGCCTTCGTTGAATGGGCCAACGTGCATGGCAAACGCTATGGCACCTCCAAAAAAGGCATCCAAGACCGTCTGGCCAATGGTGAAGACGTGCTGCTGGAGATCGACTACCAGGGTGCCCTGCAGGTGCGCGAGTCCTTCCCCCAGGCGATACTGATCTTCATCCTGCCACCCAGCTGGGAAGAGCTGCGCTCGCGCCTGGAAAACCGTGGCGAAGATGCACCGGAGGTGATCGAGCTGCGCATGAAAAACGCCGAAGAAGAAATGGCGCAGGTCGGAGAATTCGACTTCGTTATAATCAACGAGTTATTTGAGAGCGCACTGTTTGACCTGAAGGCAATCATTCATGCCCAGCGTCTGAAAATCGCGTCGCAGCGCCGCTTGCGCTCCGATGTATTTGAATCGCTCAACCTTTCCTGAATTCCCCCGGAGTACCCACATGGCACGCATTACTGTTGAAGATTGCCTGGAGCAAATCCCTAACCGCTTCCAGCTGGTGTTGGCGGCCACTTATCGCGCCCGCATGCTGAGCCAAGGCCATACCCCCAAGGTGGAATGCCAAAACAAGCCTGCCGTCACTGCCCTGCGCGAAATCGCTGAAGGCAAAGTGGGCCTCGAAATGCTGAAAAAAGTGCCCGGTTAAATCTGAGCACATGCGAGAACTTGCTCTAACTGGGCAACAATAGAAGCACCGTATCGCGGTGCTTTTTTTTTACTATGTCCATAGCAGCTTTCCCGCGATACATTTAGGGTATGAACGCGGCCTTTAATTCAAAAACAGAAGACTCCCCCCGAACATCACCAGACGTGAGCTTAGAAGCACGTCTGGAAGCTGCGGCTCGCGTTTCTGCCGCGCACTTTGAGCGCATGCTGGACTACTTGTCCTATCTGCCAGCCTCAGACATCGAACTGGTGCGTCAGGCCTGGCACTACGCCGACAAGGCGCACACCAATCAATGGCGCAGCAGCGGTGACCCCTATATCACCCACCCTATTGCTGTCACTACCATTTGCGCGCACTGGAAGCTGGATGCCCCTGCGCTGATGGCCGCTTTGCTGCATGACGCCATGGAAGACTGCGGCATCACCAAGCAAGACTTGGCCGACCGCTTCGGCCCTGTGGTGGCAGATTTGGTCGATGGACTGACCAAACTGGACAAGCTGCACTTCAACACCCGCGAAGAAAGCCAGGCCGAATCATTTCGCAAAATGCTCTTGGCCATGGCCAAGGATGTGCGCGTCATCCTGATCAAACTGGCTGACCGTACCCACAACATGCGCACCATGGGCGACATGCCCCGCAGCAAATGGGGCCGCATTGCCAGCGAAACACTGGAAATTTATGCGCCGATTGCCCACCGCCTAGGCCTGAACCAGACCTACCGCGAACTGCAAGACCTGTCTTTCCATTATCAAAACCCTTGGCGTTACGCCACGCTTGAAAAAGCCATCACCAAATCCCGGGCGCGCCGCCACGACTTGGTACTGCGGGTGCAAAACGAAATTGCCGCCGAGTTTGACCGCGTCAACATGTCGGTACGCTTGGCAGGCCGTGAAAGCACGCTGTATTCGCTCTACCAAAAGATGCTGCGCCACCACCTGACCTTCGCGCAGGTGACCGACATTTACGGCTTTCGCATCATCGTACCCACCGTGACCGACTGCTACACGGCACTGGGCATCTTGCACCAGATGTACAAGCCTGTACCGGGCAAGTTCAAGGACCATATCGCGATTGCCAAGTCCAATGGCTATCAGTCGCTGCACACCATGCTGGTCGGCCCTTCGGGCGTGAACATTGAGTTTCAGATCCGCACCGAGCCCATGCACATCGTGGCAGAAGCCGGAATTGCCGCGCATTGGCTGTACAAGTCACAGGGCAAGCAAGAATCCCTCAATACCAAGTGGCTGCAGTCGCTGCTCGATATCCAAACCGAGACCAACGACGCCACCGAGTTCTGGGACAACGTCAAGGTGGATCTGTTTCCCGACTCCATCTACGTATTCACACCCAAGAGCAAGATCATGGCCATGCCGCGGGGCGCCACGGTGGTGGACTTTGCTTATGCCATTCACAGCAACATCGGCCACCATACCGTCTCGGCGCTGATCAATGGCGAGCCCGCATCGCTGCGCACCGAACTCAAAAGTGGCGACGTGGTGCAAATCATCACGGACGACAATGCCACACCGAACCCCGTGTGGCTGGGCTTTGTCAAAACAGGACGCGCGCGCTCCAAGATTCGCAATTACCTGAAAACGGCCGCCCACAGCGAATCTATGGTACTTGGCGAAACCTTGCTCACCCAAGCGCTGCGCGAAGAAGGCATCGCTGCCATCCCTGCCAATGACGAGGCCAACCAGCCCCTGTGGAATGCGGTACTGCTCAAGGCCAACAGCCCCAGCCGCGAAGACTTGCTCACCGACATCGGCATGGGCCGCCAAGCTGCGGGCTGGGTGGCCCGCCACTTCATGGCACTGCTGGCTAGCCAAGGCCAGCGCCCAGATGCCGTGCTGCTGAGCCAAGAACGATTTGCCAGCAGCAGCCAGCGCAGCCGCAGCACGGTCGCACTGGATGGCAATAGCAACGCTTCTGTACGCTATGCCGCTTGCTGCCGCCCTGTGCCGGGCGATGCCGTGGTGGCCTACCTGGGCCGTGGCGATGGCCTGCATGTTCACAATGCACAGTGCATCAACGCCAAACGTCTGCACGCAACCGACAGCGAGCGCTTGGTGCCCGTGGAATGGGCCGAAGACAGCAGCCAAAAACTCTATGACAGCGGCCTGAGCGTCACCATCCACAACCAAAAAGGTGTGCTAGCCCGCGTGGCTACAGAACTCAGCGATGCGAATGTAGACATTCGCCGCCTGGAGATGGACGACGAAGCCGCCATGCAAACCACCGAGCTGCGCTTTATCGTCTCCGTGCACAACCAGCAGCAGGTAGAAGCAGCGCTACGCAGTTTGCGCCGCATACCCACGGTGGTGCGTGCCTCACGCATTCTGCCTTTGGAATAAAGGCCGTAAAGCATCCAACGCGGCTTAGAGGCCGCGTTTTTTATGCCTGCTTAGTGTGGATCTGTGGATTGAAGAGACTGGTAACGAACGTGCTACTGCATGGCAACACATCAGCGCGCCATTTTTGTCAGTGGGCGGGGCAAATCCATCTGCTTGTATTCATGTGCCGCTGCCAGTGCAGCTGACATCCAGCGTGCTGGCATACCCACTGATGATTGCCGTTTGTAGGTGGCGGAGGCGGCACAAACTCACCCGTATGCCCAGTCTTAGCAGTGAGATGCCAGACGCACTGAGGCCACCTGCACCTGTGCTTAGCTCTGCAGATTGAACGCCATCAGTCATCACGCAACGCCAGGGCATCGCACATGCCTTGCCAGCGTTTTCAGTGCCTTTTCAAGTCGATGCGCTACAGCACACTGGGCGCTTCGGGTATGAACCGTAGCCAAGCGGAGCGGCCTGAGACGATCCCGCGCTGTGATGTAAACCGCTTGAAAAAATTCTGAATGCAAGGGCACAGTGCTTTTCTCCATCCAGGCCTCGATCCAATTCATGGCTATCTGTAGCGGGATGCACACCCACCCAATTACCTACGTCTTGGCAATCTTGCTATCTGTGACTGCAATCCATACGCCTTTATTAAAAAATGAGCTGCTTGCGTTTACCAAACAATGATTTCAAATAGTTTTCTATTCAAAGTCTTTGTTTTAAAAGCGCCAGCAGCTCATTAATTCATAGCTCACATTTCACTGTGCAGGCTCCGGGTACACCACATCCAGCACTTCCAGCATGCGCACGCCCGCAGGTGTGGGCAAGGCTACTTCATCCCCAATTTTGGATTTCAGCAGGGCACGCGCTACGGGGGCAATCCAGCTCACCTGCTGCTTGCTGCTGTCGGCCTCATCGATCCCCATGATGGTGATGGTGCGCTCCACACCCTCATCATCGGCATACGTTACCGTGGCACCAAAAAACACCTGTTCGCTGCCGTGGTGCACCGAGGGATCCACCACCTCGGCAATTTCCAGCCGCTTGGTCAAAAAGCGAATACGGCGATCAATTTCACGCAACCGCTTTTTGCCATACAGGTAGTCGCCATTTTCCGAGCGGTCACCATTGCTGGCCGCCCAGTGCACCACCTCGACGATTTTGGGTCGCTCATTGTCGATCAACTCCAGCAACTCATTTTTGAGCGCCTGGTAGCCTTGCGGCGTCATATAGTTTTTGCTGCCCTTGGGAATGGCGGGCAAGCCGGGCAGATCGTCGTCATCGTCTTGCCCATCGGTTTCCTTGGTGAAAGCCTTGTTCATAGGCAGCAATCTTCACACAAAAGCGGCGCTGCAAATCTTTGCAGCACCCAAACCAAAAAGTCCTGATACCTTGCGATATCAGGACTTCCAATTGGTGCGGCTGGCAGGAATCGAACCCACGACCCCTTGGTTCGTAGCCAAGTACTCTATCCAGCTGAGCTACAGCCGCTAAGTCATCGATTATAGAGTAAGCAATTACCCTTAATTTCCAAAACGATGAAAAATTCTTTTCATCGCAAAAATATGCTTCCAAGACATCCACAAAGACAAAAGCCTCAGAGATTTACATCTCTGAGGCTTGAATCTGGTGCGGCTGGCAGGAATCGAACCCACGACCCCTTGGTTCGTAGCCAAGTACTCTATCCAGCTGAGCTACAGCCGCTAAGCCATCAACAACCGAGGTTGTCGACTGCATCCAATTACTTAGATACAAACCTTGCCGTTGACGAATCAAAAAAACAAGGCTTTCATAAAAAGAGAAAAGCCCTAGAACTTACGTTCTAGGGCTTCAATCTGGTGCGGCTGGCAGGAATCGAACCCACGACCCCTTGGTTCGTAGCCAAGTACTCTATCCAGCTGAGCTACAGCCGCATTGGCGGAGAGGGTGGGATTCGAACCCACGGTACGTTATTCACGTACGCCTGATTTCGAGTCAGGTACATTCGACCACTCTGCCACCTCTCCTGCGTGTCGAAGCTGCTATTGTAGCAGCGTTTTTGACCGCTTCCGGCAAACCCGGAGTTTTTTAGGCCTGCAGGCGTTCCAGGCCACCCATGTAGGGGCGCAGCACCTCGGGAATGACCACCGAACCATCGGCCTGCTGGTAGTTCTCCAGCACGGCGACCAGGCAGCGGCCCACGGCCAGGCCGGAGCCATTGAGCGTGTGCACCAGTTCGTTCTTGCCCTTGGCGTTCTTGAAGCGCGCCTGCATGCGGCGGGCCTGGAAGGCCTCGCAGTTGGAGATCGAGCTGATCTCGCGGTACTTGCCCTGGCCGGGCAGCCACACTTCCAGGTCATAGGTCTTGGTGGCGCCAAAACCCATGTCACCGGTGCACAGGCTCATCACGCGGTACGGCAGGCCCAGCTTCTGCAGGATGGCCTCGGCGTGGCCGGTCATCTCTTCCAGCACTTCGTAGCTCTTTTCGGGATGCACGATCTGCACCATCTCGACCTTGTCGAACTGGTGCTGGCGGATCATGCCGCGCGTGTCACGGCCGTAGCTGCCGGCTTCCGAACGGAAGCACGGCGTGTGGGCCGTCAGCTTGATGGGCAGCTCCGCCTCTTGCACGACCACGTCGCGCAGGAAGTTGGTCAGAGGCACTTCCGAGGTGGGGATCAGGTACAGCGCCTGGTTGTCCGGCACGGGTTCGCCCTCTTGGCCGCCCTTCTTGGCAGCGAACAGGTCGCCTTCGAACTTGGGCAGCTGGCCGGTGCCACGCAGCGAATCGGCGTTCACGGCGTAGGGCACGTAGCACTCGGTGTAGCCGTGCTCGCCGGTCTGCACGTCCAGCATAAACTGCGCCAGCGCGCGGTGCAGGCGGGCGATGCCACCCTTCATGACGGTAAAGCGCGAGCCCGACAGCTTCACGCCCATGTCAAAGTCCAGGCCCAGGGGCGTACCCACGTCCACGTGGTCTTTGACTTCAAAGTCAAACGTCTTGGGGGTGCCCCAGGTGCGCACGACCACGTTGTCGTCTTCGCCGGAGCCCACAGGCACGCTCTCGTGCGGCAGGTTAGGCACGGCCTGCAGCATGGTTTCCAGCTCGGTCTTGATCTGTTCCAAGCGCGCATCGGACTGCTCCAGTTCGGTCTTGGAGGCAGCCACCTGGGCCTTGGCGGCTTCGGCACCGTCCTTGTCGCCCTTGCCCATCAGCATGCCAATCTGCTTGGACAGCTGGTTGCGCTGGGCTTGCAGCTCCTCCGTGCGGGTTTGCAAGGTCTTGCGCTCGGACTCCAGGGCCTGGAAGGCTTCCACATTCAGGAAGGCTTGGGGCTTTTTGCGGGTTTCCAGGCGCGCGATGGCGGAGTCGAGGTCTTTACGAAGAAGGAGGATGTCTAGCATGGTCGCAATTTTAAGGGGGCGGGCCAACACAGGCGCTGGCACCGCAATCTATCCGCCATTGTGCGGCAGTTGGTGTTCAGTTGCAGGCTTTGCTGCCGATAGATAGAAAGCTGCCCCCAAAAACACCAGGATTTTTTCTGCGCTTTGCGCGCACAGACCAAGGAGACTCGCGCATGTTCTATGTCTTTGGCATCAACGGCCCCATGTACCAAGGAGGCGCTGATCGCCTGAGCCACATCACCGCCGTGCGCGGCGTACAACGCCCCAGCGGCCTGCGCGCCGGGGCTTCCGGGGTGGAGGGGCAAGAAGCCCAAATCCGCAACCCTACCCCTCCACTGTCTGCACGTGCGCAGGGCGCCGTCTCGGCCTATCTGGGCACCGAGCAAGGCCCCAAGGAGGAGCGCCGCCAACTGTACGTGGTGCGCGATGTGATGACGCGCGGTGCGGTCACCCTCACCCCTGAGCTGCGGGTGGAGCAAGCCTGGCAGCTGCTGGCCACCAAAAAGATTGCCCAAGCCCCGGTGCTGGATGCCCAAGGGATTGTGGTGGGGCTGTTGCTGCGTGCGGACATGGCACCACTGGCGCTGCTGCCCGAGCCCGGCGCGGTGCGCGAGGCGATTGCCCTGGCCAAGCGCCCGGTCAGCGAGGTGATGATTACGCCGGTGCCTGCGGTGGCGGAAGACACCGATTTGCGCCGCGTCACCCATGTGCTGCTGGAAACCGGCTTGCCCGGTCTGCCCGTGACCGATGACTTGGGCCACCTGAGTGGATTTATCAGCCGCACCGATATCTTGCGCTCCGTGGCCAGCGACCCACCGCTGGATTTGTGGAGCTAAACCGCCCCACCCTGCTACCTTGCACCTATGCTTTAAACAAAGCTTCAAATAAAAAAAGAGCGCCTGGCGCTGGCATTTCAAGCACTTCAGACATAAAACATGCTGAAGTACTGAGATACCAAGCGCCAGACGCTCTTTGTTTTGATGATTACAGCGCGGCGCTTTAAGCGCCGGTTTCGGGGGCCTTGCGCACTTCAATCTCCAGGCCCGTGGCGGGGTCGATCATCTTCAAGCCCTTGGGCAGCGGAAACTTCATGGTTTCCTCCACGCCATCCATCTTGCGCACGGAGACTGCGCCCAGCTCTTTGATGCGTGCAATCACGCCGTTGACCAGCACTTCGGGGGCAGAAGCCCCTGCGGTCAGGCCCACGCGGGCGGCCTTATCAAACCACACTTGCTGCAGCTCGTCGGCGTTGTCCACCATGTACGCGGGCGTACCCAAACGGGCTGCCAGCTCACGCAGGCGATTGCTGTTGGAGCTGGTGGGGCTGCCCACCACAATCACCACATCCACCTGCGGGGCCAAAATTTTCACCGCATCCTGGCGGTTTTGTGTGGCGTAGCAAATGTCTTGCTGCTTGGGCTCGCGCACATGCGGAAAGCGCGCCTTGATGGCAGCCTTAATACCGGCGGCGTCGTCCACGCTCAGGGTGGTTTGCGTCACCACGGCCAGCAACTCGGTCTGCTTGGGGTTGACCCTGACCACATCCGCTTCGTCTTCCACCAGGTGGATGCCTTCGGACAACTGGCCCATGGTGCCTTCCACCTCGGGGTGGCCCTTGTGGCCGATCATGAGGAACTCATAGCCCTCTTTGGCCAGCTTGGCCACTTCAACGTGCACCTTGGTCACCAGCGGGCAGGTGGCATCAAAGATTGAAAAGCCGCGGGCCTTGGCCTCTTCCTGGACAGCCTTGCTCACGCCGTGGGCGCTGAAAACCAGTGTGGCGCCAGCAGGCACGTCGTCCAGCTCTTCAATAAAGATAGCGCCTTTTTCTTTGAGGTCGTTGACCACAAAGGTGTTGTGCACGATCTCATGGCGCACATAGATGGGGCGGCCAAATTTTTGCAGGGCACGCTCCACAATTTCAATCGCGCGATCCACCCCGGCGCAAAAACCCCGGGGCTCGGCCAGCAAAATTTCTTTGGCTTCCACCACCTCAGATCACCCCAATGATCTTGACTTCAAACGTCACCGGCTGGCCCGCCAGCGGGTGGCTGAAGTCAAACAGCACTGCACCGTCTTCGCGCACCTGCACCACCGAGCCTGCATAGCTGCCCAACCCGTCGGGGGTGGGGAACTGAACCACATCGCCGGGCTGGTATTGCTCGTGCGGATCGCCCAGCTCATTCATCAGCTTGCGGGCCACCCATTGCTGCATCTCGGGGTTGCGCTCACCAAACGCAGCGCCTGCGGGCAACTCCAGCGTGGTGTGCGTGCCTTCTGGCAAGCCAATCAGCAGCTCTTCAATCGCGGGCGACAGTTCGCCCGTGCCCAGCGACAGCGTGCCGGGCTTTTCATTGAAAGTATTGATCACATCACCAGCGGGGCCCGCCAGGCGGTAGTGCAGCGTCAGGAAAGAGCCCGCTTGTACGGAGGGCACAGAAGTTGTGGTCATAGGCGCGGAATTGGTCATGGAAGTCCCGATAAACTGGCCCACATTGTAGGAAACCGGGCATGCCCCTGTGCCCTTGGCGTCTGTTTATCCCGCTTTCAGCACCAAGACCATGGCTTTCAAAGACCTCCCGAACGACCTTCTGCCCCGCGAAAAAATTCTGGCACGTGGCCCCAACGCCTTGTCCGACGCGGAATTGCTGGCCATTTTGCTGCGCACAGGTCTGGCGGGGTGCGGTGTGCTGCAGCTGGCGCAAACCATGCTTGATGGGTATGGCGGTCTGGCGGGCCTGCTCAATGCCAGCGCCCAAGACCTTGGTCGCACCAAGGGACTGGGCCCCGCCAAGCGCGCAGAAATGCTGGCAGTGATGGAATTGGCCAAGCGCGCCACCGCCCAGCAACTGCGGGCCCGCGAAGTCTTCTCCAGCCCGCAAGCTGTGAAACACTACCTGCAATTGCATCTGGGCCACCGCCCGCATGAGATATTTGCCGTGCTGTTTCTCGACAGCCAGAACCGTTTGATTGCCATGGAAGAAATGTTCAGAGGAAGCTTGAGCCAGATTAGCATTCCTTATCTACGGAAAAATCCTCTCATTTCATCTTAGGTGGAGTCTTCTCACCCCTTGCCGAGCATGCGAGCGCCGTGAGGAAGGATCCTGGACCTCCTGTCGAGGAATCAGACCACTGGTGGCAGGATACGGGCAAGGGGCAAAGACGCCGAGGATCGGCGGATGCTCCGCGCAGGCCCCCAAGGGCCGAAGAGCACCGGAACGGCTGCGTAGGGCAAGCGCCCGTAGCAGTCCGTCAGCCCCCAGGCTGGCGGATGCACTATGGGGGAGCCGGGCAAGGTACGAACGTTAGTGAGAGGCCCCCAAAGGGCCGCTACCGCAGAGCCGGGGGACGAAGTCCCCGGTCCCGAGGCACTCGGGCAAACGTCTTTGCAAGTAGCAAGCCCCCGTCGAAGACGGTGCGAGCTGCGGTGCGCTGAAAGCGCATGCAAAAGACGTTTGCCCGAGCGCAGCGAGGACCGCGGGCATGCCGGCACTAGCCGGCAAGCACTTGGTAGGGCGTCCAGCCCGTGAAGCCAGGTGCGGTGACCAAATCGAGACAAGGACTCGATTTCAACGGCCCTTTTTAAAGGGACGGCTGTTGAGCGTTGCCTAGCAGCGCGTACCTGTGAATGCCTGCTTCGCATGCCTGATAGCGATAGGGTAGCCACGTTCTCCGACGTCTTAGTTACCCCAACCTGTCTACATGCCCGAGATTACGAATACCTAAAGGGCGCTGTTCAACAGGCCATTTTGTGGGAGGTTATTTGTTCATGTTTCCACCTCCGGAGCTATACGCAGTATCAGCGTAAGGAGGTGGATTTATGAATAAACGAGAACTAGGCGCGCATTACCGCATCAAGGCTCTGCGACTGCTATCAGCCATGGGCTATGCAACGACTCGTCAGATCGCCAAAGGCATCTGGGGTAGGTGTGACATATCGACGCGAAAAATGGCAGGCCGGACGCTGAGATGGCTACAAGACCAGCGCCTAATAGTCTCGAAACGGGACGGTAAAGGGATTAACAAAGTAAACCATGAGCTGCTGTTTGCTTTGACAGCGCTCGGCGCAGAACAAGCCAAACGCCATAACAGTCCACTAGTGGCACAGAAAGTGCACGCGAGAGACTACCTGCGTCACGCTCATGATCACCGCACTGCGTGCAACAGCGTCTACGTAGCCTGGCCTGTAGACGTGGACGTATGGTCGGAACTTGAAGTGAATACGGGAGATTCGCCTATATCCATTTTCAGCTACAGAGTGGATGGTGTGCACTACGCCAAGATCCCTGACCTAGTCATTAGCACTGGCCACGAGCGCTATGAATGGATTGAAGTGGAAAACTCATGGCGCAGCGACAAAGATTTGTCAAAAATCGTTGAATGCTTACGCGCCATGTTCAGAGACGAATCATCACACATCACCCAAGTGCACTTCGTTATCACTGTCGAAGGTGCAAAAACAATTTACAAGCGCCTTCTAAAGAAGATGACGCACGAGCCAGACTCTGGATGGTCTTCTTCAGTGAGGGCACTTGATGCGCGCATCCTCGCACAGCACATAAAAGCATGGTTTCTCGATCCTGAGACTCTTACGCTCCATGCGTATGGACTCCCCCTAGGCAGGTAGACACACCTGGTCTAGTGTCAGTTGCTGCGTGTTGCTCGTGCAGGGTTCTAGGCATGGCTGCATTGCTCGATCTCCACTCACGAGCAAGAAGACAGGCGCTTACTCGAACTGATCCGCTACCCCTACACCGCCAGCCATGACGCCTATCGCACTCGCCGTGTGTTTGCGGATCTGCGCGAGGCAGGTGCAACCGAAAAGAAGCTGTGTTCAGCCGACATCACATCGAAATATTTGCAAAGACGGTCAAACTGAGTCGGATCCAGGCGCTGGCGGGCGGCTCGGGCGCCAGTCTTTGGTATAGAGCACAGCACGGTCACTGAGCCGAATGACACTCTGCCTTTGCAGTGTTTCGGCAGCTACCGATCCATATTTTTGAATCTCGTCAAGCGCGATAAACGACTGCTTCTGGATCTTTGCGTACAGTTCAACGAGATGGGCGACGGAGTCGTTCGAAATGTTTTTGAAGAGTACGGAGTCGTGCGCAATAGCAGGAAGATTAGTTGCCAGAAAGACCGCCATGTCGAAAAGTACGAGACCGAAGTACGCCGTCCCCGTGCCGGTGTCCTCGAAAACTTCGAAGTTATAGGTGGCGTCGTCAAGCGACAAGCGCGGACTCTTGCGGTGCTCGCCAACGGTTTCGCTGACGATCTTTCGTATCCCATCATTCACGCTGGCCTCAATCTCTTTGAGGATGCGTTGCTTCACTTCCGCGAGCGCTTTCCTCGCCGTTCGCAGCGAGTCGATATGCGCTTGCTCTTGCTCGTAGCTATCTCTGCTCTTCCGTGCGATCTGAAGAGACAAAGCAACCTTGTAAACGTGGTCGACCAGCGACTCGGGCTGTTCGACTGATCCCAACGCCGCCGCCATCTCCGCGTCAATACCAGAGATGCTGATGTCAATCAGCTTCAACTCCTCTGTCAACTGCTCTTTGGACTTTTTCAACTGATCCTTGAGGATACGGGCAACGCCGTCATGAAACGCTTCAACCTCTACGAGTCTTTCGGTGTTGATCTCCGGGAAGAACCTTTGGAGATCCTGGAAATTGCCGCCATGGAGGGCACGCTTTCCTCCGAGGTTTCGGTCGACGCGCTGGAGGCGTCCGGCCACCGTCATGCGGCGTTGAAGCAAGTCATCCTTACGCTCTTTAAGTGCCAAGACCTCCTTGTTAATCACCGCGCTCAGACTAGTCGCGTAGCTTGCCAAGTTCTTACGCACTTCTTCAAGATCTCTCTCAAGACTCGCTATCTGTACCTTTGCATCCGCGTACCCCGTCTTGGTGACCTTCGGAATGAGTTGCTTGCTTGCCGCCGCCCGGATGACTTTCAGCTCGGCGTCGGCTGTTCGCGTTGCTTGGTCGCGATCTCGAATCGCTTCAAACTTGCCATAGGTTTTAATCAAGTTATCGATGCAGTCCTTGTCTCTTTGCTTAGGGAACGCATGTAACGGCTTGTCAGGTATCAGGTTAGTCTTACCCCACACGCGCAAATGAAGGCCGACAGCGGCACGGAAAGTTTGCCCGGGCTGAGCGAGTCCATACTCGTGCTTCAAAAACGCGTTGAATTCATCAAGTTGGATTGCCGACAGCACCTTGTAGTCCGCATCGCAGATGTACAAAGTTTCCGGAGTGATCGTTTCGCGCCGGAAGCGATGCAGTTCACCTGAGAACTCGAAGGCGAAGTCATAGTGATGATGACCCAACTCAGCCACGATGTCTTTGTTCCATTCCAGCAGCGTCGAGCCGCCGAACACAAAGTCCACCAGCATCAACAGCGTGGACTTGCCGATGGAGTTGGTAGCGTTGTCATCGCCCAGTACGACATTCAAGCCTGGATGAAAGCTAACAACGCCGTTGCGAAATTTATCGCAGCGGATTTCACGCAGCATAGACAACCTTCTCGGTGCTGAAATCGATCGTCAAACGATCAAGCAGAAACAGAACATCCAACGTCAACAAGAACTGGTCGATGCTCTCAAACTTGTCACCCACCTGCTGGAGCAGATCCTCCAAGCGAATCGAATCTGGCCCGACTTTCAGCACATTGGTCAGGTTCCCCAGCACGGAGGCAGACAGCGGAACGACCTTGTTGGGTGTAATCATTCGAACACCTCGCAGTTCTGAATGAAGAAGGATGCCACAGCCTCAGCCGACTCAAGGGTTTGAGCCTTCGCGCGGGCACGAATCCAAGCGACCAAGTTGGTGAACACCTGTGCCTGCGGCAGGCTTTGACGCTTCTGCATCACATAAAACGATTTGACTTGAACAAAGATTTGCTCGGAGCATCCAGGGTCGTTGCGCTCAAGCTCCAAGAAAGCGGCCTGCACATGCCGGAAGTAGTCTTCGACGGCATTGCGAACCTTCCGTTTGGTGGGCGGCGGCATCGTCGCGTCTAGTTTGTCATCCACCGCCTTTGGCGTGAGTACCAACTCAGCACTCTCCCCGCCCTCTACCGCAGCACTGTGCAAATGAGCAACGACCGCCGCAATCTGCTGCTCAAGGGGGTACTGCGAAGCCAATGATCGTTGCTGCTCTTGCTGCAAAGCGTCAGACTTAATTCGATACAGGTCAAGGTACTCAACGGCAGTCCGGGGCTTGTCGAACTTCCCATGGCAGCCGGAGCATAACGGAATGATGTTGTCCGGGTCGTTGACGTCAGCACACAGCATCGGCACATTTGCCAACTCGATGGTTTCCTCCGGACGCGGGTTCAGAGGGTAGATGTGAGCCAACTCGTAGCTCTTGTACTGCCGTCGTTGCTTCCGATAAAACAGTGGGTCGTCACATAACGGGCAGCGACTGCTGACCTGCGAAAGCAGAGCAGCGATCTCTGCGTCGTTGTAGCCACGTCTTGCGTTCGTCACTAGCCCCCTCCCCTGCCGTCGGCGCTTGGCGCTCAACGTTGATCGTTATTGATTTAAAAATAAGGTCGCACCCGACCACTTCTTATGACAGCGATTTTGGCTGATGTGGGCGTCGCCCGGTAGATTTCTCGTCAGACTGTTGGCTCATGGGCCAATCTGGTAGGGGTAGGCACTCTCTCTAAGAGTGGGATATGTCGGCACTATCGACCGATTGCTGCCATCCGAGCTTTGACAACCGATAACTGGTGTGCAGCGGTTGCTGCTGCTCATGGCCGCAGGGCGAACTACCTGTCACTACCTCATAGCGGTCATTCAGAGCGCCAAGACGGTCACTTCTCCAATGGCTGCTTTCAGGTTAGTAGCAGTCCCTCGCTCACTGACTGTCCTCGGGATGCTGGAAGTCGGCTACCTCAGCCCGCGAATAGGTGCTATCGACCCAAAGAAGTCATTGAAGTGGTTAACACCTTGATTTAAGCCGCGACGCTATGTAGCGTCTGCTTGGATGAATTGCTAGGCCGCACTACTACTTCTTCTCAGCGACCGGCCTCATTGTGATCTGTCCCGTACTTGGATCTACGAGTATTTCCCATTCCTTGGCCAGCGTAAGGTCTGTGCCCTGAAGAATTGGAACGAGATCAGACGAGGTAAGCACCTCAAGTGGCGTTAGCGAATAGAGGTACACATCGTCTAGCTTGAGTTCCAGCATTCCGCTGTTATGCGGCTTGTTGGCAAAGAAGCGCTTCAACGAGTCCTTCGACCAGTTGTAGATGTCTGTTGCTAGAAGCTCGGCGAATTTCTTGGCGAAGAGGGCCGATGGAATTCCGACTGCGGTGAGGACAATAGTCCATGTGTCCGGACCGGTGGCGCTCGGGTACCACTTCAAACCTATGCGTGTGTCGTATTCCGTTTCAAAGGGAGGTGACAGACTGTCAAGATCGCTGCCACGGAAACCGACCGAGCTCAAAAGCAATTCGATTTTTACGCTGTCCATGATTCTCCTTGTGCGACCTAATTAGATTTAGATGATGAGAGATGTGAATCTCTAGTTCGCCGGATACTGTAAGACATATGCAACTCAATAGGCTATTTCACTGTTGCAATGTTTGGAAAAACCGAAAAATACGAATCTCAGTTCTCATCTTATAAATTCTGAGATTCAAGGTCCGAAGGGCCGCTTCTGGCCGTCAGTGACCGGCAGGACGCGACCCAAAGCGGGCCTTGACGATTTAGTGAGCGCCTGACTTAGAAAAGATGTTGATGACCAGCACACCGCTAACGATCAAACTCATGCCGAGAAGTGCAGGGAGGTCTAGGGTCTGCTTGTGAATGATCCACCCCACGAGTGTGATGAGCACAATCCCCGCGCCTGCCCAAATTGCGTAGGCGATGCCGGTCGGCAATGTCCTGAGGGTCATCGAGAGGAAATAGAACGCAACCATGTATCCGGCCACGACGATCAGGCTTGGCCAAAGCCGGGTAAATCCGTCTGACGACTTCATGGCAGTGGTGGCAACGACTTCTGCAACGATGGCAACAGAGAGGGGCAGATAGGGGGACATTCAAGTTCCTTCGGCTAGTTGATGAATCAAACGTTTGAGTGCTTCGCGCTCCCCTGAGGACAGGTCATAGATGCCCAAAACTTCAGAAAGCCAAAGTCCATCTGCGGCGAGACGGGCCAGTAGCTTGTTTATGTCGGTTCCGTCATGCACGCGGTCCCCGCGCACCCAATCAACCCACTTCGAATTCACTGTCCGTTCAGAGACGCATGCCGCAAGGAGAGCCTTGCCTCTCTTAGCCGAATCAGCGCAGGGACTTTGAAGGGCTATTCGGGCATACCGCCACGCAGCCGAAGCGCCGGAACCGTCGTCTGCAACTTGCGCTTGAAACTCCTCAGCCAAATGGTCGTAGAGGGCGTGCACCAGGTCTTCACGTGTCGGAAAGTGGTGTTGAACAGCGCCCTTGGTGACACCGGCAATATCGGCGACCACACCGATGGAAAGCGGGCCTCCGCTTAGAAGTTGCTGCGCGCATGCGTCGAGCAGGAGCGCCTTGACGAGTTCGGGCCGCTTCGGCCGATGGACACCTTGAGACATGGGATAATCATAACATTACGAACGTAATGTTTAGGGTATGCCCTTGCATGAGACATAGGGCAACGTCAGGTGCGCGTGACGGTTTCTTCTTTTCGTGAGCAAGAACGCTGAGGTGTTCGCAGTGCGCCAAGGACCGCTTATGGCCGGAAGCACGCCATCGGTATCCTTCCCAAGAGCAGACACTTACAGCGTGAATCTAATCAGGCAGCGACTGCTGTCGGGAGCATGTCGAAATGGCGCTCCCGGCCAGGAGCAGACACTGACGTAAAACGAGCCTCACGTACAAAACTGACATTTGATGCTCGCCTAGCGACAGCGATCGCACTGTTTCTCTCGATTAAACTGACCGCACTCCACTAAAAGCAAGTCTGCATGCATAAGACGCATAAGGCACGCATCTACAAGAAATGAATATGCATCGGGTAATCACGCAAGATTTTCAAGAAAACCTTCATGGTGGGATCATGGTTTGCGGCATCAACTTTGGCTATTCATTGAGAGATGAGGCGCTGGAGCAATTAGGCACCCCACACGAGATAGAGGCGGCCTCCTTTTTCTCCGACCAGCAGGTCAACAACACACGCTTCCGAAACACAGCTTTGAAGTGGCTGAAAAATTGGGGGCTACCCTTCTCGCACTTGCCAGGCGACGAGACGGCATTCGACCGATCGTTCTTCCAAACCAACTGGCTCAACACGCAAACTCGAAGTGTTCAAAGCGACCAAAAAATTACTGTAAGCATGATGGTCAAAGAGGCATGCAGCATCCTACGTTTGATCGAAAAAAGAAAGCCATCGGTGATTCTGTTCTTTGGCGCACAAATGATCGAGGCACTGAACGACATTAGCATTCGTACACAGGTCATCTCAATACTGGGAGAGAGATCTGGTAATGCAGAAATTCATCGTGCTACCTTGGAAGGTTATAAAGGCACACGGTTTAAGCTACTCACCCAAACCTTTGGAGAAACGCTGATCATCAGCCTGCCTCATCCTCAAGCCCTGGGAATAACCGATGAATATATGGCAGCGCTGAAACCAACACCGGAGCAAATGGAAAAAATTCTCATGACTCCGACTAGCATCGCAACGACTGAACAAACAGGGGCCAACGATCCAGTTTTTGCAGCCGCCATCACTGCTTTACCAGTAGACGAGCCACAACCGGTCAGCTTCTTACAAAGAAAATTCAGACTGGGTTATCAACGGGCCATCCTTTTGCACGAAGCCATCAAGGTAGCGCGCTTGATCGAGACAACCTAACGAAGTCTGATGTACAAGTCTTGAAGGAAGATATCCGCGAATCTAGGGCCGCTCCATATCGCGTAGGTTGTTCACTACTAGACCAACACCTCTTGCGAACGGAATTACCGCTTTGGGTCGCTAGCACCCTTCGATGCATGCCAAAGCGGTCGCTCGGCCTGAGTTAGTTTTTAGTGACAGCTTTTAGGTGTGGAGCGGACCTACAAGGAAGACACAGTCGACTGACGGGTTTGGGCGGCAGCAGTCGCTGAACTTGCAGAACTGACCGGCTGCAACCAGCCTTAAGCCGACTTCTACTACAGAGGTCGTCTTTTCATCAATGACGGTCGTTAGTAGCGTGCCTAGAAGAGCCTGTTGGCATGGGATCGAGCAGCCTCAGCAGCGACATGACCGGCGAACGAGGTGACGAAATTGTCGAGGCTGGACAGCTCCGACAGCGATTGATATTCGCCAGTGTGCGACGCGCTCGAAGGGGTCGCCAGCAGCGCGGCTGCCGAATAGAGCTTCTCCTTGACCAGCTTTTGGCATAGCAGGTCATAGCGCTTTAAATACGACGCGCCATTGAACTCAGGAAAGACAGGGAAATGTGGCTGGTCGTTGCGCACCGGAGCACGAGACTCATAGGTGTCCTCAACCACCATGAGCCAGCCGAGGAACGGCTGAGGCTCCGCACCCAACGCACCGTCTCGATATGCCGTCCAAAGACAGTGCGCTGTACCGATAGCCTCTTCGGTGCGATTGTTGTAGTTGTTCCCAAAGCTGCCTACCTGGGACTTGAACTCGAGCGCCGCGACAAGGCGCTTTCCGTTAAGCACCAGCAGGTCCCACTGCTTAGTCGGCCGGAAGTAGCCTGGCAGCACCACCAATCCCTTGTTAACGTAGATCTGGGCATGAGCGAGTCCATTTGCCTTCACGAGGCTTTGGATCAACGCGACGAAGCCATCGAGGTTCTTCCCCGCCGTGACAGCGCCGCGGTTGCCCGCATCGATATTTCCAGTTTCGGTCTGCTTGCGCTGCGCCGCCTCCCGATTGCCCCAAAATGCCTTGACTGCGTCGCGAGCTTGATCCTTGTAGTTTGCCAATTCAAGCGCCATGGCTCAACTCCCTCTGATGATCTTCTTTTCCTCCAGCGTCAGCCCATAGAGCTCCGACACCGCCTCGTCACAAGCCGGAAGGTCAAGCACCTCCGCTGCATGGGCGAGCTTAGCACGCAGAGCACTCGGCACTCGCTCCCATTTGGGGAGCCTGATACGACGAAGATACTGGGCCTGGAACCGCAGAAAGCCACCGCGCATCTTGGTCGAATAGGTCGCAATGAAAAGCCGCGTCAGCTTCGAAAGAAGCACGGCTTGCAGCGCCTTCAATTCCCATCTGTCCGACACCACATAGTAAAGATTGTGGTGCGGATAGAGCCTCCCTCCCTCGTAGACGACTTGTGCGTCTCCCTTGATATCGGGGATGAGCAGCTTCGGCCGACTGGCGAGCGACGGCGTGATGCGGTCAATCGTGCGATACCAACGCTTCTGGTCGCGCTTGGCCACATGCCGACCTACGATCACCGATTTGTGAGCCTCAAGGTAGGCTGCGAGCTTGGGGAAGTCTTCGAGGTCAACGAGTGGCCCCTCGTCGGTGAAGGGATTCACGACGCCGTAACCGCGCCACTGCACATGTCCCCCGAGGATGTCGCGCGTCATCGCTATAGGAAGCTTTCGGCTCGGCTCAACGTCGAGCTCGTCGAGCTTGGCTATGTAAACCCGGTCAGCTCCGGTCGCCACGCCGATGCCAACTTTACAGCCCGTCTCCTCGATCGCTGGGAAGTCGCGCTCTATGCGGCGAACTAGCTCGCGGACGCCCGAGAATTGCAACACCCATGGCTCGTCGCCGTTAGTGACGTCCTCGAGCTTGTGGACAGTAGCAGGTAGCGACTTTGCATCTCCGCGCAGCGCCTTCGCCAAGTCGCGCAGATACTTGCTCTCGACCTGTGGTGTCGCAGCGACCAGCGTGGGACCTGGGGGCGCCCTCTCGATCACGGTGATAGACGGGTAGGCGGCCACATCTACGTGGAAAGCCTGAGTGTCGACCATGTCTATGTAGGACTGCAAATGAAAATCGCGAGCAATCATGGCGCGCAGCGGGCCGCCATATTTGTTCTTTGTCCAGCGATCGGCGCAGATAAACGAGAGCTTCCCTCCCTCGTTCAAGAGCCTCAGGCTCCGTTCGATGAATGGGATATAGAGGTCGGCGCGGTCGTAGAGCGTCGAATACAGGCGTCGGTATTCGCGCAACAGCGCCTCTGGGATCAGCTCCTGGCGCACGTAAGGCGGATTACCAATCACGAAGTCGAATCCCTTCGGCAGCGACTCCAGAAGAAAGTCGCCTTGGATCAGCCACTTGCCCGCGAGCCGCGACGCTTCGGCCGGCTCGACGCCACTCTGTTTCATCATCGCAACCAGTTCGTCGCGGGCGTGCTCGAACGAGTCTATGTGCAACTCCACGGCCCGGATACAGTCATCCAGCGGAGGAACATTGATTCCGCGCTTGCGCGCAGCGCATACCGAAGCCAGCAGGCGGGAGACCGCCGCAATTAGAAATTCGCCGTGCCCACAGGAAGGCTCCAACAGCGTCTTGCGATAGAGTGCCGAGGAAGACGTATAGCCGACCAAATCAAGGATGAACTCGACCACTTCCGGCCGCGTGTAGATCGCGCCGCGCTCCTCGATGCCTGATTCCCGGGCCAGGGCTTCCACCGCGTTTGTGACCGGGCACATCTTAGGCTGGAGCGGTTGGTCTAGTAGCAGTGTGGACGGTGTCATGGGAGTCTTTGTAGTCACCCGAGCATTATCCCAGCTTGCCGCTGCGACCTCGACTGCCCGCGCTGACCAGTATTCGAAGGGCAAACCCCGGCAGTTGTTGCCGAAGCGCAGTGTAGTTTGTCGCTTCGTTAAGGGCAGCAGACGACCATGCGGACGGTCTCCGCAAGCAGTTCGCTTGGCAGCATTGCTCCATAGATTACCGCCATGCCCACGACGCCCCCGACATCAAGTACCTAACCCGTGAAGGAAAAGCACACCCTTGAGTGTGCTGGCAATCGATGTGGCTTCAGCCATCCACTCCAAACGTGTGATTGAGGCCCTGCACAGGCCATCTACCAAGAAGTCACGTCGACCGGAACCATCTTAGCCCTTAGCTTTAGGCGAAAAAAATTCACGAAATCGTTAATAAGACACGACATGAGTAGGTCAGCTTGCATATACATGGATGTGAGCAAGGCACTCACTTTCACCCACACCAAGGAGACCCTCTATGACCAAAGAGCTTTTCGACGACAATCAAGCTGCGGCTATCAATGCAGCAACTGCTGCCACTGCTGCTCTTCAGATTGAGCTTCACGCTGCTATTGCTTTATTCAATAAGTCCAAAAATTCAGTTGATCTTGATTCAGTTCTCGCACTAGGCGAGAAGTCCAACGCTTTGTTTAAGCGTGTTTACTCTGAGACTTTCGAACGCCTTGAACATGAATCTCTCATCTCAGAGCTCGAAGCCGATTATCGTGCAGAGTCTGATGCGCTCTCAAAGTTCAATGCAGATAAGCAGACTCATACATCTGCTATCACTAGCCAACTTCGTGAGCTGTTCAATTCAGGTTGCCGAATTGCACTCTTGAATCCCGTCAATCATACGGGCGAGTTCACAGTTCGTGTTTCTACGGCTCACGACCAGCTTATGCTGCAAGCCCCATCATGTGGCGGCCTGTATTCAGATATCTACTGTGTCCTTGAGCCTGACGAATTCTCTCTCCGCCACTACACTCCGGCTCCTGGCAAGCGCTTCTCACTTGCTGCTGCCGCTTACGTCCGCCGGTGCTTATACAAGCTTGCATTTAGGCATCGCACAGGACAGAAAAGCTCCGAGAATAGTAAAGGGCAGGATGGCACTTCCCTCTACAACGCTAATCTGGCAACGTCGGCGGACACGCCACCCCTAAGTGCAAACGAGGATACCCACTTCCTCACAACTCATGTCGCTCTCATGCACAGCAAAACTGAGATCGGCACAGTGCTCAACCATGAGCCAAGGTAAGCAAAAAAGCCCGCCAGGATGGTCTGGCGGGCAAGAGGACACTACTTACTAACTAGGAGGAAAGATCATGACGAGATGATCACTCCAGTATATGTAAGCATTCACCCCCATGTTTTGACTAATTGCCCGCTTCAGGCCATTTAATTTGATTTCTTGAGGACATATTCGCGCGGGCACTCCCTTTCGGAGTGCACATGTTCAGCGAATACCCTACATCCCTTACTGCCACACCTTCTCATCTTCTCGAATCTGCACTTACCTCCGCTGGCCTGGCTTCTGATGCAGTTCGCGGTCTCCCTCTTCTTGCTGAAGCAGCTGATCGCTTTACCGCGGACTACACCAGCTCGCTTAATGCCTGCATCTTCAATCTGCCCCTGCGTGAACTCCGCGATGCTGCCTCGGCTCGTTCCGACTGGTATGCAGGCTTGTCTCGTGCTGTAAGCATCGACCACGCAGTTGCTATCGCATCTCGCGAGTTCCAGCGCGAGATCCCTGGCGACTCGTCCGCCTCCAAGTTTGCGCGCATCACTGATCCCTCGTTCTGGAAGCGCTACTACTCTACTAACGCTAAGCGTGCGCATGAGTTCGCTTACATTCGCGCCGGTTTCGTTTCGGGCGCAAAGGAGCGGTATGTATCTGACTCTACGCTGCGCCTGTATCGCAACTACCGCGAGTCTCAACAGCAATTCCTCAACTCTTACTACGTCGTCGACCGCAAGCCTAACGCTCTTGGCGAGCACTCTCGCCGCCTGCTCGTAGACTTGGCCAAGTCTGAAGAAGCCAAGCGCGCCAAGTTATGGGCGTTCCTTTCTGGCATCGAGCAGTTGAGCGTCGAAGCGGGCCTGTCTTGCGCTCTCCTTACTCTTACGCTTCCTGCTTGCTTCCATGCCAACCCAATGTCTGGCGGCTCTTCGTATGACGGCGTTAGCACTCCTCAAAATGGCGGCCGCCACCTGGCCATGCTCTGGAACAAAATTCAGCGCGATCTGGACAACGACGGCATTGCAGTCTCCGGCGCTCGCTTCGTTGAGCCACATAAAGACGGTACCCCCCACTGGCACTTGTGGCTGCACTATCAAGAAGCCCACTTGCACCGTATTCTGTCTGTTATCGCTCGCTACTTCCCCGGCGACGCTTCGAAGCGTGTCGCTGCTGTTCGCGTTCGCACGGTTGAAGCTGCCCCCCGAGGCAAGCTCTGCAACAAGAAAGACGGTTCTCGCTTCACTGAGTGCTTCCAGCGTTTCGACCCTTCTACCGGCTCCTTACATCCTGCCTCTGCCCGTTTCAAGGCTCAAGTTGATCTTTCGATCATCAACCGTGCTTACGCTAATGGGGCTACTTACGCTTCCAAGTACGCCATGAAAACACTTCAGCCCGGCGAGGGCTCCGAAGCTGAGCGTGTGGCGGCTTCTCGCTGGATCTGGCGCCTGCGTTCGTTTGCTTTCTTTGGCATTCGCAACTGCCTTGGTGCCTGGGACGAGCTTTACCGTGCAAAAGAAGTACCCACCAACATCACTGTCCGTGCGCTCTTCGATGCTGTTCATGAGAAGCCTGGTAAACACACTAAACACATTCGCAACCGCGCTACAGGCAAGGTCGAGGTGATCGAGGTAGAGGGCGGCACTGCTGCCTTCCTGCGTCTCCAAGGAGGTCTTGCCGCCGCTGACGGCTTGGTGCCTTCTGACCGCATCCGTGTCAGCCTGCTGTACAAGCCTCGCATAAATCGCTATGGCGACGCTGTACGTGTCAAGGTAGGTCTCATGGTAGCCTGTGATGGTGAGTACCTTTACTCTGCCAAGACTCGCGAGCCCGGCCGCTTCGTGCTGCTCTCTGAGCGCAACATCGATGCTGCTATCGCCAGCCTCGCGCCCTTCGACCCTGACCCGTTCCTTTCGGTCTAGCCTTGATCAGAGGATCCCTCGGTACCCGCCTCTGGCGGGTAGCGGTGCTGCTTGCGGCTGCACGCTTTCTCGGTTTACCTGTTTTTTCAGCCGCCACCCTGGGTGCGCTGGCAGCCACAGGCAACCTTTTGGGGCTTACTACCCAGTCTCTGCGAGCGAAGCGCGCGCCCTTAGGGGCCGCGCTCTTGGATAAATCTGTTTAACTTTCTATTCGACTACTTTCAGGGTAATTCAAGTGTTCCCGCTTGTGCCGCCTCCCAAGCTGCTTGCTTATCTCCTTTTGCTTTTCTAATAAGGGGGATTGTTAGCAATACATTATTCCCCTTGAATTTTACTGCTGCTAGGTCATACGACCATAACCATATGCATTCTACGGCTCTTCTTAGCTTTGCGTTGCATTCTGCTCTTTTTATCATTGCTTCATTTGATTCTGTGTATAGCAATTCTATTATTTCGTCTGCGTATTTAGTGTCAAACATTGAATTTGGTTCAAGTGCCAAGGTTTGATTTATTTCTTGTATACCTGCTTCTAGATCACTTCTTTCTTTTGTTAATTTTTCTATCTCTTTAAGCACTTCGGGTATAGCTCCTACTGCTCTGCTTAGAGCTATTACATTCTCTAATTCTTTTTTTATATCTTCCAGTTTTCCTTTTGCTATTGTTATTTTATCAATAGCTTCTTGCTTGTCGTAGCCTAGACCTAGCTGCTCTCCTGCTGCTGCACACATTGTTCTTAGTATTGTTGCGTCTGTTTTTAGGGCTGATGCTGTTTTGCATTTTGTTAATCCAGCCATTTTGGATTTGCAAATTATTTGCGCCCTACTATATCCTTTTGTTTCAGTTTTTCTTTCCATATTTGCACCGCAGCATCCACATTTCAAAAGTCCCGCCCAAATATTGAAATAATTTCTATCTCTTTTCATTGGCACGGTTTTTCTGCTTTGTATGCTTCCTTTAGCTTTATACCAAAGCTCATCCGATATTATTCTTGGGTAGTAATTTTTTATTGGCGGCCCAGCGGGTACCGGCTCTTCAACTCCTAACTTTTTAAGTGCATTTCTGCCTCTTATTACATGTTGCGTCTCACCAAGCACTGCCCTATTTCTTAAAATTATTTGTGGCATTTTCGAATGCCAAATTTTTGTGCTAATTTTTGTTTGTCTTGTAGGTATTGGCCATCCTTCTTTATTTGCTATTTTTGCTATAGATGGCCCGCCTAATCCTGATGCTGCTAGCTCAAAAACTTTTATTACCACAGCTGCTAGCTCAGGAACCACTACCCATTCTCCGTCCTTTCCTTTCTCTCCTCTTTCCAACCAGCCTGGTGCAGCTCCGAACACTCGTTTACCTTCAGCTCTTTTCTTTTTAAACGTATCTGAAACACGTCCGCCTTTTCTGAAGCTTTCTTCATGTGCTTGGCCGAATGCCAGGATCATGCTTATAAGGGCTGCTATATTGTTTAGACTCTTTTGCGTGTATATATGGCCATCGA
Source organism: Comamonas sp. UBA7840 (assembly GCF_002501455.1). NCBI lineage: Bacteria > Pseudomonadati > Pseudomonadota > Betaproteobacteria > Burkholderiales > Comamonadaceae > Comamonas > Comamonas sp. UBA7840. The sequence goes on along the minus strand of NZ_DLTI01000026.1, from coordinate 166,556 downwards.
GTAGGGTGACTATGTTCACCCCTTTTCGCAGTATCGACTTTACTAACGTGTCTGCTTCGTCGATCTCTTCTCGCGTTAGTCTGTCGAAGTGCTCTACCAATAGGTAGCTTCCTTTTTGCACTTTCCCCGCTTCGACCTGCTCCAGGAACGCTCTTAAATTTCCTTTTTTTCTGTGCTTTCCAGTGAACGCACTTATCCCTAGGTCTTGTATGTTCTCGTCAAGCTCCAGACCATGCTGCTCGCACCAGTCTCGTGCCGCGTCTGTTTGCCTTTCTTCTGATCTTCCTTTGGATTGTCTTTGTGATGAAAAGCGCGTGTAGCTTATGACTCTTGGCTTCATGATCAACACCTTGTTATTTCTCGGATACAGAATGCTAACCCAGACCTCGGTTTACCCCCGCGAAGTTGCACTGCGCGCATTGCACCACCATGCAGCGGCGGTCATCCTCACGCACAACCACCCCAGTGGCAGCGTGCAGCCCAGCGTGGCCGATCACGCCTTAACGCGCAACCTCAAAAGCGCGCTGGGCTTGCTGGATGTGCAAGTGCTCGATCACATCATCGTGACCCAAGGCGCCAGCCACTCGATGGCCGAAGAAGGGCAACTGGAATGAGCCAAGCTTTCCGCCACCAAGGCTTGCATGCTTTGGGTGGTATTGCCAAAGAGCTCAAGCTGCAACGCGAACGCCAAGAAGCTGCAGACCAAGCCCGCAAAGCCGCAGCAGTGGCCGCCGAGCGTGAACGCAACCTGTTCACGCACTTCGTGGGCGCCGTCACGCCGCTGCCGCGCACGGATCGCATTGCTTTGGAGCAAGCGCCCCCCACGCCCCGCCGCCTGCAGCATGAGCTGGATGAGGAGCGGGTGCTGCGCGAGGCCATGAGTGACGAATTTGACGTGAGCACCCTGCTGGATGTAGATGACCAACTCAGCTTCCGGCGCCCCGGCATTGGCCTCGATGTGACACACAAACTGCGCGGCGGGCACTGGAGCATCCAGCGTCAGCTGGACTTGCACGGCCTGCGCTCGGATGAAGCGCGTGAGGCGCTGGGCCAATTCATCCGCCTGTCGCACCGCACCGGCTTGCGCTGCGTGCGCGTGGTGCATGGCAAAGGGCTGGGTTCACCGGGAAGAACCCCCGTTCTCAAATCCAAGGTACAGCGCTGGCTGGTGCAGAAAAAAGAAGTACTGGCCTTTGTGCAAGCGCGCCCTGCCGATGGTGGAGCTGGCGCCTTGGTCGTGCTGCTGCAGCCGGGCAAGCGCAAGCTGTACTGACGGCACCCTTTTTTGATGCCTACGACGCGTTCCCACCCACATCTTCCAAACACGGAGTCCCTGTTTGCCATGAGTTTGCTGAATCGACGCCACGCTGTGCTGGCATTGGGTGCTTTTGCCGCCAATCCTGTGCTTCGCAGCCAAGCGGCAAACCCCACTTGGCCCAGCAAACCTGTGCGCATCATCAATCCTTTCCCGGTGGGCGGTGGCCCCGATGGCACGGCACGCATCGTGGGCGAAAAACTCGCGCGCATGTGGAATCAAGCTGTCGTGATTGAAAACCGCCCCGGAGGCAACGGTTTTATTGCAATTGACGCTTTCAAACGAGGGGCGCAAGACGGCACCGACATGGTGCTGCTGGACAACGTGCACCTTGCGGCTTACCCGCATCTGTTTCGCAAACTGCCGTACGACCCTGTGCGTGATTTTCTGGTGCTGGCCCCGCTGTTTCGCACCTTCTTTTTTGTCTGCGTGCCCAACCACAGCCCATACCGCAGCATGGCTGACTTGATTGCAGACGCCCAAGCGCGCCCCGGCCAGCTCAACTATGGCTCTTGGTCGATTGGCAATGCCGTGCACCTGGGTTCCTTGCAGCTGGCAGCGCTGACTCGCACCCGCATGGAGCACATTGTTTTCAAGGAAACCGGCCAGCTCTACCAAAGTGTGGCGAATGGGGATCTGGACTTTGCGCTGGGCTCTTCTGGCACCGCAGGCCCACTGGCTCGCGCTGGCAAGCTACGATTTCTGGCGGTGATGGCACCACAGCGCTTGCAAGGCTTTGAAGACATTCCTACCGTGGCTGAATCCGGAGGCCCCGCCCAAGCCATTGTGACGGGGTGGAATGCACTGGCAGTTTCACCCCGCACACCATCCTCGACGGTCATACAACTGCGGCGGGATCTCACCACCGCCCTGCGTGAGCCCGACATACAGCCCAAGTTTCAAACTTTTGGCTATGAGCACTACTTCCCTACGTCCGCAGAATTTCAGCAGTTCATCCTCGCTGAAAGCCGGCGCTTTGGCTCCGTCATTGCCGCTGCTGGCATTCAGCTCTGAAGCACGCATCGTGCTCGTGCAGCGTCAGGCTCGGTAAAAATAAAGGGCAAGCACAAGAATGTGCTTGCCCCCAATCCATGGGCTTTCTACTTCATCCAGCAGCGATCAGCTGTGCATCCTGAATCTCAGAAGACTGGCGCATGAACCATATGCCCGGCGGGCTGTTTTTTCGTCGTTATTCCAATATTTAGGGCTGCTTTGCAGGTGCCTCAGAGGCCACAGTCTGTGTAGCATCCGCCTCTGCAGCTTTGGCCTGCGCTGCGGCCTGCCTTTGCTGCAGGTAGCGCTGGTACTCGGGGCTTTGCGCTGCATCGCTGTAGCCGGACGGATGGGGAACAAAGGTCATGCCTGACGCATGCCACTGCTGCAAATCTTCCAGCACCTGTTCACGGGTCAGTCCTTGCGTTGCGGTGTTTGCAGCAGCGTCATTGTGGGCTTGGGCCACAGCACTCACACCCAAGGCCAGCGCTGCACAGGCCAAAATTCGGTAATACATGGACATGGTTAACTCCTTCTCTGTCAGCAGCAGGCACCGGATAAGCCGGCACCGGCTGCAGTTCATGGAGCAGGAGTGTCAACCTTAGCGGCCGGGAATGTCTGTGCGTTTTCTCACTTTTGCCAGGCAAAATCCCGTTCCAGCAAAACCTGCGGGGTGCGATTACTGGGCCTCGGCCAACGCGATCAAACCATCCACATTGATCAGCGCAATATTGCGGCCCTGTCTTTGCAGCAGCCCCAGCCGTACCAAGCGAGACATTTCACGCGCTACTTCTTCGCGGCTGGTTCCTAAGTAGGCAGCCAAACTGGCTTGCGTAGGGCTAGGGGCCAGCACCACTTGGTTGTTACGTATGCCTTGGCGTTGCGCCAGGGCAAGCAAGCGCATATGCAAGCGGCTGCGCACATTGAGTGTGCCCATCTCCACAACGCGATTGACCAGTTGCCACAGCAAATTGGTCACGTTGTTCAGAATGCCCAAAACCGCGCTGACATCGGTCACCAGCCACTCTTGGGTAGATACCTTGTCCATCACCACCAGCAAGGTCGACTCTGCCGCAACCAGAGACATCCCTGGCGGAATGGATGCACAGAGCAAGATATTGCCAAACATTTGCCCCGGCAGCAGCTCCCCCAGCAGCAGCTCTTTGCCCTGCACATTCGTGCACAACACCTGTAGCTGCCCCGACAAGATGACATGCACACGTGCATCGCAAAAAGGCTCTTTCACCTCTTGCCCTTTGTCCAGTGAGCTCCAGCGCATCTGCTGCGCCAACCACGTCAAACGCTCAGTGTCCAGATGCGCAAAAGCAGGCACTGCACGCAACAACTGCCAAGACGCGGGCTGTGAAGAGGTGGACATGGCTCAAGCCTTTGCAGCGCTGCGCTGCTTTTAGGGGTTGGTTGCGCAAGCGTGCAAAGGCAAACCACGCATCGGACGGCCATAAATGCGCTCCACGCGGGCCTCCAGGGGCGGGTGGGCGTCCAGCCAGTGCTCCAGCTTGCTGCTGTCTGGGGTTTCAGCCAGCAGCATGTGCTGCACCAGCGGGTGGTTCAGCCCGGCATGGCTGCGCGCATCACCAAGCCAGCCGCCCCGAAACTGTGCTGCGGCCTGGCGCTGCGTCATCACTTTGCGCAGCACGCCGCCCAATGCATCACGGCTGCGCGTCCATTGCACCGCACGCGCATCGGCCAGGTATTCACGCTGGCGCGAGACTGCTGCTTTGAGTAAACGCCCACTGCACCACCCAACAAAGCCTGCCGCCATGACCACAGTACCAAACCACCAGGCCAGGCCACCGCGCTCGCGCACCGTGTCACCAAAGTTGTAAACCAGCTCCAAGCCGCTGACCATGCCCGCCAATTGCATATTCAACAGGGTGTCGCCTTCTTTGAGGTGCGACAGCTCATGCGCCACCAGCCCCTGCATTTCATCGCGCGTGAGATAGTCCAGCGCCCCTTGGGTCACCGCCACAATCGCGTCGTCCTGCGTCCACCCGGCAGCGAAAGCATTGATGGCATCGGTGCGCGCCAAGACCACCACTTGTGGGGGCTGCATCTGGGCAGCGACGCACATTTCTTGAACAATGTTGCACAGTTGCTGCTCTGCCTGCCCCTGCGCAGGGCGCGCCTGCCGGGCACCAATGCGCTGCGCCAATTTCTGGCCCCCTTGGCTCAGCTCTTCGCGGGTGAGCCACCAACCACCCAAAATCAGCATCAAGGTCACACCCACATTGGTCAAGACAAAACCTTTGGGATAGTCCATGCCGGCGTGCGAAAACAGCAGCCACCACGCCAACGTCAAGCCACCATGCACAGCGGCCAGCGACACCAGCACACACCCCGCAAAAAGCAGCAGCAACCAGCGCGTGGTGCGACGCGCATCGGCTTGCCAATCCCAAAAACGCATGGATTGCAACCGTTTCTTGGGCTGTACTTAAAACCGCACCTGGGGTGCAGTGCGCTCTTGCGCGCTGGTGGTGGACTCGAGCATGCCCATGTGGGCAAATCCCAGCAACCTTGCCACGATCAGGTCCGGGAACTGGCTGGCTCGGTCATTGAACGCCAGCACTTGGTCGTTAAAGGCTTGGCGAGCAAAACCGATGCGGTTTTCGGTGCTCGCAATTTCTTCGCTCAGGCTTTGCATTTGCGCATCTGCCTTGAGGTCCGGGTACGCCTCTACCGTCATCATCAACCGCCCCAAATCACCACCCAGGGCCTGCTCTGCCGCAGAAAAAGCGGCCAAGGCTTTGCCATCGCGGGCATGGCTGCGCAAGGCATCGCTGGCAGCCACTGCTTGATTGCGGGCGCGCGTCACAGCCTCCAAGGTGCTGGCCTCATGCTGCATATAGCCGCGCGCAACTTCGACCAGGTTGGGAATCAAGTCATAGCGGCGCTTGAGTTGCACATCAATCTGTGCAAACGCGTTTTCCACCTGATTTTTTTGGGTACGCAGGCGGTTATAGACCCCCACCGCCCACAGCGCGATGACCACCACCAGCCCCAGCACGATATATGCAGCCATTTTCACCCCCTCTTGGTATAGATGCCTGCATCATACCGAGCGCGTGAGGCACACCCTAGGGCGTTGCAAGTGCTGTTTTAGCCAACCGTCACAGGGCCGTGGTTGATGGTGCTGAGCGCCTCATTCACCGCAAAAATTTTGGCGCGCAAATTGCGCACACCCGCCTGCGTCAGGCGCGCCGTATGCATGTGCAGGTATTGCTGCGCGTGGGCATGGATATCAAACAGATAAACGCCCCCGGCCTGCTTGTGGTCGGGGTCTTCGGTCCAGATTTTCCACAGCATGCCCGGTTCTTGGTTGATGCTGTGGGCCAAGCCTTCAAAGGCTTGCACCATAGCCTCACCGTAAGGGCCATCCATTTCAAAATCGACTTGCAGCAAAAAAGGCATGACGCTGTCCTTGTTGAAAACAAACTCAAAACCAACAAGCTTCCACCATACCGGCGAAGGCTTGTCCGCGTGCGCAGCAAGCGCTTGGCCGATGGCTTACACGCCTTTGTTGCGCATCCAGTCGGCAGTTTGCATAAAGCTGTTTTTCAGGCGCTCGCGCAAGGCAGGCGGCACCTCGGTTTCGGCCATGGCTTGGTCCATGCAGGCCACCCATTGGTCGCGCTCCAAAATACCAATCGAAAAAGGCATGTGGCGCATGCGCAAGCGCGGATGGCCAAAGCGCTCTACGTAATGGTCAGGGCCGCCCAGCCAGCCGCACAAAAACCAGAACAGTTTTTGGCGCGCATCTTCCAGCGTGCTGCCATGGCTGGCGCGCAGTTCGGCATAACCGGGCTCCAGATCCATCAGGTCGTAAAAGCGGTCTACCAAACGGCGCACGGGCGCTTCCCCGCCGATCCATTCAAACGGGGTATCGAAAGGGGGCTTTTCTTCAATCTGCATGCTTCGCTCTGCACAAAATGCCTGCGACATGCGCAGGCGTCACACCACACAAAACGGTGAGTGTGCCAGCCGTGCAAAGCAGTGCGTTGCCCCAAGGTTAAAAACGCGGCATCGCACTTTGATTTCAGGCGCGGCGCTTTTTGTCCTCGTGCAGCGTCTGGCAGGCAATGCAGCGCTTGGCCGAAGGAAAAGCCTGCAGCCGCGCCAAGGCAATGCCTTTGCCGCAATCCATGCATTCACCGTAGCTGCCGTCTTCCATGCGCTGCAAGGCAGCACGCACGTCTTTGAGCTCTTGCTGATCGCGCATTTGCTCTGCGTGGCGTACCTCGCGGTCCGAGGTATCGCGGCTCTGGTTGGCATCCGGCTCAGGCGGCAAATCTTCGGTGTCGTGTACGCTTTGCGCCTGTTCACTGCGGGCAGTGTCCAACTCTTGCAGCAGTTGCTGCGCACGCTGCTGCAAATGGGTTTTCAGGGCTTGGAGATGGGTTTGGGTGATGGTGCTCATGCGTTAAGCATGCGCCGGCCCATGCGGACTGGCAAGAGGGTTGCAATGGGCGGGTCACACATATCCGCGTTCGTCTGACACAACGCAGCCCACACACTGTTTTTCTAAAAAATGAGCTACTAGCGCTTGATAATGAATGGCTTCGAATATAAAACCATCTGAAGCCATTCATTTGCATACGCTAGCAGCTATCTTTTTTACTCAGCTGCAGAGCGCAAGGTGTGCATGACTGGCCGCTGCAACACTTCGCGCAGGCCCCACCAGCCAGCCAGCAACGCCAGCACAGCGCCCGTCAAAGCGCCTGCCACAGGCACCCACCAGGCGGCCGTCCACGCAAACTCAAACACCCAGCGGGCCAAGGCCCAGCCGACCGCCATGGCCACCGCGCTGGCCAAAAAGCCGGCCAGCAAGCCCACACCGGCCAGTTCGGCCCGCTGCACCTGGCGCAGCAAGCGGCCTTGGGCCCCCATGGCGCGCATGATGGCGTATTCGCGGGCGCGCTCTTCGCGCGTGGCTGTGACCGCAGCAAACAGCACCACCAGCCCCGCTGCCAGCGTGAAGGCGAACAAAAACTCCACGGCGCGAATCACCTGATCAAGCACGCGCTGCACCTGGGCAATCGTGCTGTCCATGTCCACATTCGTCACATTGGGGAAGGCGCGCAGCAAGCCGTTGTCAAAGCCCGCTTGGGTGGGGGCACGGTAGGCCGCCATATAGGTCGCGGGCACATCGGGCAACTGCGCCACGGGGAACATGATGAAGAAGTTGGCGCGCATGCTGCCCCAGTCCACCTTGCGCAAACTGGTGACTCGGGCGCTGTGGCGAATGCCGCCCACATCAAACACCAGTACATCGCCCAGCTTCAGGCCCAAGGTTTCGGCAATACCTTCTTCGACGCTGGCGCCATCGGCTTCACCAGGCACCCAGGCGCCCGCTGTCACGCGGTTTTTATCGGGCATGTGCTCGGCGTTGGAGAGGTTGAACTCCCGATCTACCATGCGCTGTGCGCGATCATCCGCATAGTCGTCCGGGCTGATTGCGCGGCCATTCACTTCCACCAGACGCCCGCGAATCATGGGGTACCAGTCGTACTGGCTCACGCCTGCTGCCCGCAAATGGGCCTGAAATGCATCCGCTTGATCCGGCATGATGTTGATGACAAAACGGTTGGTGGCATCGGCAGGCGTGGCTTGGCGCCAGCTGCTCACCAAGTCCGTGCGCAACAACACCAGCAGCACCAGCGCCAGCAGCCCCACCGCCAAGCTGCTGACCTGCACCACGGCATAGCCGGGGCGTGCTGCCAGTTGGCGTGTGGCCAAAATCAGCCAACGCGGTGCAGTGTTTTCTTGCACCACACGGCGCAGCAGCTTGACTGCCAGCCACGCCATGGCCGCAAACAACAGCGTGGCCACGGCAAAGCCCCCCACGGCAATGCCGCCCAGCTTGGCATCGCGGCTCACCGCCATCAGCAGCGCGGCAAAACCCAGCACCCCCACCAGCAGCACACCGGCAGACATGGGCTTGATGGCCCCCACATCGCGGCGCAGCACGCGCAGCGGTGGCACTTGGGCCAGCTGCAACACCGGTGGCAGACCAAAAGCCAGCAGCAGTGTCATGCCCATGCCCACGCCAAAACCCACGGGCCACAGATTGGGCGGCGGCAGCCCATCGGCCACCAAGCCCGCCAGCAGCCAGACAAAACCGTGGTGAACACCCCAACCCAGGATCACGCCCAGCACACTGCCAAACAGGCCAACCAGCGCAAACTCCAGCACATAAGCGCAGGCAATGCTGCGCTGGGGCAGCCCCAGCACACGCAGCATGGCCGCCGCATCCAGATGGCGCTGGGCAAAGGCACGCGCGGCCAAGGCCACGGCCACCGCAGACAACAGCGCTGCCAGCAACGCTACCAAGCTCAAAAATTTCTCACCGCGCTCCAGCGTGCGGCGCATCTCGGGGCTGCCGTTTTCCAGGGATTCGACCCGGCGGCCGTTGCGGCCTTTGTCGCCCACCTGCGCTTTGGCCCAGGCTTCATAACGCGCCAGCGCCCGAGCATCGTCACCTGCCACCGCCAAGCGCCAGGTGATGCGGCTGGCCGGCTGCACCAAGCCTGTTGCATCCAAATCCTGCTGGTTGATCATCACGCGCGGGGCAAAGCTCATAAAGCCCGCGCCGCGATCGGGCTCGGCCGTAATCAGCCGATCAATGCGCAAACTGGCGTCGCCCAGCAGCAAGGTGTCGCCCACTTGCAGCTCCAGCCCGGAGAGCAAGGCCGCATCCACCCACGCGTTACCGGGAGCAGGAATGGCATCGGTGCTGGCATCCGGCTGGCCCACGCCTGGCGACACGCGCAGCGTGCCGCGCAGCGGGTAGCCGTCCTCAACCACTTTCAGCGCCACCAAGCGGGTATTGCCACCACGCTCATCGGTGCCGCGCCCCATGGTGGGAAAGACCAGCGTGATCACATGGCGCAGACCCTCTTGCTGCGCCTGCTGCACAAAGCTTTGCAAATTGCCATCGTTGCTGGCGATCACCACATCACCGCCCAGCAACTGGCGTGCATCGCGCTCCAACCCGGCTTCCAAGCGGTTGGCAAAAAATGCCACCGACGTCAGCGCCGCTACGGCCAGCGTGACTGCCAGCCACAGCAGGCGCAGCTCACCCGCACGCGCATCGCGCCACAGTGTGCGCCACCCTAATTTCCAAAAGCTCATCGTCATGCTGTGCACGATACCGCATGCTTTCCATAACAGCTGCGCTTGGGCGAAACCCCTTGCGGGGTAATGCAATCATTTCCAAGTGCATGAAATTTTCTCTTCGCCCCTTGGAACGCGGGTTAAACGCCTAAGGCCAGACAACCGTCATCACGACCATTGCTCGGCTTTACACGCTTTCACAAAAAAATTGAGAAAAGAATCAAAACGGTTTGGCAACAACTCTACGACCCAATGAACAACATGTGGATCTCCACATGGTTGGCGGCCATTCCTGTCGTGGTCATGCTGGTGGGCTTGGGCTTGGGCTTG